>DBFSDV010000057.1:0-35834 GCA_048417135.1 Candidatus Limivicinus sp. | reverse complement strand
GTTTTCCTTCAAATGATTGTGGAATGAAGAGGAGTGGATAATATGAGACTTTTACTTGCCGAAGATGAAAAGGCCTTGTCAAGGGCGCTGACGACTATTTTGGAAAGAAACAATTACTCTGTCGATGCGGCATATGATGGTCAAGAAGCGCTGGAGTATTTGGAAGCGGATAATTATGATGGCGTTATTCTTGACATTATGATGCCAAAGATAGACGGTATCACAGTGCTGCGGGAATTGAGAAAAAAGGGAAACCTGATCCCTGTGCTGCTTTTGACTGCAAAATCTGAGGTGGACGATAAGGTGATCGGTCTGGATGCCGGTGCAAATGACTATCTTACAAAACCCTTCAATTCAAGAGAACTGCTGGCTCGCATTCGGGCAATGACACGAACTCAGGCAGTTCAGGTAAATTCTCAGCTGAAAATTGGGAACGTCATCCTGGACCGTGCGACATATGAGCTTTCCACGCCATCAGGCAGCTACCGATTGGCGAACAAGGAATTTCAGATGATGGAAATGCTGATGAGCAATCCCAAAAATCTTATTTCCTCCGAGCGTTTTATGGAGAAGATCTGGGGATATGACAGTGAAGCGGAAATAAATGTGGTGTGGGTGTATATCTCTTATCTGCGCAAAAAACTGACGGCTCTGCATGCAGACATTCAGATCAAAGCCATGCGTAATGCCGGATATACTTTGGAGGAAAAGGTATGATACGCACACTGCGCATTAAGCTTATCCTCGCTTCCATGGTATCTTTACTGTTGGTACTGACAGTTATTTTTGGAGCCGTGGGAGTTTTGAATTACAGAAAAATTTTGGCAGATGCTGACAGTATCCTGACCATTCTGCAGGACAATGATGGTAATTTCCCCGTTGGAAAACACTTGGAAGATGACTTCTTTTCGACCGAGGAGCCGCCAAAAGGCAATCGTCTTCTTTCTCCCGAGCTGCCCTATGAATCCAGATATTTCTCAGTCTTTCTTGCCGGAAACGGAACGATCATATCCGTAAACACAGGAAAGATCGCTGCTGTAGATACGCAGACTGCCGTTGAATATGCCCAGTCCGTTTTGGGTACCGGGACTTCCCGGGGCTTCGTGGGAGATTACCGGTACATCATATATCCCTCGGAAAATGAGATCCATATTATTTTTCTCGACTATGGACGTGAAATGAGTTCCTTCCGAACCTTTTTAGTCACAAGCGCAGGCGTTGGCATCATCGGTCTAATGGCCGTGCTGCTGCTGTTGATCATCCTCTCCGGTCGTATCGTGAAACCTTTTTCAGAAAACTACGAAAAACAAAAGCAGTTTATTACCGACGCCGGTCATGAACTTAAGACACCGCTGACCATAATTGACGCAGATGCTGAAGTGTTGGAAATGGATATCGGTGAAAACGAGTGGCTTCACGATATTAAAACCCAGACAAGCCGCTTGGCTCAGCTGACAAGCAGCCTGATTCTTCTGTCGCGTATGGAGGAGCAGCCGCAGGTGGAAAAAATTGAATTCCCCATTTCCGACCTGGCGGAGGAAACACTGGGAACCTTCCAGGCACTTGCAAAAACGCATAACAAAACGATTTCAGGTAAGATCCAGCCTATGCTTTCGATGACCGGGGATGAAAAAGCCATGCGGCAGTTGATAACCATTCTGTTGGACAACGCCGTGAAATATTCCGATGCAGGAGGGAAAATCGAGCTTTCCTTAAAAAAGCAGAAAAATGCCCTTCATTTGAGTGTGTTTAACACAGTAGAATCAATTTCAAAAGAAGATCTGGCACATTTGTTCGACCGCTTTTACCGCACGGACAAATCGAGAAATTCCAAAACCGGCGGCTACGGGCTTGGGCTCTCTATTGCATCGGCCATAGTGAACACCCATAAGGGAAAGATCACGGCAAGCACGCAGGATGATAAATCATTGATGATAACGGCTACCTTCCCTTTGTAAAGCTGGGTTGAAGTGTAAATATGTTTGAAAAGACGCCATTCCTTTTGGGACGGCGTCTTTTCTGCAGGATAGCTCTGCCCATTTTTAAGTTGAATTAAGTTGCAGGTTAAAGTTTATCTAAGGTCTTGATCTTATACTGTGGCCAAACAGAAGGAATGCCAGAGCATCCTGCTGAATGAGGTTTTGAAAGGAGTCGGTCATATGTGTGACGATCAGGAATATATCTCTTCGGGCTATGAGCTCCCCGCTTCAGAGCAGACAGTTCAGGACTATAGTGTCAATAAGGTCCGGCGGAAAAAGAAACGTTTTTGGAGAAAGATCGTTGCCACTGCTTTCTGCGCAGCGATCTTCGGAAGTATAGCCGGCGGAGCGTTTTATAGCGTAAACACTCTGTTGGAAAATGCGCAGATGATACAGCATCTGCACATGCTTCAGAACGACAGCATCACATTTTCCGAACTGTCGTATTCCTCCGATTCTGCCGAAACAAGCCAGTCTCTGGATGTTTCAGAGATTGCTGCGCAGGGCTTGACCTCCGTCGTAGCGGTAACGAACATCTCTGTCCAGGAGGTTCAAAGCTATTTTGGACAGTTTGGCCGAAATGGGCGTGGCCAAATGCAGCTGCAGGAGACCACCAGCTGCGGCTCTGGCGTGATCATCTGCGCCAATGACGCATATTTGTATATGGTGACCAACTACCATGTGGTGGAAGGGGCCAAAACACTTTCCGTCACATTTGCGGACAGCCGGACCTATGAGGCCGAGCTCTGCGGTTACGATGAATCAATGGATATTGCTTTGTTAAGAGTATCCCTCGGCACAATGTCCTCGGAAACGCTCTCCCAGATATCCGTTGTTGCCATTGGTGATTCAAATGAACTGGCAGTAGGCGAACAGGTCGTTGCAATTGGAAACGCCCTTGGATATGGGCAGTCCGTAACCACCGGCATTGTCAGCGCATTGGATCGCTCGATCAGCACGGATACGGGTGCATCCTCATACATTCAGACGGATGCGGCCATCAATCCAGGCAATAGCGGCGGCGCTCTGCTCAATATGGACGGCCAGCTGATAGGGATCAATACTGCAAAAGTTGCCTCTACGGATGTTGAGGGCATGGGTTATGCTATCCCCATTTCCCAAGTATTGGACCTGATCGAATCATTAATAGTCTGAACAAGCAAATGAAGAGAGGAGATAGAGCAATGGCATATCAGGCAGCCTTCAAACGGTGCAAAATCAAATACCTGCCTACGGCACAGCAGAAGATGGCGATTTTACAGGCAATCAGGCCCTATATGAAGCATGACAGATATGGACGTACCATGATTCAGAATACTAAATTCGATACTGGCGGTTTATGGTTGACCCGGCAATCTTTATGCCGGCCTGACTGCCAGCAAATGATGACGGCGTCCGAAATGGATAATGCAAGGGGGGCTTACCATGTTTGCTAATTTGTTTCATGGGCTGTTTGATACGGACGTGACCAGTGTCATTACTTTGGGCGATTTTTTCCTTTGTGTTGGAAGCGCATTGGTTATTGGGCTGATACTGGCGTTATTCTATATGTATGGGACCAGATATACCAAAAGCTTTGTGGCAACGCTTGCACTGCTCCCCGCCGTAGTTTGTGTGGTCATTATGATGGTGAATGGGAATGTCGGCACCGGCGTTGCAGTCGCAGGGGCATTCAGCCTTGTTCGGTTCCGTTCTGCTCCCGGTTCGGCAAAAGAGATCGGCGCAATTTTTCTCGCCATGGGTACCGGGCTGATTGTTGGAATGGGGTATCTTGGCTACGCATTCTTGTGTGCTGTACTTCTCGGCTTTGCAAGTGCTCTGTACAGCTGTCTGGATTTTGGGGCAAAAAAGAACTCTGCACTGTATAAAACTCTGCACATTACTATTCCGGAGGATCTGGACTACACAGATGTCTTCGAACCGATTCTGAACAAGTATGCATCCTCCCATGAACTGACAATGGTAAAAACCACCAACATGGGCAGCCTGTTCCGCCTCACCTATAATCTTACATTAAAAGCCACCGCAAAAGAGAAGGAATTGATCGACAGACTTCGCTGCCGCAATGGAAACCTTGAGATTTCGATTTCCGCCCAGGAAACCTTGAATGGCGAATTGTAAAGGAGGTATACAAATGAAGAAAAAAGCATTATTGCTGTTGGTTTTAACAGCTCTGTTCACTCTTTCAGCATGTGGCTCTGCAGGTGCTGCTGAAACAGCAAGCACCTCTTCACAAACAGTTCAAACCGAAATGACAACGTTCATATCGACCGCCAGCTCGTCGGAAATGTTTACGGATCGGGATCTGGAGATCGGTTATGATGAGGAAAGCTGCGTGCTGATAACCCTCTCTGGCGACAGCGCTTCCTGCAGTTCGAATGCTGTACAGATCTCCGACAGCACGGTTACCATTACCGATGAGGGTACCTACATTCTTTCAGGCACATTGAGTAACGGCATGGTCGTCGTAAATGCCGAGGACACCGATAAGGTGCAGCTGGTATTGAATGGAGTACAGATCACAAGCGATACTTCCGCCGCTATTTATATTCTGGAGGCGGACAAGGTTTTTATTACCACCGCCCCCGGCTCAGAAAACACCTTGTCCAACGGCGGAGAATATGTTGCCATCGACGACAACAACATCGATGCCGTAATTTTCTCTAAATCCGATTTGACCCTGAACGGTTCGGGAACACTGACTATCAATGCGGCTGCCGGGCACGGTATCGTATCCAAAGATGATCTGGTACTCACCAGCGGGACCTATGTCATAACGGCGGCAAGTCACGGTCTTTCCGGCAAGGACAGCGTACGAATTGCAAGTGGAACATACACAATCACATCCGGGAAAGACGGCATACATGCAGAAAATACGGATGATACCAGTCTGGGCTATCTCTATATTGCAGGCGGAACCTTTACCATTGCAGCTGACGGCGACGGAATAAGTGCCAGTTCTTACCTGCAAATTGAAGACGGTTCCTTCACGATTACTACCGGCGATGGCAGCGCAAGCGTCGTTATGACGGCAAGCACATTCAGCTCCGGGAAGGGCAGCAATTTCCAAGCTCAGGCCATCACAGCGGAAGAAGATTCTGTCAGTCAAAAAGGGATCAAAGCCGACGGGACGATCACCATTTTTGAAGGGAGCTTCATATTGGACACGGCAGATGATTCCATCCATGCAGGCGGAGATATTTTAATTGCCGGCGGCGAATATAGTTTGCAAAGCGGCGATGATGCCGTGCATTCGGATTCCGCCGTCACAATTCAAAATGGTACCTTCACGATCTCCTATTGCTATGAAGGGATAGAAGGCCTGTCGGTTACCATCGATGGCGGCAGCTTCGACATTACTTCTGTGGATGACGGCATCAATTCGGCCGGCGGCGCAGACAGTTCCGGTTTTGGCGGTGGATATGCTGCGCAGGAGCAGTTTTCTGCCTCGTCTGACAGCTTCATAATTATAAACGGAGGCACTTTTGTAATCGTCTCTACCGGCGACTGTATTGATTCCAACGGCAGCCTTACCATCAACGGTGGCACGCTGAATCTCACCTGCAACGGAAGCGGAAACACCGCTATCGACTGCGACGGCACATATTCCAATAACGGCGGCGATATTACCACCAATGACGGCTCAGAAAACAATCCGGGCCAGATGGGCGGCGGCATGGGCGCTCAAGCAGGTCTGGGCGGCGACATGGGTGCGCAAGCAGGTATAGGCGGCGATACGGGCCTTCAAGCGGGTCCGGGCGGTGATATAGGCGCTCAAGCAGGTATAGGCGGCGATATGGGTGGTCAAGCCGGCACTGGTCAGGGCCGCAGCAGACATTAATTTACGGCTCCTGTCCAGACATGTGCTTTGGGCAGGAGCTGTAATTATTTTAGCTATAGATAATGTGCAAGGGGGCCAGAATCTTCTGGCTTGCTTTGGTCCCGGCATAATTAGAAGGAAGAATGCAGGGAAAATTTAAGAGAAACAGGAAGAAAAGAGGTGAAATCTCATGTTGATACGACAACACTGGTGGGCTGTTCTCTACAGCTTCTTCCTAATCGCATTTACAGTCTATCTTGCCATGGATACGTTTATAATCACCCGAGTGTATACTGTGGTGGCAGAGACGGAGAGCGGAGGAGGAGGCAGCGCCGCTGCAGCCTATATGGAGCAGAACAGCGAAACGCTTTCCGACACGGACTTTGTAATCTCGGAAACTTCCTATAGCGATGAAAACATTCAGATCACGATCACGGAATACAGGGAATATGACACTTCCATTTACGTCGCAGATATTGTACTGTCCTCCCCGGAATATCTTCAGACAGCCTTTGCGCAAAACGCCTATGGGCGCAATGTGACGGAAAAGACTTCCGAGATAGCAGAAAGTGCAGGCGCTATTCTGGCCATTAACGGCGATTATTACGGCGCACAGGAAGAGGGCTATGTTCTGCGCAACGGAGTGCTCTACCGAAATACAGCGGCCTCGGGGCAGGTGGACCTTGTTATCTATAACGACGGCAGTTTTTCCATTATTAACGAAACGGACCTTACTGCCGAGCAGCTCCTTGCAGACGGCGCACAGCAGATTTTATCCTTTGGTCCTGCGTTGATAGACAGCGGCACGGTGGTCGTCTCGGAAGATGATGAAGTGGGAAAAGCCAAAACAAGCAATCCACGAACTGCAATAGGTATTATCGATGAGCTGCACTATGTGTTTGTGGTCTCTGACGGCAGGACGGATGAAAGCGCCGGTCTGTCACTGTCGCAGCTGGCGGAATTTATGAAAAACCTCGGCGCAGTGACTGCCTACAATCTTGATGGCGGAGGCTCCTCGACCATGTATTTCAATGGCGAAGTGATCAACAATCCTACAACCAGCGGACGAAGCATCAAAGAAAGGAGCGTGAGCGACATTGTCTACATCGGCTATTAACAGAATGGAAAGTATTGTAATAACGGCTTTTATCTATCTGTTTATTTCAATATTCTGCATACTTTTTGGCGCAGTATACGAGTATTTCAGCCATGAGGTGTATTCCTATTTTATGCTGTATGCTTTTGTATTTCCTTTAGTTGGCGGCACGCTGCCTTTCTTCGGGATCATTTTTTGTGGAATGCCCATTCCCAACAGCTTGTCCTGTAATTTGTACCACTCCGGTATAGCTGCTCTGACAGCAGGCAGCCTGTTTCAAGGGGCGCTGGAGATCTACGGTACTACAAACCGGCTTGTTTCACTTTACTGGATACTTGGAATTCTATTTTCTCTGGCCGGCATCATTCTATATTTTATCTGTTCTAAGAGAAAAATCAAAAATATCAAAACGGAGAACGATGGTCTTGACTTATGAAGAGTACTACGGCGAAGCTCTTTTCAGTCTGAAATATATTGAGCAAACCTTATTGAATTTGATCCGTGCTTATCCCACATATAGTTACCCAAACGGCGTAGAACCAATCATATATTGCAAATCCAGAATAAAACAGCCGGACAGCATGATGCGTAAATTGGAGCAGAGAGGCCTCCCTACAGATAGTGAATCTGCGCTTACCCATATGCATGATATCGTTGGCCTGCGAATCGTATGTTCCTTTTTGGATGATGTCTATAAGATAGCCGGCTGGCTAAGGACACGCCATGAATTTGAGATCGTTGAAACAAAGGATTATATCTCCTATCCAAAGCCCAACGGGTATCGGAGCTTACATTTGGTCCTGTCTTTTCCTTTGTCATCCGGCCAGAAGCTTATGGCAGAAATACAGTTGAGGACCATTGCCATTGATTTCTGGGCGGCGTTGGAGCATCAGATGAAGTACAAGAAAAACATTGAACATGAAAAAACCATTCGGAGTGAATTGAAAAGGTGCGCAGACGAAATCGCTTCTGTGGATGTTTCGATGCAAACTTTACGAGAGCTGATTATGAATGATCAATGGAATTAGATGATGGTCCGGACCATCAAAGCGGGTGCTTGTCGGTCGGACAGATATGTTCACTGGCACTGCTCTCTCTGTGTTTATTGTAATTATCAGCCGGCATAGCACCTCCGAAATGATCGGAGTGTCCTTAGGACATGAGGCTCTCAAAAAAGAAAAACCAAATCGAAGCCCGGCGTCAGCAGGTTCGATTTGGAGAAGATGAGCAAGGGAGCGGGCGGATGACGTTTTTACCCATAGGCAAAAAGACGCCGGAGCAAAGTGAACTTTGCTCCGGCGCTGGTCGGAGTGGGGAGATTCGAACTCCCGGCCTCATGGACCCGAACCATGCGCGCTACCAACTGCGCTACACCCCGAAATCAGATATTCATTTATACCGGTAGGCCTGCACCTTAGGCCCATGTGTTTTTGAAAGCCTCTCTGCACAGCCATTATATTATAATTATCAGAGCCCTCCTTGTCAAGTAAAAGATACCTCATATCCGCCATGTCCAGGCAATATATATATTTTCAGGGAGGTGGCGCAATGCGGGAATACAAAATATATCTGGCCTCGGCTCTCTTCATATGCCTCAGCGCCGTGAAGCTGTGCTTCCCTCAAATTCCTGCACAGCTGCGCCAGGAGGCCGTGGACATCCTCTGCAGCGGCAACGACTACAGCGGAGCTATACAGGCCATAGGTCGCTCCCTGAGCTGCGGCCAGTTGGACAGCGGTCTGGTTCAGGCCCTGGAATATATTAAGTCCCCTAGTTATGGGCAGACTGATACGATTCCGGCCGGAGAGCTGTCGGGCACCGCTTCCGCTTCACCCTATCCTGCCTCAAAGGATTCCTATAACCAAACACTTTCGGCCGGAAGAAAAATCGTTTTCCCTGAACAAGCTTCAGCGGATAATACTGCGGCGGACATGCCGACCCTCCCCTTTGAACATGTGAGTCCCGTGCCTGTATCGGTATCCTCCCCTTTCGGCTACAGGGAGCATCCCGTTGAAGGGGAATCCCTTTTTCATTACGGGATCGATCTGGCTGCCGACGAAGGCCAGGCGGTGCTGGCTTTTGCAGACGGGCAGGTGCGCTTTGCGGGAACGGACGAGGGATACGGCAATTACTGCATAGTCAGCCATGCCGATGGTTTCTCCAGCTTGTACGCCCATCTGGACAGTCTGGCTGTGGAGAAGGGGCAGGAGCTGGAAATGGGACAGCTGCTGGGTCATGCCGGGCAGACAGGGAAGGCCACCGGTCCCCATCTGCACTTTGAGCTTATGTATCAAGGCTCCTATTTAAACCCGGAGTATTATTTATGAAAACTGAGCGTTTTGAGAGCGGCACCGCCGCCATATTGTTGGCAGCCCTTATTTACTTCATTGCTGATGTGGACAAGATCCTGGCGATCCTCATACCGGTCATCATACATGAGCTGGGCCATATCTTTACCCTGCGTCTGCTGGGCCTGCGCATAAACGGTTTCAGAGTGGAACTGAAGGGTTTTTGCATCAGATACAGCGGATACACCGGGGCTCTGGGCCACGCTGTGGCAGCAGCCGCAGGGCCGCTGTTCGGGCTTATGTATGCCATGGCTGCCTCTGTTTTTGCGGAAGGTCTCGGCAGTGCATGGCTGGAGTTGAGCTCAGGAGTGAGCCTGCTGTTATCCCTTTTCAATTTGCTCCCCGCTCTGCCGCTGGACGGCGGGCGCATAGTTTATGCCCTTAGCAGCGTCCTTTTAGGTGAAACTGCAGGCGCCCGGCTCTGCAATTTTCTTAGCGTTATAACGGGAGGAGCATTGCTGTTTTCCGGCGCCTGGCTGATGTTCCATGGCTGCGGAGCAGCACTGGAGCTGGCTGCAGTTTGGCTGCTGTTCTACGCCGGTGTGGGCGCAGTCCGCCAAAGTCAGAGAGAAATAATATAAACAGGGGTGCGGTCTATCAGCCGCACCCCTTGCCGTCATGTTTTCTGTTTTACTGGGCGTTCATGTTGGAGAGAGCCAGCTCATTCTGGCCCAGAAGCACCACTTTAATAGGCGTGGTCTGGGCGGGGATGCTCCTGGTGGACACATCGTAGAACACCAGCAGATCCATGTTTTCCAGCTCAGCCTCGCAGGTCTGGCCGTCCCTATCCACGACCTCTACCTCATCGCTCATATTGAGAGCCAGAGTATTGCCAAGGCCCACCAACATGCCGTCCTCGTCGGCGATGAAGGTATCGGCACAGGTGAAGACGGGGCTCTCAGCCTCTGGGTCCTCAATGATGATTATCTCTGCCTGGTACTGAGGGGGCATAATAAGGGGCGCAGGAGTAAAGGCCCCGGTATAAACGGTGAGCAGATCACCGGCCTTGACGTCGCCTATAGTGAGCTGATTGCCCTGGGCGTCAAACACCAGGGTGTCCTCGCCGGGCACATAGTTGATGGTGTTCTCATAGTTCTCCGCATCATTTACGTCGGTGGTAGTCTGGATCATCTCATCCAGTACCTGAGTCACCGTCACCTGGTTTGCAATGTAGCTTGCCATGGGCTCCGTCACCACAGAGTCCTCGCCCTCATCGGCGAGCATCTCGGTCTGTTCGGGGGTCTCTGTGACAGCCGGAGTCTCGGTCTGAGACGGGGTCTCGGTGGGCTGGGCGGCAGTGCTGCCGCAGCCTGCGCAAAGCAGGGCCGCTATCAAAAGAAGGGCAATAACAGATTTTTTCATTTTGTCGTTCCTTTTCCTTTTAAAGTTTTAAAATCACTTGGCTTGTCAGTTTTTCTTTGCAGCGGGAGGCGAGCTCTCTTCCTCCGGCTTACGCTCTATTAGACTATGTTCCCGGCGATATGTTCCGGCTTTAATTGTAAAAAAATTGTGCATCTTTCCGGATGCACAATTTTTTAATATGTCATTTATCCGCCCCGAGGGGCTGAGCTCAGCCCTTGTCAAAGCTTCTGATGGGTCTGCGCTTGTGTTCGCTGCCCCGGTGCATACGCTCTATTATGGCCATGGCCTTCTCGTTGGTGTGGCCCGTGAGCAGCAGTTCATCCAGCTCCGCATACTTGAAGCCCATCTCATCCTCGTCGGTCTGCCCGTCGAAGAGGCCGGCGGAAGGAGCCTTGTCTATGATGCAGGAAGGGGCATCCAGATAGCGGAGGAACTCAAAGACCTCAGTGGCCGTCAGGTCGCTGATGGGGTTGAAGTCGTGAGCCCCGTCTCCCCACTTGGTGAAGTAGCCCACATAGGCCTCGCTGCGGTTGCCGGTGCCCGCCACCAGGCGGCCCTCGCTGGCGGCAATGGCATAAAGGGTGGTCATGCGCAGGCGGGGAGCAATATTAACATCCGCCATCTTATTGACCTGGGTTGCGGAGCTGAGCTGGGAGAGCATGGCCTCCTTCACGGGGGTCAGGTCCACCAGCCTGGTCTCGATGCCGTACTGCCGGGCCAGCTCCTCCCCGTCCCTGGCGTCCAGCCCGTAGTTGCGATTGGAGGAGCAGGGCATGATGACGCCCAGGGTATTGTCACAGGCGGCCTTGCAGATGATGCCCACCAGGGCGGAGTCCTTGCCGCCGCTGTTGCCGAAGACTATGCCCTTGGCTCCGCTCTCGGCCAGCAGCTGCTTTACAAAGGCCACCCGGCCTTCAAATTCCTTCTTATAGTCTCTCATTGCGTTCTCCTTCCCTCCGGGCAAAGCCCGGCTGCAGAACAGGGCTCAGAACATCTTTATATACTCGTCCCGGCCTGCGCCCACAGACACATACTTGATGGGGCAGCCCACGGCCTTCTCCAGATAGCGGATATAGTCCAGAGCGGCCTTGGGCAGGTCCTCCACCTTGCGGCAGCCGGACACATCGCCGAAGCCCTCCACATACTCTATCACAGGCTTTGCCCGCTCCAGCCTGTCGCCGGAGGGGAAGCTCTCGGTACGCACGCCGTCCACCTCGTAGGCCACGCACACAGGGATCTTGTCCAGATAGGACAGCACGTCCATCTTGGTCAGGGCTATAGCATCGGCGCCCTGGACCTGAACGCCGTAGCGGGAGGCAGGCACATCAAAGGGCCCCACTCTTCTGGGTCTGCCGGTGGCGGCGCCGTACTCTCCCCCGGCGGCTCTCAGCTTCTCCGCCTCTTCGCCGAACATTTCGGCGGTGAAGGGCCCCTCGCCCACGCAGGTGGAATAGGCCTTCATGATGCCCACGGTCTCGTCCAGCTTCTTGCCGGGGATGCCGGCGCCGGTGGTGGCGTAGGAGGCCAGGGTCTGGGAAGAGGAGGTGTAGGGGTAGATGCCGAAGTCGATATCTCTCAGGGCGCCCAGCTGGGCCTCGAACATGATGTTCTTGCCCTGGGCAATGGCCTCGTTCAGGTAGCCTACCACGTCGGTGACATAGGGCAGGACCTGGGCTCCGTAGCTCCTCAGCCAATCCATTATCTCCTCGGCCTTTATGGGCTCATGGCCATAGCCGGTGACGGTGATGTTCTTCCACTCCACGATATCCTTCACCTTGCCTGCAAGGCTGTCCATATCGTAGAGGTCTTCCATGCGGATGCCCTTCTTGCTGTACTTATCGGAGTACACGGGGGCAATGCCCCGGCGGGTGGAGCCGAACTTCTTGTCCGCCAGGCGCTCCTCCTCCATCACGTCCTGGAGGCGGTGATAGGGCAGGCAGATTATGGCCTTCTCGCTTATCTTCAAATTGTCGGGCGTTATGGATATGCCCTTCTCGGTAAGGCGGCCTATCTCCCCCACCAGGTGCTCGATGTCCACCACCATGCCGTTGCCCATGACGTTTACGGTGGTCTCCCTCAGTATGCCGGAGGGCAGCAGGTTCAATATGAAGGTGCCTCTGTCATTGACCACGGTGTGGCCGGCGTTATTGCCGCCCTGATAGCGGCATATCACGTCAAAGTCGGAGCTCAGCAGGTCCACCATGCGGCCCTTGCCTTCGTCTCCCCAGTTGATTCCAACGATTGCGCTCAGCATTTGAATTATCCCCTTTTATTATACATTTATATTTGCACTGATTTTTTCTTCAAGAAATGCCCTATTGTCCTCCAGCAGCTGCCGGACTTCCTTCACATAGTCCTCGGTCTGCTCCACAGCCATGCCGGTAAAGCAGCTGTCGGCTATTATCTGGTCCAGTTCGCTGCGGCTGAGATTGAACACCGGGTCTGCGGCTATGCGGTCCAGCAGGTCGTTGGCCGCCCCCTCCTGCTTGATGGCCTTGCCGGCGGCCACGGAGTGCTCCCGGATGGCCTCATGGAGAGTCTGGCGGTCTCCGCCTTTCTTCACGCAGTACATGAGGATGTTCTCCGTTGCAAAGAAGGGCAGCTCCTCGTTCCAGTGTCTCTCAATCACCTTGGGATATACCTTGACTCCGCTGATGACGTTTATATACAGGGTCAGTATGCCGTCCACAGCCAGAAAGGCCTCAGGTATGCTTATGCGCCGGTTGGCGGAGTCGTCCAGGGTGCGCTCCAGCCACTGGGTACCGGCGGTCATGGCCGGGTTCATGGCGTCGGCAATGACGAACTTGGCAAGAGAAGCGATGCGCTCACTGCGCATGGGGTTTCGCTTATAGGCCATGGCGGAGGAGCCCACCTGCCCTTCCTCAAATGGCTCGTCAAACTCCTTGAGATGGGACAGGAGCCTTATGTCGCCGGAGAATTTCTGGGCGCTCTGGGCTATGCCGGAGAGCACGGACAAAGTGAAGTAGTCCACCTTACGGGTGTAGGTCTGGCCGCTGACGGCATAGGCGCCGGTGAAGCCGGCCTTCTCCACCACCTTTTTCTCCAGGGCCTTCACCTTCTCCCCGTCGCCCCCGAAGAGCTCCAGGAAGCTGGCACCGGTGCCGGTGGTGCCCCGGCAGCCAAGAAGTTTAAGATTGCTCAGACAGAAGTCCAGCTGCTCCAGGTCCAGCACCAGATCCTGCATCCACAGGGTGGCCCGCTTGCCCACAGTGGTGGGCTGGGCGGCCTGGAAGTGGGTGTAGGCCAGGGTGGGCAGGTCCTTATATTTCTCCGCAAAGTCGGCGGTGGCCTTTATGGCGTTCAGCAGCAGCAGACGTATGCGCCGCAGGGCGTCTCTTTGAAGAATGATATCGGTATTGTCACCCACATAGCAGCTGGTGGCTCCCAGGTGGATGATGGGCTTTGCCTTGGGGCAGGCAAGGCCGTAAGTGTAGATATGAGCCATGACGTCGTGGCGCACCTCCGCCTCACGTTTGCGGGCGGTCTCATAGTCTATATCATACAGGTGGGCACGCATCTCGTCGATCTGTTCCTGGCTTATATCCAGGCCCAGCTCCTTCTCGCTCTCCGCCAATATGACCCAGAGCTTACGCCAGGTGGAAAACTTCCTGTCGTCAGAGAAGATCTCCTGCATCTCCCTGCCGGCATAGCGCCGGCACAGGGGATTGTCATATCTGTCCTTCAATACCCTTGTCCTCCTTAGTCTATTCTACGGTGACTGATTTTGCAAGATTCTTGGGTTTATCTATATCGCAGCCCTTGGCCTTTGCCACATAGTAGGCAAAGAGCTGCAGGGGTATTATCTCCGGTATGGGCATGAGCAGCTCGTCGGTCTCCGGCACCAGCAGCACCTGGTCCGCCTCGGCAAAAATACGCCGCTGGCTCTCCCGGGCCAGGGCCAGCACCTGGGCGCCCCGGGCCTTAACTTCCTTCACGTTGCTCACCAGCTTGTCGAAAAGGGCGTTGTGGCAGGCCAGGGCCACCACCAGCTGGTTCTCGTCTATCAGGGCGATGGTGCCGTGCTTCAGCTCCCCGGCGGCATAGGCCTCGGAATGGGCGTAGCTAATCTCTTTGAGCTTCAGGGAGGCCTCCATGGCCACCGCATAGTCCAGGTTGCGGCCTATGTAGAACAGGGAGCTTTTCTTATAGTGCTTCCCGGCCAGCTTCTCCACCCGGCGGTTCAGGTCTATGGCCCGCTGGCAGCGCTCCGGCAGGGCGCAGATGCCCCGCAGCAGCTGCTTATAGCGCCTGTCGTCCAGGCGGCCCAGCTTCCGGGCCATGTACACCGCCAGCAGCTCCAGCACGGCTATCTGGGTGGTATAGCCCTTGGTGGTGGCCACGGCTATCTCCGGCCCGGCCCAGGTATAGAGCACGCTGTCCGCCAGCTTTGCCACGGTGCTGCCCACCACGTTCACTATGGCCAGACTCCTGGCCCCCAGGGCCTTGCATTCCTTCAGGGCGGCTATGGTATCCGCCGTCTCCCCCGACTGGGAGATGACCACCAGGAGGGTGTGCCCGTCGATGATGGGCCTGCTGTAGCGCAGCTCGCTGGCCAGCTCCGCCCTGGTGGGTATGCGGCAGAGCTCCTCCATAATATAGCGGCCCACATAGCCTGCATGGTAGGCGGAGCCGCAGGCGGTTATGACTATCTGGTTTATGTCCCTCAGTTCGTCCCCGCCGGGGCAGAAGCCCTCCAGGACTATCTCCCCGTTTTTCACCCGGGGCTCTATGGTGGCTTTCAGGGCGGCGGGCTGCTCCATTATCTCCTTGAGCATGAAGTGCTCGTAGCCCCCCTTTTCTGCCGCCTCGGTGTTCCACATGACCTGGGACAGGGGCTTGGATATCTCCCTGCCGGCGGCGTCATACACGGTTATTTTATCCGGCGTCAGGGAGGCGAATTCCCCGTCCTCCAGATATATCACCGTGCGGGTATGGCCGATGAGGGCGGTGACGTCGGAGGCGAAGAAGTTCTCCCCCGCTCCCACGCCCAGGATGAGGGGGCTGGCGTTTTTCACCGCTATCAGCTCCCCGGGCTTCTCGTCGCAGAGGACGCCCAGGGCATAGGAGCCCTCCAGCCGGGCAACGGTTTTCATCACTGCCCGCCTCATGTCCCCAGTATAATACAAATCCAGCAAATGCACAACCACTTCCGTGTCCGTTTCGCTGTAAAATACAAAGCCTTTTGCCGTGAGCTCCTCTCTCAGCTGGGCGTAGTTCTCTATTATGCCGTTGTGCACCACGGCAAAGTGGCCGTCGTTGGAGACGTGGGGGTGGGCGTTGGTGACGGTGGGCGCCCCGTGGGTGGCCCAGCGGGTGTGGCCTATGCCGCAGGTCCCGGGCACGGTCCTGCCTCCGTCGGTCAGCTTCACCAGGTTCTCCAGATATCCGCTGCACTTTTCCGTTTGTATCTTCCCGCCGCTCTCCACGGCTATTCCCGCCGAGTCATAGCCCCGGTACTCCAGGCGCTTGAGTCCCTCCAGCAGCACCGGCGCCGCCTGCTGGGGCCCGGTAAAACCGACTATGCCGCACATAATATTTCCTCCTGTCTATTTATTCTGCGCCCTTTTCAGGCCATTTCCCTCTGCTCCAGGGCGGCTTTAACAAAGCCCAGGAACAGGGGGTGGGCCCTGTTGGGCCGGGACTTGAACTCCGGGTGGAACTGCACACCCACAAAGAAGGGCAGGCCGCTGAGCTCCACCGTCTCCACCAGTCTGCCGTCGGGGCTGAGTCCGGAGAGGCTGAGGCCGCAGGCCTGCAGCGCCTCCCGGTAGTCGTTGTTGAATTCGTAGCGGTGCCGGTGCCGCTCGGAGATATTCTCCCGGCCGTAGCAGCGGTACAGGGTGCTGCCCGGGGTTATGACGCAGGGATAGGCCCCCAGGCGCAGGGTGCCGCCCTTGTCTATATCCTCGCTCTGGCCTGGCATGAAGTCTATTACCTTGTGGCGGCAGAGCTCGTCGAACTCCCCGGAATTTGCGTCGGCTATCCCTGCCACGTGGCGGGCAAACTCTATCACCGCCACCTGCATGCCCAGGCAGATGCCGAAATAGGGCACATTATTCTCCCGGGCGTATTGGGCCGAGAGTATCATGCCCTCTATGCCCCGGCCGCCGAAGCCACCCGGGACTATTATCCCGTCCAGGCCCGAGAGTTTCTCCCCGCAGTTTTCCGCCGTGATTGTCTCAGAATCTATCCAGTCAATGTCTATGCTGGCCTTGAGCTCATAGCCGGCGTGGCGCAGGGCCTCCGCCACGGAGAGATAGGCGTCGTGGAGCTGGACGTACTTGCCCACAAGGCCGATGCGCACCTCCCGCTCCCGGTGCTCTATCCTGTCCACCATGGCGGCCCAGTCCCCCAGCTCCGGCTGGCGGGTCTCCAGGCCCAGCTCCCGGCAGACCACTGCGGAAAAGCCCGACTTCTCCAACATCAGCGGGGCCTCATAGAGATTTGGCAGAGTAATGTTCTCAATTACGCAGTCCGGCTTTACGTTGCAGAACATGGATATCTTTTTGAATATCCCCTCCTCCAGAGGCTCGTCACAGCGGAGGATGATGATATCGGGGCTTATGCCCATGCCCTGCAGCTCCTTCACCGAGTGCTGGGTGGGCTTGGATTTGTGCTCGTCGGAGCCCCGGAGAAAGGGCACCAGGGTCACGTGGATGAAGAGGCTGTTCTCCCTCCCCACCTCCAGGGATATCTGCCGGGCCGCCTCCAGGAAGGGCTGGGACTCGATATCGCCGATGGTGCCGCCTATCTCGGTTATGACCACGTCGGCCTCTGTCTGCTCCCCCACCCGGTAGACGAAGTCCTTTATCTCGTTGGTGATATGGGGTATGACCTGGACCGTGGAGCCCAGGTACTCCCCCCGCCGCTCCTTGTTCAGCACGTTCCAATACACCTTGCCGGCGGTGAGGTTTGAATAGCGGTTCAAATCCTCGTCGATGAAGCGCTCATAGTGGCCCAAGTCCAGGTCCGTCTCCGCCCCGTCTTCGGTGACGTAGACCTCCCCGTGCTGGTAGGGGCTCATAGTGCCCGGGTCCACGTTTATGTAGGGGTCCAGCTTCTGGGCCGCCACCTTCAGCCCCCGGGCCTTCAGCAGCCGCCCCAGGGAGGCGGCGGTTATCCCCTTCCCCAATCCGGACACCACGCCGCCGGTAACGAAAATGTATTTCTTCATCTTCCCCGCCTCTCTCTCATTCATAGGTTTTTATCACCCTCTCCGCCATCTGCCGCTTGCTTATGCGCAGGTCCATGGCCTGCTTTTCTATGTAGCGCTGGGCCTCCGACTCCGTCATGCTCAGGCACTCTATCAGCAGCCACTTGGCATGGTTCACCATGCGTATCTCCGCTATCTTTTCCTCCACCGTCTGCTGCTTTCCTTCCAGAGAGCGCATCCGCTCCCGGGCCGTACACAGTATTTTCAGATACTGGCTGAGCAGCTGGGATGAGGTGGGCTTGGAGATGGTGAACACGCCGTACTCCATGACCTCGCTGTATACCTCGTTGTAGATATCGCTCTTCACCAGCAGCAGCACCGCCGCCGGGCCGCCGGCGCAGATGTCCACCGCCAGCTTGGAGCCCAGGTCGTCGGGCAGCGGGGCGTTGATTATCACAATGTCGAAGCTCCGCTCCAGCAGCTCCCGCCGGGCGGAGGCCACGCTGCCCACGGTGGACACCGGCCAGTATTCGCTCACCGGCAGCAGTGAGGCCATGGCTGTATTAAAGTTCCGGGAGGCCGACACAATGAGCACGCTGTAGGTCCGTTCCTGAAATATCAATGGCTCCACCCCCTTTGCGCCTCTCCCGGCTCAGCAGCAGTATATATTGACCAGCTCCCGGGGCAGGCACCGCTGTACAAACTCGCTCTCCCGGGCCGCGGCCCTGGCCGCCTCCAGGCTGCCGGGCAGCTTTTTGAATTTTGCCAGCACCTGGGGCGGGGCGGAAAAGAGGTTTATGTCCGCGCTCTCCGGCAGCTGCTTTCTCCCCTCTATGCCCTCCAGGCCCGCATAGATGAGCAGGGCAAAGGCCAGGTAGGGGTTGGCCTCCGGGTCGGGAGAGCGCAGCTCCGCCCGCACGAACTCCCCCTCCGCCGCCGGGATGCGGATGAGCTGGGAGCGGTTCTGGCTGGACCAGGAGATGTAGCCGGGGGCCTTGTTCCCGCCCAGGCGCTCATAGGAGGCGGGGCAGGGATTCAAAAAGGCAGTCAGCGCCTCTATCCTGTCCATGATTCCGGCAATGGCCGGGGCCAGGCAGTCCTCTCCGGCGGCGGAGCGCAGGGCAAAGTTGATGTGCATGCCGCTGCCCGCCTTATCCTTCAGGGGTTTGGGTGAGAAATCCGCCGTCAGCCCGTTGCGGGCGGCCACTGTCTTGACTATGGATTTGAAGATGACCGCATTGTCTGCGGCGGCCACGGCCCCGGCATAGCGGAAGTCTATCTCGTTTTGTCCCGGCCCCTCCTCGTGGTGGGAGCACTCGGGGAGTATGCCCATCTCCTCCATCATCAGGCAGATCTCCCGGCGTACCGTCTCCCCCTTGTCCTCCGGAGCTATGTCCATGTAGCCCGCCTGGTCGTGGGGTATCCTGGTGGGCTCTCCCTGGAGGTCGTTTTTAAAAAGGTAGAACTCCATCTCCGGCCCGAAGGTGAACACCGCTCCCCTTTTTGCCGCCTCTGCCGCCGCCTTCTTCAGCAGGGCTCTGGTATCGCACTCGAAGGGCGTTCCGTCGGGATATGAGATGTCGCAGAACATGCGCACCACCTTGCCGGTCTCCGGCCGCCAGGGCAGCAGCGTCAGGGTGGAGGGCTCCGGGTGGAGAATAAGGTCCGAGCGCACCGCTCCGCCGAAGCCGGATATGGCCGAGCCGTCAATGGCTATGCCGTAGCCGAAGGCCCGCTCCAGCTCTCGGGGCATTATAACTATATTCTTCTGTCTGCCAAACACGTCGCAGAAGGCCAGGCGTATCATTTTCACGTCGGCCTCTCTGGCGTACTGCATAACTTCCTGGGCGGAATAATCCATGGAATGACCCCCTCAATATGGCTGTTAAAATAAAAAACCGTCCATCGGTGAAATGGGTGCGGCGACCCCCGATGAACGTCCATGTCCATAGAGCGCATATTATCATAAGTTCCCCGCCTTGTCAATGGAGGAGGCGGCTGGGAAAAACTTTCGTTTTTATGTACAAATATTCGCAGTCTGCCCAGGGGGATTTTTTGTGATTGCGGAAAAATTTTGCCGGGGCCATTGACAGGGAGGGGCATTGAGTGTATATTACGCCCCATGAAAGGCGCCGACGCCTCAGAGCATGTCTCTGACCCGTCGGCGCCTTTTCTTTTTTATTACTCCGGCGCCGGATATTTTCCCCCTCTTATGGGGCGGCGGCCGGGAAAGGAAAGGAAGTTATATTATGGCAGCGGTCACGGAATATTTCGGAAGTCTGGTATTTGACGACAGGGTGATGCGGGCGAGGCTCCCGGCGGAGGTATACGGCTCCCTGAGGGAGACCATAGACCAGGGGGCCCGACTGAACCTGAACGTGGCCAACGCCGTGGCGGCGGCCATGAAGGACTGGGCCGTGGAGCAGGGCGCCACCCACTTCACCCACTGGTTCCAGCCCATGACCGCCCTCACCGCCGAGAAGCACGACAGCTTCATCTCCCCCGCCCCCAACGGCAGCGTCATCATGGATTTCAGCGGCAAGGAGCTTATCCGGGGCGAGCCGGACGCCAGCTCCTTCCCCTCCGGCGGGCTGAGGGCCACCTTTGAGGCCCGGGGCTACACCGCCTGGGACCCCAGCTCCTACGCCTTTATAAAGGGCAAGACCCTGTGCATTCCCACCGCTTTCTGTTCCTATGGCGGCGAGGCCCTGGACAAGAAAACTCCCCTGCTGCGCTCCATGGACGCCATCAACCGCCAGGCTTTGCGGGTGCTGCGGCTCTTCGGCAACGACACGGTGAAATGCGTGCGCACCTGCGTGGGCCCGGAGCAGGAGTATTTCCTTATAGACAAGGAGATGTACAAGAAGCGCAAGGACCTGATATTTACAGGCCGCACTCTCTTTGGGGCAAAGCCCCCCAAAGGCCAGGAGATGGACGACCACTATTTCGGCGTTATAAAGCCCAGAGTGGCCGCCTACATGGCGGAGCTGAACGAGGAGCTGTGGAAGCTGGGCATCCTGGCCAAGACTGAGCACAACGAGGTAGCCCCGGCCCAGCACGAGCTGGCCCCCATCTACACCACCACCAACATCGCCACCGACCATAACCAGCTCACCATGGAGATAATGCAGAAGGTTGCCGACAAGTACGGACTGGTGTGCCTGCTCCACGAAAAGCCCTTTGCCGGAGTCAACGGCAGCGGCAAGCACAACAACTGGTCCATCGCTACAGACACCGGCGTGAACCTCCTGTCTCCCGGTGACACTCCCCACGAGAACGCCCAGTTCCTGCTCTTCCTCTGCGCCGTCATCAAGGCGGTGGACGAATATCAGGACCTGCTGCGGGCCAGCGTTGCCACCGCAGGCAACGACCACCGCCTGGGGGCCAACGAAGCTCCCCCCGCCGTGGTGTCCATCTTCCTGGGCGACGAGCTCACCGCCGTCCTGAAATCCATCGAGGAGGATGTGCCCTACAACGCCGTGGAGCGCAGCCAGATGAAGCTGGGGGCCAGAGTGCTGCCCCGCTTCCCCAAAGACACCACCGACCGCAACCGTACCTCCCCCTTTGCCTTTACCGGCAACAAGTTCGAGTTCCGCATGCTGGGCTCCTCCAACTCCATCGCCTGCGCCAACATCATGCTCAACTCCGCCGTGGCCCAGGTTTTGAAGGACTACGCCGACGAGCTGGAGAAGGCGGAGGACTTCAGCAGTCAGCTCACCGCCCTTATACGCAGGACCCTCAAGGAGCACAAGCGCATCATCTTCAACGGCAACGGCTATGACGAGAGCTGGATAGAGGAGGCAGTGGAACACCGGGGGCTCAGCAATCTCCGCACCACGCCCGACTGCATGCCCTGCATCCTGGAGAAGAAGAACGTGGAGATGCTCACCGGCCTTCGGGTCTACAGCGAGGCGGAGCTGGAATCCCGTTATGAGATACTGCTGGAGAACTACTGCAAGACCGTGACCATAGAGGCTCACACCATGGTGGACATGGCGGAAAAGGAGATAATCCCCGCCGTGGAGAGCTACATTGCTGCCCTTTCCTCCACCGCTGCGGCCAAGAAGGCTCTCAGTGAGGACATCAGCTGCGGCTATGAGAAGAAGCGGGTGGCTAAGCTCTCCGCCCTGGTGGACCAGATGCAGGCCGCCGTGGATGAGCTGGACTCCGCTCTCATCACTTTGGGCATGACCAAGGACATCACCGAGCAGTCCATATTTATCCGGGACAAGGTGCTGCCCAGGATGTGCCGGCTCCGGGCCCCTGCCGACGAGGCCGAGACTCTGACAGCCAAGAAATACTGGCCCTTCCCCACCTACGGGGAACTGCTCTTCGGCGTGTGAAGCACCGGAGCGAAGAAAGGAACAGGAACAGGAGAGATGAAACATGTGTTCAATTATGGGTTACTGCGGCAGCGGCCTCGGCTATGAGGAATTTAAAAGACATTTTGACGCCACCAAGTCACGAGGCCCGGACGACAGCCGCATCATAGACACAGGCATGGGCCTTCTTGGCTTTCACCGCCTGGCCATCATGGGTCTGAGCGGCGAGGGCATGCAGCCTTTTGAACTGAACGGCAAACACCTTGTGTGCAACGGGGAGGTCTACGGCTTTGAGAAATTCAAGGCGGAGCTCTCCGCCGAGGGTCACAGCTTTGTCAGCGGCTCGGACTGCGAGGTGCTGCTGCCTCTCTACGAGAAGTACGGCGCCGACATGTTCGGAATGCTTGACGCCGAGTTTGCCCTTATAATTTTCGACGCCTCCGCCGGCAGCTATATCGCCGCCCGTGACCCCATAGGCATCCGGCCCCTGTACTACGGCTACGACTCTCATGGCGTAATAGTCTTTGCCAGCGAGCCCAAGAACCTGGTGGGCCTCTGCCAGCGCATACTCCCCTTCCCTCCCGGCCACTACTACAAGGACGGCGAGTTTTATTGCTACCGGGATATAGCCGCCCCTCATGGTCTCATCTGCGACGGGCCGGACAGCGTCTGCAAAAACATCCACGACAAGCTCTGCGCCGCCGTGGAAAAGCGCCTTGTGTCCGACGCCAAGGTGGGCTTCCTCCTCTCCGGCGGGCTGGACTCCTCCCTGGTCTGCGCCATCGCACAGCGGAAGTCGGACGCCCCCATCCGCACCTTTGCCATCGGCATGAGCGAGGACGCCATAGACCTGAAGTATGCAAAGCAAGTGGCGGACTACATCGGCAGTGAGCACACCGAGGTAATCATGACCCGCTGGCAGGTGCTGGAGGCCCTGGAGGAGGTCATCCATCTCCTGGGCACCTACGACATCACCACCATCCGGGCCAGCATGGGCATGTACCTGCTGTGCAAGTGGATACACGAGAACACCGATATCCGGGTTCTGCTCACCGGAGAGGTCTCCGACGAGCTATTCGGCTACAAGTACACGGACTTTGCCCCCTCCCCCGCCGAGTTCCAGAGAGAGGCGGAAAAGCGGGTGCGGGAGCTGCACATGTACGACGTGCTCCGGGCGGACCGCTGCATCTCCGTAAACTCCCTGGAGGCCCGGGTGCCCTTCGGCGACCTGGACTTTGTGGAGTACGTGATGAGTCTTGACCCGGCTATGAAGATGAACCGCTACGGCAAGGGCAAGTATCTGCTGCGCCGGGCTTTCGAGGGGGACTATCTCCCCCACGACATACTCTATCGGGAGAAGGCCGCCTTTTCCGACGCCGTGGGCCACTCCATGGTGGACCACCTGAAGGCCTACGCCGAGGGCCTTTACGGTGACGCAGACTACGAAAGGCTCCGGCGGAAATACCGCCACGCCCGGCCCTTCACCAAGGAGTCCCTGCTCTACCGGGAGATATTCGAGAAGTACTACCCCGGCCAGTCCGCCATGGTGGCGGACTTCTGGATGCCCAACAAGAGCTGGGCAGGCTGCGACGTGGACGACCCCTCCGCCCGGGTGCTGTCCAACTACGGGGCCAGCGGCCTGTGAGAAGCTGGGGAAAATAGATTTGCCCCCGGTCATGGTTACCCATGACCGGGGGCATTTGCTTTGTGTTTTAGGTTTTGCTGTTTTTCCCCTGAGTCACAGCCGCTCAGATCTCGCCTCTGCGCAGCTTACGACGGATGAACTCCAGGATAGCCAGGGCGCCTGCGGAGCCCAGGAGGGCCGCGGTGTAGCCGGGCAGGTTGGAGCTGTCGCCGGTCTTAGGCACCTTCTCCTTGTCAAAGCTGTTGACAAAGCTGGCATAATCCGTCAAGACAATATTGGTACCCTGCTTGGCGTAGCTCACCGCAGTGACGCTGAGCTGACCGACGGCGTCTTCCGTGACGGTGACGCTGAGGGTCCACTTGGCGGTGTCATAGCTGTAGCCGGAGGCCTTGCCGTTCACCTCGGTAATGGTGAAGAGGTAGGTGCCGGGCTCGGTGAACTTGATGGCGTCGAAGTAGCCCTTGCCGTAGCCGGTGACGGTGGCGGTGGTACTGGCAGGCATCTCAACATCGGGGTAATTGGCGTTGGGCGCCATGGTGAAGCTGAAGGTGACTGCGCTGGGCCTGGGGTCGCTGTCCACGCTGAAGCTCTTGAACACCGCGGGGGCATACTCCACGAAGTTTTCAAACTCGTTGACAAACTCCGCTTCGGGGTTGGCGCTTGCGGCAGTCTGCTTATCGGACTTGTACACCGGCGTGCCGTCCAGGACCAGGTCGCTGCCCTCCAGCTTTGTCTTTACCGTCAGGGTCCAGACGCTGTCGTCATAGGTGTAGCCCGGGGTATTGCCCTTCACCTCGGTGATGGTGAAGGTGTAGGTGCCCGCAGCCCTGAAGGTGATGTCGCCGAACCTGGCGCTGCCTGCGCCCACTACGTTCACCGTGGTATTGGCGGGGAGTATGGCTCCGCCGGCGGGCTCGGCCGAGGCCAGAGCCAGAGTGAAGCTGAAGGTCTCATCCGCAGGAGGCGTATCCCCGGTGAGGGTCTTCTTCACTGCGGGGGCATACTTGCACTCCACGGCTTTATAGCTGTTTTCAAATGTTGCCTGGATCGTGGAGTCCGTCTTGCCGTTTGCCCTGTAGTTGTGGTCCTGGACGGACAGCACTCCGTCATTGTCCACGACCTTCACGGTCAAGGTCCATTCGGTGGCATCGAAGGTATAGCCGAAGTCCTCCAGTGCGGCATCTGCCTTCTCCTTGATAGTGAAAGTGTAGGTGCCGGCCGACTTGAAGGTTATGTTGCCGAAGCTGGCGGTGCCTGCGCCGGTCACCGTTACGGTGGTGGCGGCGGGCATGACCACGGAGTCCTTGTCACCGCTGTCAAAGGCCAGTTCAAACTGGAAGCTGTCGCCCGCTGCGGGCTGCTGGCTATCTGCCGCAAAGGTCTTTTCCACCTGGGGCGCGTACACGGTGGGCGAAGGCTCATACTCGTTGACGAACTCCGCTCCGCCGGGAGCCGCCGTCCAGGAGCCGTCGGCCGCCCGGACAAAGTAGCTCACGGAGGCGGTGAAGTTGGCCGTGACAGCATCCCAGGTCACTGTGACCTCCGCCTTGTAGAGGCTGTTGTCATAGCTGTAGCCGTTGGCCGGCGTGGCGGGAATCACCTCCCTGATGTAGTAGGTGAAGGTGCCCTCCTTGTTGGCGGAGATGGGAGTGAAGCTCACCTTGCCCTGGTCATCATTCTTTGCATTTTCGATAAACTGCTCGCTCTTGTCCAGCAGTTCAAACTCGAACTGCTCCGCCGCCAGGGTCTTGCCCTGGAGGGACTTGGCGGCTTCTATGGTGTACTGCACGTCGATCTTGTTCTGAACTGTCACCTTCTGTACGGCGTTATCCACGTCATTGGCCGGAACATCCAGCACCCATGCGGGATTGGTGGTGGAATTGCCCTTGTAGTTGCTGAGCACGCCGTCGTTGTTGGCTGCGCTTGCTCCATCCAGCTTATAGCCGTCTCCGGCCTGGCGCTCCACGATCACATAGACCTGGAACCAGTTGATGTTGCCGAAGTCCGCCTCGCCGTTTTGGTCGGTGGTGACTGTCCTCAAAAGCTTGGATGCGTTCAGCGTGGCTGCATTGGCCTCATCCACAGTGGCGAAGGGGCCGTACAGGTCAAACACTGCGCCCTGGACCTTTGTCTGCGGGTCGCCTGCGGCCTGCTTGTTTATCACCAGGTTGCGCTGCAGCACCAGGCCGATGTCCTTGGTGTTGTCAAACCAAACAGTGGGATCCACCGGGTGGAGATAGAAGCGCTCGGACGAGGAGGTCGTATCGGAGGATTTCGCAAAGTTGTTGTCCTTCTGCTCGCCGATGTACGTTCCTTCCAGTTCCGTCTGGGTGCGGGAGCGACCGGTGGTTTCGCCCAGGGACGTCACCTCAGTGAGCACGCCTCCTTCTTCCGGAATGGTGGCGGCAATGATGTAGCTTGCGGGCGCCGTGCCTTTCAGGTATGCCGGGTTGAGCATTCTGGTCTTCTCTTGGCTGGTGTCATAAAGCTGGTTGTCGGTGGCAGTATCCAGTTTCTCTGCCGGGTCCAGACCGTCGAACACGAAGTTTGCGTCGTCGTACCATTCATCGTCGCTCGATTTGTCATAGCTGGTCGTGCTGCTGATGCTGGTGCTGGTGCCGGAAAACTTGTAAAGCCTTATTTCTATAACGCTCAGCAGCTTCTGCACCATTTCATTGTTTGCCAGGTCGTCAACGGATACGGACTCGTCATCATCCCAGACTCCGTCGGCATCCTTGTCTATCCACACATGTCCGCCTACCTTTACCTGCTCAGGCAAGATAGTGGCAGATACCTGGTTGGAGACCAAGGTCCTTTGATAAGCGGCGGCACTGATGTCTGTCATATACTGCGAATAGTGGCAGTTGAAGTTGTTGACGGTGTTGGTCCAGGAGCGGTTCATCAGCTCAGTCATGCTAAGCTCCTGGACATCCATCTTGAACTCCACTACATAGCTCTCGCCGGGAGCCAGGGCAATGGCTACATCCTTCTCTATGGCCACGGCGATGGCTTTTGCATTACTGTCGGCGCCATCCTGCCAGCCGTCGGGCAGACTAGTGGAATCAAACTTGAGGTTCTCCACCTGGTCATAGACGTCGTTAATATTGCTGCTGTCTATTGGATTGGTATAGCTGAACAGCCTGTAATTCTCGTCTGCTATGGGTTCTGTGCTGCCGTCATTCTTCACCTTGTATACGCTGGTTATGCTATTGAAGAACATGCCCCATTCGCTGTGGCGGTCGGCGCCGGCGCCGTTTTCATCCCCCACGAAGGGCAGTATATCCAGCAGAGTGGCGTCCGTGAAATTGTATGCTTCGCTCAGATTGCTGAATATCAGCTGATAATCCACAGAACCATTTTCGTTGTTCACGGTGGAGAGCAGGGTGGAGCTGAAGTCCTGCCCCTGGGCATAGCTGCGGTCGCCGCGGCCGGTTTTCAGCAGGGTGGCATCAGAGTTGGAATGCCAGGTCAATGTTACACTGGCTGTGATATAGCCGAAGCCGGCCATATCGTCCAGCATGGTTTTCAGCGCCTTAACTCTTGTTTTGTCCAGCGCATCCAATGCGGTGTCGATGTCATTCGGCCAGTGTCCCTGCTCCGTTTTCCAGGATGTGGCCCGCTTGTTCTCCGCGGTCTGCACTCCCTGGACCCTGCTGCCGACAATGACATTGTTCCAGACATCGGCGCCGTAGAGGACGACGGAACTGGTCAATTCCACCTGCAATGTCAGAGTTATGCTCTCGCCAGGTTGCAGCTCTCCCTGAAGTAAGATGAAGAAGGCGTTCTCTCCCATGTAGGTTTCCGAGCGCTGGTTCTCAAGTTTGATGCCATCCGGGGCAGAAACGATCGTCAGGTTGCCGTTCTCCCCGTGGAGCACCGTGCCCTGAGGCAGCAGGTCCACCAGGAAGGGTTTTTGCATGGGGGCCGTGGCATCTTTGCTGTTGCTTACCGTTATGGTATAGGTGGCCACGTTTGAACCTTCGGTGCCGCCCAGATTGACGTAGTTAGTGTCCACCGTCTTTGTGACGCTGACCAGAGCCGTGGGCAGTTCGCCGAAATTATTGGAGGCAGTGGCGGTCATAGTCTCGGTCTGTGGGCCTTGCAGTATGCCGTCGGAGCTCCAGGGTTTCCACTCCATAACGGTCTCGGCGCTGTTGGTCACCTTGGTGATGGCCTTAACGTTCTGGCCGCCTTCCTGCTGGTCCAGTTCGATCTGGATCTTCACGTTCCCGGGTATAAAGTTCTGGCCCAGGGCATAACCGGTGGCCTTACTGAATTCCGGCGAATAATACTCCACCTCTACTCTCTTGGCCTTTTCCCCGGCGTTGAGCATGAAGGTATAGGGTGCGCCGCTCACTTCCTGGGTGTGCTGCCGTATCGGATTCCCTTCAAAGTCGTAGAAAGTCACTTTGGCCAGCACCGGGAAGCTGCCATCGGCATAGGCGTCGGTCTTGTGGCTCACCTGGTCCACGGTGACCTGGGTGATGGAGTAATTGTCCTTCAGGTACTCGTCGAAGGGCAGGGACTCATCTTGTCCATCGGTACCGGTGGTATAGGCGGTGAGCCCTTCGTCCTTCAGAGTAAAGCCTGTCAGAGGATAGCTGTTTGTGACCTCGGGAGTGATGGTGTAGTTAAGCGTAGCCTCCTTGCTCATGAGGCTGGTATAATTTTCTGTTTCGGTAGTCTTGCTGAGAGTATGTTTTGCTTCAGGCTTCAGGTTTTTCAGCGTGACTATCTGCGTATCATGAGCTTCCAAAGGCACGCTCAGCACCGCATACCACACCACGTTCTCGTTGTCCCTCACCTGGGGATAGCTGGAGTTGGTCTCCACTATCAGGTAGGTCTTGCCGCCCACTATTTTATTTCCCAGAGCCGGCAACTTTTCGGGATTGGTATAGCTGTAATGGTAAGTTCCCTCGGAGCCCTGATTGCTGACGTCAACCTTCTCCAGCACGATATTGCTGTCCAGCATCAGCGCCTGCACCTGAGCCATCGTCAGCGTGGCGGAGGTATCGTCGGGCACCTCATAGATGTTCACCGTCGCTGCGGGCGCAGGGTTGGTGCTGCTGTCTGCGGCGTCGGTCTTCCGTATCTCCAAATTCAGCCAGGGGATGTTGTAGGCCTTGTACTCCAGTTCTTGTTCGGTAGTGACGGGCACGCCATTGTTGACAACATTGAGCGTGGCATTCTTGCCCTGCTCCGTAGTCAGCCGGGTGTCTCCATCATATATGCCCTCCAGGCCCTGGTAATCGCCGGTGGGCCACGCAGTCTCCGCTATTGCATAGACATTGCCGCTCTGCACCGTGAATCTGGCCCGGCCGTCAGCCTGGGTGGTGTAGTCGCTGACGTAATTCCAGCTTCCGTTCTCCTCCACATACAGGGTGAAAGTAGCTCCCGCCAGGGTGCTGGTGGTGCCGCTCTCCTTGGTGCCGGCGTACTTGGTGATGTTAATCACCGTGCCCTTGTAGTTGGGGAAGATGAGCTCTTTCAGCATGGCCGCATCGTTGGTCGCCCTGTCAGTGGTGCCCATGCTCTTGGCATCGTAGTCGCCGTGCTTTACTATTTCGCCCGGCTTGACGGTCACCTCAGTATACGGATACTCCAGCACATAGCCTGGCGGAGCGTTCAGCTCCTGTATCTTGAAGGTGTTCCCGTTTACATCGGTGAGAGGCAGGCGCACGGTGTATTCACCGTCGCTTTTCTCCGTCCACTCTCCGATGACATTGGTCATGTATTGGTCGTTGCGCTTCAGGTAAGCACCGAAGGCTGCGCCCTCCAGAGGCTCGCCGTTCTTGCCGTCCACCTTCAGGATGGTCACCTCGCCGTAGAGATAGGTGTTCTCAGCGGTGACGGTGATGGCTGCTGCACTGTTACTGGGTACGGTAAACTTGTAAAGGGTCGTGTTGGAGCCGTCCGTACTGGTCGCCTTTTCTATATTGAGGGTGCTGTCTCCGGTCAGGGCGGACACTGAGGTAAGCGCAAAGTGCTTTCCAATGCACGCTTCCTCCTCCAGGAGGTAATAGGTCTCGCCCTGGCTCAGGCCAGTGATGGAGCTTGAATAGAATTTGGCTCCGTCTTCAGCGCCTTTAGTCACATTTACAGTCGCAGTTCCCACTTTGTAGGCTTCAGCCATATCAGGGTCAGAATACAGGGTGAAGCTAAAGACGTGGTCCTCGTTCACGGTGAGCTGGCCGGAATTGACCACTTTCTCCACGGTGAGCTCCACCTGCTGGGGATTGGCGAAGACGACGCCACCCTCATCGGGGTTATTAATAACTGTTACATCCCCGGTGACGGCCACGGTCTTGTTCATGCCGCCGGTGAGCACCACATATATGGGCCCGCCGGTGAGGTCATAGCCATCAGGCGCCACTACCTCGGTTATCTTGTAGATACCGGGCTCCAGATTCTGTACGGTGACGCTGCCGTAGGTTCCGGTCGTGTGCCTGCTGCCGATGGGAGTCCAGCCTGTCCCGTCATCGGTGATAGTCTCCGTCCCGCTCCAGCCGGTGAAGGCTTTGTACTCCACCGTGAACTCGGCGCCTTCCAGGCCAACTTCTGTCAGGTTGTCCGTCTTGATTATCTTGACAGAGCTCAGGGCCGGATTTTCGATCTTCAGCGCCAGATCATCCACGCCGTAGTCGCTGAGGTCCACCACGTCGGTGACCACCACGTCGTTGCCACGCTGCTCAGTGACGAAGCCCAGCCAGATGCCGCCGGTGGCAAAGTCCGCCAGGCTGTATTCCTTGCCGTCGACACTTACCTTTTTATTAGCGGCATAGGCCGAAGCCAGATACTCCTTCAGGTAGGCCTTGGAATACCCGTTGGGAGCCGCAGTCTCGGAGAGCACATACACGCCGCTGCCGATGTTGTCGATGGTGTAAATTCCGTCTGCCCCTTTAGTGGAGCTGAGAGTACCGTTCAGTTCGAAGGTCGCTCCGCTGAGGTCAGTGTCATTGGTGTCCGTCTTCCGCAGTTGGATGGACAGCTTGTCCGGGTTGTAGAGGCTGAGGTCCAGGTTGCTGTTGGTGACGGTGAAGTAATAGGCCTTGAAGTTATGGAAGGTATCATCTGTAAGCCCCGAAGCCGAGCCGTCATAGATGTTCTGGTAGCCGCTGTTGGCCCCGGTCTCTATAATGCGGTAGCGGCCCACCGGCAGTCCGTTGGGGAAGGTGAAGGAGCCGGTGGCGGCATCGGTGGTGAAGCTTGCCGTGCTGCCGTTATAGGCATAGTTCTTCCAGCCGCCCTCCGTGGGGCTGTAGCGCTGGAGCTCCATGGTCACGCTTATGGGCGTGCGTCCGTTGTTGGTCTGGAACCAGGCGTCCAGCTCCTCGCTGGTCTTGTTCTCTGTGTAAGCGTTCACCTCATAGCCGTACTTGGTGACGGTCACGGCGAAATGGTCCGTGGGCCAGTTCACTATGCGGTACTGGCCGGTGGCGTCCTCAACGCCCTCTGTGATTTCCTGACCATCGGCGCTCACCGGGTACAGGGCCCAGACTTCCCCCTGGTTTTCCGCCAGGGTTTCCTGAGTATCTTTGCCCTTCACATAGTAGGCGTCGTTGAAGGTCTCGGTGTATTTTCCATCAGTGGGAGCCTGGAAGAACATTATCATATTGAAGCCGCCGGTGGGGGTGTTATAGCCGCCGGGAGTGCTCACTTCCACCAGCTGCACCCGCACATAGCCGTTGCCGGAATCATCCTTCCAGATGAGGTCCTTATTTACGCCTGTCTCGTCATAATATTCATTATATTCTTCAGTCAGGCCTTTGAAGGAGAATTCCTTGGAGCTGGCCCAGGCGGTGAGCTCGCCGGTAACCCCATCAGTCAGGTTATTGTCCAGACCGGTGGTGAGGGTATCCAGCGGGGCTACCTTTGTGCCGTTCTTATGCACCAGCCACAGCTGGAAGGTAGCGTTGCCCAGGGGAGTATAGGAGTCGTAGCTCTGTTGTCCGTCCTCATTGAGACTGCCCGCCCACTTGGCTATGCGCACCGTGGAGAACATGTCCTCCCCGGGACCCTTGGTCGGATTGTTCTCCACCTCGCCCTTGGTCACGGCGTCCTTGGTATACGATATGACCTTTGTACACGAAACTGCGCTGCCTTCAATAGACGTGGAATTGTTGGTATAGTTGACATTATCGGCTTTTATAAGGGTTATCTGATTTTCCGGCTTGATTACTGCTCCGATGCCCGGAGTCCGCTCCACCAGCCAGTAGACCACATTGTCCGCCGCCTTCAGGATGTCCGTGGCAAACCAGCCGTCCATGCGCTTGCCGTCGGCATCGTACATGGTACCGCTGTAATAGCTGCCGATATAGGTATATTTGTCCGTATTATTACTGTCAAATGTCAGCGCTGCATCTTGCTGAGTACTATCGGACAGTATCTCCATGTACAGGTCGAACTGGGCGTTGTTGACGGGGGTCTTTGTCGGATTATCCGGGTCAACCTCATCTGTCACCATCATGAACTTCAGGATGTTCAGCTGGGTCCAGTGCTCGACGTTTGTCAGCTTATCCGGGAACAGCGCCACGGGTTTTTCATTAACCTGCAGGGCTGCCTTGGTCACATAATAGCACTTTTCCAGATCAGTCTCTGTCAGCGTCTGGGGAGGCTGGCCGTCTTCGTCCTTTACATTTACAAGGTAGTCTGTCCCGGTTTTTTCAGGCTCCAGATACTTGTAGGCGTCTTCCGCCGGGATGCTGAACTCTACGGCCACATACTCCTTTTTCTGGTCCAGATTTTCAAAGAGCACCTGGCCCAGGTCGTCCGTGGTCTTTGTTTGCAAGAGTTCATAGACGACGATGCCGTCCTCTCCCACCGTCTTTTCGTAGAGGGCTATTTGGGCTCCCCTCAGGTAATATTCCTTATCGGTGAAATTGTGCTCCCAGATATTGTAGAACACCTTGGTCACCTGGAACTCCAGCTTGGGCAGGTTGACAAATTTCAGCTCGTCGTTCCCGTTTGCCCCGACGGTCACACCCGGCGTGAGCGTTACCGTCAGCACCTCGTCGCTGCCGGTGTAGCCGTTGGGGGCCTGAGTCTCCTTTATGTAATAGGTGATAAGTTTGCCCTCGTCGTCATAGATGGGCAGGCCGCTGAACACGGTGGTGCCGTCAGCGCCTATGGTCTGTGGGTTGCCTTGTGGCACCAGTTCGCCATTTTCATCCTTTGTATAGATGGAAATCACGATGGTATTTCCGGCTCCGGTGAGCACCTTCTCCTTTCCGTCGGTGTCCTTGGTGTACTTGGTCACCATGACGGCGCCCAGCTGGGAGTAGTTGACAATATTCTCTGTAGTAACTAGGCTGTCGGTATCGCTCACCTCATTGAGGATAAAGGGGCCGAAGTAGAAGTCGCCGTCATCGCCTACTACGCCTTTGCCTGTATAGAGATCATCAAAGGTACTCGGGTCCAGGATGCCCTTGGGGTTGCCGTCCTGGACTATCTCCTTGAGATAATAGGTGCCTGCCGGCAGCTGCTTTGCCGTGCCGGAAGTGAGGGTGGCCTCTGTACCGTCGTAGTCCATTACTCTGTTGAAGGTGCTGCCGTTCCCGGCCATGGTGTATATCTCGAACTTCACGCCGGTGAGGGTCTCGGGCGTGGCATAATTGCCCTCCAGCGTCTTGTTCACCTTCAGCTGGGGGTCGGGCTGGTTCTTCAGGGTGACGGTGACGGTGGTATAAGTTTTTACATCGCCCACTTCCTGAGTTGTGGTCAGGTCAATAACATCAGTCTTTTTTCCACCGACAGTTATTTCTTCAAGATTGTAGCCGGTGGGGGTGCTGCTCTCCACCACGATGTACTTGTGTCCCTGCTCCAGGTACACGGTGACGCCGTTTGCGCTGGTAATGTCAGTAGACGCTATGACCTTTGTGCCCTTAATATTTTTGTCATACTCGTATATCTCGAAGGATGCCCCGTTCACGAAAGCACCGGTGACGCTGTCCTGCTTATACACGGTGACGGGCAGCTCCTGGCGGTAGTTCTTCACCGTGATTGTCTGGCTCAGCTTGGCGGCAGTGGTTCCGTCCGTGGAGGTGAAGTCAAAGGGCCCCCAGGCATCGACCTGCTCACCGTTTAAAGTAATATTGCTTATTGTTAGGTTCGCCGTGTTGTTTCCGCTCTGGGTTTTGCCGGCGGTGTAGCCATCGGGGGAGCTTGTCTCCACCAGGAAGTAGAGATAGGCGTTTCCGTTCCCGTCCTGGCGCTCCAGGTCGGTGAAGCTGATTTTGCCGTCGGCATCAGTTTGAACATCGATATAGCCAGCGACAGCTCCAGGCGTACCGCCTCCTATCATCCTGTACAGGGTGAAGGTGGCGCTCTGATTGCTCACGGTACCCAGCTGGCCGTCGCTGTTCACCTGCCAGAACTGCTTGGTCAGCTCTATGCTGCCGTTGCGCTCGTTATACATTATGATTTTCTTGGCTTCGCTGATGGGCTTGCCCTCTAATCCGGCCAGGTCGAACTCTACGGAATACATCTTTCCATCGGGTTCACCTTCGGCTGAATGACCGCTGGGTTTGTGCCAGCCCTCAGGCAGTGTTTCCACAAAGCGGTAGGTGATGGCCGTTCCATACTCGTCATATACCGGCAGGGAGGTCGCATATTCGCCGTTCTCGCTTATACTCAGGTTCTGGTGAGTAGTTACAGGCTGCCATTCATTGCCGACCTTCTTCTCCAGAGAGAAGGCTTCCGCAAATTCCCGATAATTCTCACTGCCCACCTGTACTTGAGCTGCACCGTTGAACATGTATTTAATCAGCTTCACCGGCGCCTGATTGGCATTGTTCGTGATGGTGACTGTCTCGCTGATGTTTGATTCACTCAGAGTGACTTGATATGCTTTAGTGTCAATTATATAGCTTTCGGGAGCCTTTATCTCTTTCAGATAGTATTCCTCGTAAGGCAGGCGGGTGAAGTTGATATTGCCGTTGCTGTCGGATGTTTTTTTCTCCAACAGCTTATCGCTGTTGTCGTAAAGGCCTATCTCAGCCCCGGCCAGGTTCTGGTCATTTTCTCCGGGTATCTTTCCTATCTTGGTCACGGTGATGCTGCCCAGCTGTTCCTTGTCATAGAACTGGGCAATTCCGGGCTCTCCCGCAGCCGCCACCGTCACGATCTTGTCATCGGCGTTCATGTTGTCGTCGGTCATCTTAAAGGTGTGTTCCGGTCCCTTAGTCTCGCTCACCACATAGGTGCCCGGGTCAAGGTACACGGTAATTTCGCCGGTGGTGCTGTTGTTCTCATTCTCCGTGTCTGCGGGGTCAATGGTCACGGTGTTGCTGTTAAGCTTTTTGTAGGTGCCGTCAGCCTGCTTAATGTATATAGTAGCAGCCGTGGCGCCGTCTCTATTATATATCTCAAAGGTGGCGGGGCCGCTGATGGGCTCGCCGCTCTGGCCAAAGCCGGTGCTGTTATACAGATTGGCTGTGGAGCCTGCGGCCTCCACTATGTACTTTTGTATATTGATGGCGGCGGGCTGGGTGACCTCCCCCACCTGGGTTTCGACAGTGGAGCTGTCGGTGGCCGGTTCAAGGCCCTTCAGCTGATAATTCAGCGTGGCCGTGTTGCTTACGGTCAGCTTATTCTGATTGGCGTCATAGTAGTTGGCTATGAATTCATCATAGTCGTATACCACTTTCACGACATAGTCGCTGAGGTAGGGGGCGGTGTCCGCCACATCGGTCAGGCCCTGTCCTGCGCAGGTATCCACCGGCAGGGTAACGGAGCCGCCGCCAACAGGGACATCTATTGGCGTCAAATTGTCGAACTGAGGCGTCACGGTGACGCTATTGGGCGTTAAGGGATCGCCGTCCCTGTCATATACCGTCGGTATCTCCGTGAGGGTCACGTCTCCGACAAAGGGCACCCGGCCCACTCTGTTATAGCTGTTCTTATCCCTGATAATGCTGCCGGTGGTGGACTCCAGTCCCACCATGAGAGGGTATTCCAATGTTACGGTCTCGCCGTCCTGGCTGACGGTGACGGTCGGATTTTGCTTTTCTATGCCCCATTTGTCGTCTGTTGCAGTTTTCTTGCTGCCCAGGTCATTTTTGCCTTCGGATTTATCGGGATATATATATTTTA
>DBFSDV010000056.1:0-9065 GCA_048417135.1 Candidatus Limivicinus sp. | reverse complement strand
ACATATATATGACGGCCCGAAGGCCCTTTTGTTCCCCAGGGATGTTATCACGTTCCCCCCGAAAAATAAAGGCTTTTTTATAATTATTAATAATTGCCCGCCCTGAGGGCCAATTATTTTACCCTTTGTTCAAAACTTTTGCGGCGCTCTTGACGAAAATTTCATCACATTATATACTTATAAAAGCGACAAAAACAATATACTGTTGGAGGTCAAATTATGAAAGTCATAGTCTGCGATAATTACGAGAGCCAGTGCGCCGCCGGCGCAGATATAATCGAGAAGATAGTCCGGGAAAAGCCCGACTGCTGCCTGGGCCTGGCCACAGGCTCCAGCCCCGTGGGCATGTACCGGGAGCTGGCCCGCCGCTGCCGGGAAGAGGGGCTGGACTTCAGCAAGGTCAGCACCGTCAACCTGGACGAGTACATCGGCCTGGAGCCCACCCATGAGCAGAGCTACCGCTACTTTATGGACAGCAACCTCTTTGACCACATAAACATAGACAAGGCCAACACCTACGTGGCCAAGGGCACCGGGGATATCGACGCCAACATCGCCGAGTTCCGCGCCGTCATCGCCAAGAGCGAGGTGGAGCTGCAGGTCCTGGGCGTGGGAGCCGACGGGCACCTGGCCTTCAACGAGCCCGGCCCCAGCCTCTACTGGAGCGCCCACAAGGAGACCCTGGACGAGAGCACCATCAACGCCAACGCCCGCTTCTTCGCCAGCAAGGATGAGGTCCCCCGCTATGCCGTCACCATGGGCATAGGCGAGATAATGATGGCCAAGCGCCTGCTGATGATACTCTCCGGCGCCAACAAGGAGGAGGCCGCCCGCCTGCTGCTCATGAGCGACGATGTGACCTGCGCCTGCCCCGCCACCCTTATGAAGCTGCACCACGACGCCACCGTCATCCTCACTAAGGAACTGGCCGACGCCATAGGTTACAAGTGCTGAAAAACCTGGCCCCGGACGAAACCGTCCGGGGCCGTATATTATACCTTTTTAAATATTATGTCAATAGTATTATGTAGATAATGTTATTTAAACTAAATTATGTAAATCTCCTGGCATAGCCGCAGCGACGGCACAGGGGTTCTACGGCATGTCTTTTGGAGAAGCCGGAGTATATATTCCGGGCCCTTTCGGTTGACATAATGTCAGGAAGCTCCTGGAGAAAGAGATTGCCCAGAGGGATGTCCCCCTCATGGTCCAGGCAGCAGGGCACCACGGTGCCGTCGCAGAGGACGCCAATCTGGTCCCTGAGCCCGTAGCAGAAGCAGCTCTGCCCCCTGTCTTCCGCCTCCATATCCGGCCAGTCGAAGCGCTCCCCCGGCTCCAGGTACACCCGCTCCCCCAGGCGCAGGCTGCCCCGGCTCTCCGGCCAGGGCTTGGGAAAGTGCGGCAGCAGCAGGGCCTCTATCTGCGAATTGAGGCTGTCCAGCCCCTTCCGGTTCCACAGGCGCAGCACGCAGAGCTTCCCCGCCTCCCCCACCGCCCTGGCGAAGGCGGCACAGGCGGAGACATATTTCTCCAGCTCCCCGGCGGGGTTTGCCTCAAAGGACTGGAGAGAGACGTTAACCTTGTGCACCGCCGGGGAGGAGAGCAGCAGCTCTCCCCGCTTGCGCAGCAGGGTGCCGTTGGTGGTGATGATAACTTTGAAGCCCAGCTCCCCGGCCCTTTCCAATATCTCCTCCAGCTCCGGGTGGAGCAGGGGCTCCCCCATGAGGTGGAGATACAGATAGTCGGTATAGGGCCGCAGCCGCCCGGCCAGCAGGCCGAAGTCCTCCGGGCTCATGAAGCGCTTCTCCCTTTTCGTCCCGGGGCAAAAGGAGCAGGCCAGGTTGCAGATATTGGTGATCTCCAGGTAGGCTTTCTTCAGCTTCATGTTCTCTCCAAGATTTTCGGCGGGACTTCTGTCCCGCCGATATTTTTATCAGTTCCCCACATATATGGCTTTGCGCATGAGCTCGGGAGAAATCTTCTCCACTTTCCGGTCATAAGTCAGAACTCCGTTGAGCTCGTCCTCCACATCGCTGAGCTGAGTGTACACGGCGGCGGCCAGGCCCTCCATCTTGGCGGGGCCTATCTGCTTCTGGTACAGCTCCTCTATGGCTATCTCCAGCTGGGCAGGGGTCTCAAAGCTCTTGTAGCCGAAGTTCTTGTTGTTGAAGCAATGGCCGGAGACGTGGTGGTTATAGCCTCCAAACTCGCTGAGCAGCACCGCCCGGCCCTTCTTGTCCGCCTTGAAGTAGTAGGGGCGGAAGTACACATGGCGGCTCACCACCTTGCCCACCCCCTGGTCATGCCAGCCGGAGGCGTGGTCGACGGTGCGGCTGGGGTCGATGGAGCGGACAAAGTCGTGCATTTTGGCGGCGTCGAACTGGCCCCAGCCCTCGTTGAACACCACCCACATGGCTATGCAGGGGCAGTTTATCAGGTGGTTCACCATGGCCCCCAGCTCGGATTTGAACTGGGCCCTGCCCTGGCTGTCCCCCCGGCCGAAGAGGCCGTGGAGAGAGTCCGGCAGATGGATGTTGGTGAACAGGGGCAGGGAGACCACAAGGGGGTTATACCTCCCGCCGCCGCAGGGCATGTCCTGCCACACCAGCATTCCGTAGCGGTCGCAGTGGTAATACCAGCGGAGAGGCTCCACCTTGATATGCTTTCTCAGCATGTTGAAGCCCATGGCCTTGGCGGTGCTGATGTCGTATATCATGGCCTCGTCCGTGGGGGCGGTATACAGCCCGTCGGGCCAGTAGCCCTGGTCCAGCACGCCGTTGTGGAAATAGGGCTTGTTGTTCAGAAAGAGCCGGGGCACGCCCTTCTCGTCCTGCTCCACGGAGAACTTGCGCATGGCAAAATAGCTCTGCACCAGGTCCTCCCCGCAGCTGACGGTGAAGCCGTAGAGCTTGGGGTTTTCCGGGCACCAGGCCTCAAAGCCCGGAACGGGTATGACCGCCGGGAGCATATAGCTCTCCCCGTTAAAATGGGCGTAGGCCAGCTCTTCACCCACAATCTCCGCAGAGATCTCCACACAGGCCCCGTCGAAATCCGGGATAATCAGCAGATCTTTGACGTAGGACTCCGGCACGGCCTCCAGCCACACGCTCTGCCAGATCCCGCTCTGGGGGGTGTACCAAATGCCGCCCCGGCGGCTGCGCTGCTTGCCCCGGCTCATGCCGCTTTTCTCCGTGTCGTCGGTGACCCGCACCACGATATCGGCTGTGCCGTCTTCGATATACTCCGTTATATCCAGCTCAAAGGGCAGATAGCCCCCCTGGTGGCTGCCGGCCTGCCGGTCGTTGACCCAGACGCTGGCGCACTGGTCCACCGCCCCGAAATGGAGCAGCAGGCTCTTGCCGCTGAAGCTGCCGGGTATGACGAAGCGTCGGTGGTACCAGAGATACTCCCCGCTCTTCAGGCTGCGGCCCACGCCGGACAGCTCCGCCTCCGGGGAGAAGGGCACGATTATGGTCCCTTCATAGCTTGCCGGCTGGCGGGAGCTCTCCGTAATTGCATAGTCCCAGGGGCCGTTCATGCTCATCCAGTCGGCCCGGGCCATCTGGGGCCGGGGATATTCCGGCAGAGGATTGTTGATATCTACTTTATCGGTCCAGGGTGTTTTCATAGGCGATCAGAACAGTCCGCCCAAGCCGCCCAGGTCGCCCTGGAGCTTGCTCATGGCCTTGCCGGTCTCCTCGTCGGCCACCTTCAGCACCCCGTTCACCGCGGCCAGCACCAGGTCCTGGAGCATCTCCACGTCCTCGGGGTCCACTACCTCCGGGTCTATGGTGATGCTCTCCAGCTGGTGGGTGCCCACAATGGTGGCCTTTACTGCACCGCCGCCGGAACTGAACTCAAAACGAGTGCTCTCCAGCTCCTGCTGCATCTTCATAAAGTCCTGCTGCATTTTCTGGGCCTGTCTCATCATCTGCATCTGGTTGCCCCCGCCGGGGTAACCGCCGCGAAATCCGCCTTTTGCCATTTTATTTTCCTCCAAATCCTAAGTTTATTCCAATATCTTTATATGAATCTGACCTCTTTAAAGGCCTTCAGCTCCTCCAGCTCCCGCTTCGGCCGGGGCTGCTGCTCCTGCTTCTCGCCGAGGATCACCCTCATCTCCATGCCGCTGAGGGCGCTGGCCGCGGCGGAGAGCTTTTCTATGACCTCGGGTTTATTGAAGCGGCCGTATATGAAGCCCGCCTTTACCAGCAGCTTCAGCACCTTGCCCTCCTGCACCGCCTCCACCGAGGAGCTGTCCTTCAGGTGCATGCGCAGGTCTATGGGCAGTTCCGGCGCCGCCTTCTCGCACACCGCCGCCCAGAGCTCCCGGCCGCCGAGCCCGCTTGCCGGCTCCGGCTCTGCCGGGGCTGCGCCGGGCGCCTTGTCGCTGCGCCGGAGGAAACTGTCCTCCGGCTGCTCCTCCTGGAAGGCCAGTGGGTCCAGCTCGTCTTCAAAGTCGTCCCCGGTGTACTGCGGGCCGGTTGGAGGCTCCATATCCTCCCAGTCTTCCTCCGGGGGCTGGGGCGGCAGCCGGTCCTCTTCCTCCGGCGCCTCCATATTTGGCGGCGGCGGGGAGGCCAGGCCCCGGTCTGCCAGTTCTTCCAGCCGGGATATCCTGGCTCTCAGCTCCGGCAGGCTCTCCCCCGCCGGGCTCCGGCACAGGGAAACTATGGTCAGCTCCGCGGTGAGCCTGGGGTTCTTCACGTCCTTCATGGAGGCCTGGGCCCTTTGCAGGGTGTCCAGCGCCGAAAGCAGCTCCTCGGTGGTGAGCCGTTTTGCAAGGGCTTTCAGGGTTTCCACGTCATAGCTGCCGGAGACCAGCTCCAAAGCGCCCTTGGGCGCCACCCGGAACATCAGGGAGTCCCGCAGCAGGCCCGCCAGCTCTCCCAGCAGGGCGGCCGGGTCCTTCCCGTCCATCCACAGGGAGCCGAAGCTCTTCAGGGCCCCCTGGGTATCCTGGTCCAGGATGAGCTCCAGCAGCCTGGCCACGCGCCGGTTCCCGGCCAGGCCCATGGCGGAATAGACCGCGTCCACATCTATCTCTTCCCTGGCGGAGCACTGGTCCAGCAGGCTCAGGGCGTCCCGGACGCCCCCCTCCGCCAGCCGGGCTATCAGCTCCGCCGCCTCGTGGCTCAGTTTGAACTGCTCCTGCCTGGCGATATACTCCAGATACTTTGTTATCTCAGGGGTGTCTATGCGCCGGAAGCTGTGGCGCTGGCAGCGGGACAGGATGGTGGCCGGGACCTTCTGCAGCTCCGTGGTGGCCAGGATGAACATGAGATGCTCCGGCGGCTCCTCCAGTATCTTCAGCAGGGCATTGAAGGCCGAGGCGGACAGCATGTGCACCTCGTCCACGATGTACACCCGCTTCTTCACCGTTGTAGGGGAAAAGACCGCCTCCTCCCGCAGGGCCCGGACGTTCTCCACACCGTTATTGGAGGCGGCGTCCAGCTCCACCACGTCCATCACCGAGCCCTGGGCTATGCCCAGGCAGGCGGCGCATTTGCCGCAGGGGTTGCCGTCCACCGGGTGCTCGCAGTTCACGGCCTTGGCCAGGATGCGGGCGCAGGTGGTCTTGCCCGTGCCCCGGGTGCCTATGAATATATAGGCGTGGGACAGGCGTCCGGTCTTCACCTGGTTTTTCAGCGTCTCGGTTATGTGCTTTTGCCCCACCACCTGGTCAAAGGTCTGGGGCCTCCATTTGCGGTACAATGCCTGATACACGGCGCGCCTCCGTTCCTGACAACAGCTAAAAAGATGTGACCCTTGACAAGACTGCACACCCTAAATTGAACAATCCTCTCTACCCGTTACGCCGGCAGCCGGCTCGGATCCGGCGGACTTGCGGCACACGGAAAGCACCGCTTAATGCTGCTCGGTTCCCCGCCTGACATGGTTCACGGGTTTCCGTTGCGCAAGACCGGATCGTCATTACTGCTTACCGGGGTCAGACGGTACAGAACACGTCCTCTCAAGGGAATTCATCCCTGCTATAGCGGATTGCAGGTTACAGGGCACCGCTGGCTCCCCAACTAGTGCAGCCTTGTCAAAAGTCACGATGTTATTCTACTACAATTTTTTGATTTAATCAATCCCATTTTTTCTCTTTACAAAAAGGCAAACTGTGATATAATGTACGGGTCACGGGGATGCGGCTCTCTTGCCAGAGCAAGCGGTTCGCTTATATGCCCCTTTAATTCAATACTTGGGCTCGTAGCGCAGTTGGGAGCGCACCACATTCGCATTGTGGGGGTCGAGGGTTCGAATCCCTTCGAGTCCACCAGAAATACAGAGGTCTGCCCTGTGGGCGGGCCTCTGTATTTCTGCATACGATACGGGGGATTCGAACCCGAGGGCTCTTGGAAACGTGCCGGGGGCACGTTTCAACCCGAGGCGGCCTGCCCCGCAGGGCAGGTCGAATCCCTTCGAGTCCACCACCACGTCGGAGCAAGCTGCATATCGCTTGCTCCGACTTTTTATGCCTAGGGCAAAAAAGTCAGAGTGCGCTCATTCCGCTGCTCCTCCTCAGCCAAACTGCAACCACTTGCGTTGGGTTGCAGTTTGGGGATACGGGAGGGACCTCGGACGTCATATCGTTCGCAGCTCCTCTCAAACCCGGACCCGCTGACGCTGGGCTCCGGGTTTGTTTTTTGTGGTTCTCGCTTTGCGACCGCGCTTTCTATTTCATAGGGAATAGAAAGCACCATCCGCTCCGTTCCCTTGCTCCTCCTTTTCCAAATCGAACCCGTGCCATGCACTGGGCTTCGATTTGGGGATGCGGGTGGCGACTTTCTTTTGCCGTTCTTATAAGCTGAGGTCATATTTTGTGGCTTCAGCTTATTTTTATATCAGGAATATCACATCTGTCATCAGGACTATAGGACAGATTCCTGAACTCCTCAAAGCTTACATTGAACTGTATATCCAGCTCATAGTCCCTATGTACATGGATGGACTTCACGAAATATGCGATAAACATCTTCTTGGCCTCAAAGCTACAGCTGTCATAGACATCCGCCCAGGATCTGAGCCGGGACAGTTCTTCCTCCTCCTGATCGGCTCCGCTCTGCATCATGCTGTATTCATCTTTTACCTGCCGGAGGGCTTCGGACAGCTCCCTTTCTTCCTGTCTCCCCTGCTCGATAAGCTCGTTGAGCATCTCGGCAGTAAAGCGACTCTCACCCCGTATTACCCTCAGTATCTCGCTGCGGTAATCCTCCAATTCCCGGCGCTTTGCCACCAGCTGGCTGCTGCACAGGTTCATCCGGGCTTTTGTCAGCTCCAGCATCTTCTCGTGCTGGGCTGTCACTATATCCTCTCCAGGCTTTCCTTTTATCTTCTCCAGCTGGGAGCGGATCACCTGGTCCACAATGGCGTCCAGTTTAGGCACCCCATAGCCGGATTGTCCGTCACAGCTGTCAGGATGCCGCACCTTGTAGTGGCACTGATAGCGGGGCCGGGGCACCCACTGCACACTGCCGTCAATGCAGGTTTTTCTTTTCCCGCTGGTGGTCAGTGTGAGTCGGTTCCCGCAGTGGCCGCAGTACACTTTTCCCACCAGAAGGGCGCTGCCTTTCAGGTTGAGGGGAATGTCCGAGTGTTGCTGCGTCCGGCTCTGCATTATGGTCTGAGCTCTGTCATAGGTATCCCTATCTATTATTCTAAGCTCCGGCACTTCCTCAGATATGGCGTCCCCATTGTGGATGACACCGGTGTAGATAGGATTCTTTATCATTCGGTTGATGGACGTGTTTGGAAAGTTGCTGCCGTCGGCCCGGCATATCTTATTCTCACTCAGGTAACGGCTGAGACGTTGGGCACCGTAGCCCTCATTTACATACTTATTAAAAATAAGCTTCACTATCTGGGCTGCTTCCGGGTCTATGACCATATCGTTCACTTCCACGTTGCGCTTATTGGTTCTACCTCGCTTTTCGATTCGGTAGCCATAGGGTATTCCACCGCCGGTAAAATGTCCCTCCTGAGTCAGCTGCTCCATTCTGGTCTTGACTCGGAGTGAGGTCTTTATGCTCTCCCCGGAGGCCTGCCAATAGCGTATATAGTTGAGCAGCTTGTCCACATGGTTGTCGAACCGCTGCTGTCCCTCCATGGCACTCCATACTTCAATGCCATTGCGGACAAACCACTCCACCACAAAGGGCGTCTCATCGTCACGCCTGCCAAGCCGGTCGAACATGAATACCAGCAGGATATCAAATTTCCCCTCAATGGCTGCCTGCTGTATTTCCTGGACTTTGTCCCGTTCCTTTGCAGACAGCTTAAAGCCGGACACTCCTTTTTCGTAGAACTCGGCTTCAATGCTCCAGCCCTGCCTGAGAGCAAATTCCCGACAGCACTGTTTCTGCATGGGTATATCGTCCTTCTCCACCTGCCCTATGGTGGACACCCTGTACAGGCAATAGACTCTTTTCATTTCACTCATAGTTTGCTTCGCCAATACAAAAAGTCAGCCTTCTGTATTATTTTTTCAAGGTGCATTCTGCATTATTATTTTAATATTTTTACGCGCCTTTTTCAAGTTTTAATGCACTTTTGTCAAACTTTTTAAGGACTTTCTAAATAGGTTTGAAATTTATCTGGCATCCAGTTCCCTGGCTTTCCTCCCTGTCCTCCGGCCCTCTCCGGGGGTTTTATTTTTTGCCTTTGCTGTTTTACAGCTGAGATGAACGTTCACTTGGTTTTCCAGCACCCGCTTCATCCCCTGCACTGCCGCCGGATTTTGCTCCTGACTGTAGCAGAGGCGGATCTTGTGTCCGTCTATCTCCATCAGCTGGCCATTCTCCTTCTGTTCCTTCTTCATATCATGCCCCCATTCTATTTCATTTGCATCAGAAAAGGTTTGACAGCACAAGCCCTTTCTGACGGAAACGCTGCTGTGATTTCCATTTCATTTTTCATAGGCAAGTCAGACGGCGGACGGCAGCCGCTCCATAGGCTTTTCACCTCCCCCCATGCTCATGGCGGGGCGTTCTGTTCTGTGACGTACAGCTAACGCAAGTATCATTGTCCCCTCATACGGCTCATGGCCAGCAGCCTTGCCA
>DBFSDV010000055.1:0-3474 GCA_048417135.1 Candidatus Limivicinus sp. | reverse complement strand
AATGACTCAGGTGCCAAAACCGGAAAGCCTTGATTTATTTGGGATTTCTGGCTTTTTCCCCCTGTTTTGTTCCTGTTTTTTTCTTAATAAAAATTAAGAATTGCCCCCTCTCCTTCGGAGGAAAAGGCTCATGAAAAACATATCCGGGTGTAGCGCAGTTGGTAGCGCGCGTGGTTTGGGACCACGATGCCGGGGGTTCAAGTCCCTCCACTCGGACCAGCGTCGCCGCGGACATCATATCGTTCGCGGCGACGATTTTTCTTACAGAACAATCGTCACCTCTCACTCATTCTGTCGCGGCTCCTTTCAAACCCGAAGCGCTAGGCTTCGGGTTTGTTTTTTACCGGAAATAAAGTCCGCTTTGCGACCGCGCTTTCTATTTCACGGGGAATAGAAAGCATCACCCGCTCCGCTCCCTTGCTCCTCCTTTCCAAACCGCAACCGCCTAGGCTGGGTTGCAGTTTGGGGAGACGGGGAGCGGGCCTACATATACAAGCAGTGCGGCGGGGATACACATGCCCCTCCGCACTGCTTGTTTGATTTCATCCTTTTACGGCCAGGGCTTCAAAGCCCAAGTTGTAGTTGCTGGAGCCCAGCTCTTTCCAATAATAATAAGAGCCGTTGGTGCCGTGATTATAGCAGTGGAACAGTTCTTCCGGGGCATCCTCCCCTGAGGTATAGGACAGGATGGTTTCCCCGCCGCAGGACAGGGAGAAGTCCGTCAGATAGAAATACCCGCTGTACGAAACGGCGTCTCCCGTCCAGCTCAATTTCACCACAGCCAGTTCATAATCCGTCTCGGGCACCTCTGCACTGCCGGTATATCTCACATAGTAACAGTCATTATAGGCCGTTACAGATATCTCTCCATCTCCCCATGTATTAATAACGGTATTGCCGTTGCAGCCGGGGTAGATGTTGATATTGGGCGCCTCATACTCTTTGAGTTCCTCGTTGCCCTCCCCATCGTAAGCATCATAGCTGCCGAAGCCGAAGCCCCCGCCCAGGTTCAATCCCGTCTCCTCCACCTCGTCGGAGAAGTCCAAGTCTTTGGGGATTATCAGTCCGTATTCCAAAGTCACCTGTGAGTCCACTCTGCCCTCCGAGTGCCACCAGCCGGTAAAGCCTCCCCAGTTGCGCCAGTCATTCTCCTGGTTATGGAGAAGGCCGGTGTCCACACTTTCCAGAAACTCTCCGCTGTTTGGCTCATAGCTCTCCCCAGTGAAATTTACGCCTATGCGCAGGGCATCGCTTTTTTCTTCAGCACCTATAAGGTCCGCTGCCGTCCATGTCCAAAGGCGCCCATCAGTTACATTAAAGCTGAATTGTTCCTCCCCGGAGCGCCCGTAAGCTGTAACGTAATCAAAGTCGCAGGAGATAAGCTCTTTTCCCAAGGAGCTTATCAGCAGGTCATCCACATAGAAGCTGCCCTCATATCCCGGGATGTTGAGGCTGATCCTGGGGCTGATAAGATTCACCGCCGTCCGGCTCTGGAGCTGGTAGCTCAGCCCTGTCAAAATCGGCAGTCTCCAGCAATTTCCCTGAAGCGTGCCAAAGCTCTCCTCCCCGTCCATGGAGCGGGCACAGAGTTTGTTTCCCTCCAGGCTCAAACTGAAGGACGGGTCCTCAGCGCTGCGGTATATTTCCTCCATGTCCTCTCCGAAAATATCCACAGTGCAGGTCAGCTCCCCTTTCTGCTCGGCCAGGGCCCGGACCAGGGCATCCGGCAGCAGCAGCGTAAAGCCCATGCTCATTTCCGTGCCGACGCTATACTGTGTTTCAGACAGCGGGAACTCCCACCGAAAGCTAAAACCCAGCTCTGCCTTGCCCTCTTCAAAGGTGGCTCCCACAGCGAAGTCCGTCCCGCTGTGGTCAGGAAGTATGTCTTCGTCGATCACAGCATCAAATACAAGGCCGTCACGATATTCCCCCAGTCTCAGCAGGGCTCTGACCGCCGTATCCCTGGACAGGGGCTCGTCCAAATGCAGGCTCTGCTCTTCTTCGTCGTATTGAAAGACCCTCTCTCCGCTGACTGCAGAGCACACGTCGGGGAATATCTGGAGCGCGCCCCATATATAGTTGCTGTTATATTCCGTATAAACCACTGTGTCATAGTCTGGGAACAGCGGATAATCCCAGGACAGGTTCTCACCCTGGGCATCTCTCAGCTCCTGGTCTCCGCCGGCCCAGGGCTCATACCCCACCGGAAGCTGCGGGACCTGGTAGCCCATCATTATCCAAAGGTAGGACAAAAGCAAAAATCCGTCCTCAGTATCCATAGGCTCGTCGGAGCCGGCAGCCAGCTTCATTTGCTCCTGCCACTCCTCCAGACGGCTTTCGTCCCAGCTCTCTACCAGCTTTGCAGCCAGGCCGCTGTATTCGGAAAAGCTAACGGTCTGTTCCATATTCCCCAGCCAGTCCTCCGGCAGCAGACCTGCGCTACAGGCCCGCTGCAGCTCCTCATCCGGCTCTGTTGCAGGCCGCTCCCCCGGCCCGGCGGCATAGGCATGCCCTCCATAGCCCAGACCCGGAAAGCAAAAAAGCAGCAGCGCCAGCATAGCCGCCAAAATTTTTTTCATATATCTCCGGCCTCCCCTCTCTCACGCGCTTTGATTTTAAACATGTAAAATTATACCAGACCCATCTTACTTTTTCAAGGCGACGTCATATCCCTCGCGGCGATGATTTTTTGAAGGACGGCCTAAGCTTTGCCCCCGGGCGGCGATGCAGACATCGCCGCCCGGGGGCAGTGTTTTCCGGTGTGTTTACCGGTGTATCAGCCGGCTTTTTCAGGCCAGGAAGCCCGCCAGCTCTTTTACGGTTTTAAAATAGTGGCGGCAGTTTTGACGCATGAAGCTCTCTATCTCCTGAATGTCGTTGGCCCAGCCGGCGGCGGCAAAGTCCACGCCGCAGGAGGCGGCCATGTCATAGCCCGGCTTCAGGTCGTCTATCATCAGCAGCTCCTCCGGCTTAAGGCCGAAACGCTCCATGATGTCCTTCAGGGGGAAGGGGTTGGGCTTGCGTTCGTTCAAGGGGCGGCTCCAGCCGTAGACGGCGTCCGGCTCCGGCAGGGAATTTTCCCTGTAGTCCCTAAGTATGTAATTCTCAAAGGAGTGGGACACCACGCAGATAAGGCCTCCCTGAGAGCGGTGGCGCTCCATTATCTCCCTCATCCCCGGATAGGCCTGGGGTATGTGCTCCTTCACATAGTCGGTCCAGAACACCACTTCCCTGTCCATATCCTCCTCGCTCATGCCGAACTCCTCCTTGCACATCTGCACAAAGCCGGGGTGGAAATTTTTCAGGAAGTACTCCTCCAGGGAGCAGCGGCGCTCCGGGTAGTGAAGGCTCAAATATTTCACGAAGCAGGGATAATGTATGGTGGCGGTGCTGTTGACCACGGTGTCGTCGTGGTCAAAGACAAGGCATTTGTATCTCATATAACTTCTCGCAGAATCAAGTTCATCCGTGTTT
>DBFSDV010000054.1:0-15774 GCA_048417135.1 Candidatus Limivicinus sp. | reverse complement strand
CAGGTGTACAGAGGCTCGGAGAAGATGAGGGAGCCCAGCATTATCCGTCCCGGGTACAGAGCCCAGAGTCCGGAGGCCAGCACGGCAGCGGGCAGTCCCGCAGCCTCCCTGGCGATGGAGAAGATGAGCAGGCCGGACAGGCAGCTGAGTATAAGTCCCAGCAGCACCCCCACCAGCACCTGTTCCCCGAATATTTTTATGAACAGGGCCAGGAAGCTGGCGTAGCCCAGGATGTGGGGATACATGGCCACGTATTCTGTACTGTACACCGGCTCTCCCCGGGCGATGCTCACGGCGCAGTCCCAATAGGTCTGGTAGTCGCTGAAGGGCTCGATAGGCACCAGCACTATCCATACAAGCCCAAGGACAAAGCACAATCCTGTGGTTACGGCGGCGCAGCGGGCCGCTCCCAGCCTGCCGCAAAGGCGGCCAAAGCTGCCGAGGGCCCATTTTCTTTTCCCCAGCCACAGCAGCAGCCCGGCGGCGACGGCCCCGGCGGCCAGAGCCGCCAGGTAGGATGGGCTCTCCACCCCTTCGTTTACCGCCAGGAGCAGGGCCATGGCGCATATGAATATAAGTATGGACAGCATTATCCGTCCCAAACAAGCGGAAACTCTCTCCATCTTCTCAAAAATTCCCCTCGGTAATTTTTCTTTCCTCATTATATTCTCTCCCTGTCCCTCAGTCAAGGAAATAAAACAGTGGAATAATACGGGCAGATTTGCTATAATAAGCTTTACTTGTAAAAAAGCTTGGAATCGAGGCAGATATCTTGATAAAATATAATGCCGGAAAATGTGATATAGCGGTGATAGGCGCGGGCCATGCGGGCATTGAGGCCGCCCTGGCCGCCGCCCGTCTGGGCCTGGACACCCTGTGCTTTACCGTGAACCTGGACAGTGTGGGCAACATGCCCTGCAACCCCGCTATCGGCGGCACCGGCAAGGGCCACCTGGTCCGGGAGCTGGATGCTCTTGGGGGCGAGATGGCCAAGGCGGCGGACAAGGCCTGCATCCAGTACCGTATGCTGAATCTGGGCAAGGGTCCCGCCGTCCACTCCCTGAGAGCTCAGGCGGACCGCCGCCGCTACCAGGAAGTCATGAAGCATACTCTGGAGCTCCAGGAAAATCTGCGCATAAAGCAGGCGGAGGTCATTGAAGTCGGCGTGGAAGACGGCGCCGTCTGCTCCGTCACCACCCATACCGGGGCCGTGTATTCCTGCAAAGCGGTGGTGATAGCCTCCGGCACCTATCTGGACGGCAGCATTATCGTTGGCGAGATGCAGCGCTCCTCCGGCCCCGACGGGCTCTCCGCCGCCGTGCCCCTGGCCCGGCAGCTGCGCTCCCTGGGGCTGAGCCTGCGCCGCTTCAAGACCGGCACCCCGCCCCGGGTGAACCGGCGCAGCGTGGACTTTTCCAAAATGGAACTGCAGAAGGGGGATGAGGAGCCGGAGTGCTTCTCCTTCTCTAACCTCTACACGCCGGAGAACCGGGCGGTGTGCTACCTCACCTACACCAATGAGCGCACCCATGAGATAATCCGCTCCCACCTGGACCGCAGTCCCATATATTCCGGGGTCATCCAGGGTGTGGGGCCCCGCTACTGTCCCAGCATAGAGACCAAGGTCATGACCTTCCCGGATAAGCTCCGCCATCAGCTCTTTGTGGAGCCCATGGGCCTGAACACGGAGGAGCTCTATATCCAGGGCTTTTCCTCCTCCATGCCTGAGGAGATACAGCTGCAGATGCTCCACACCATACCCGGCCTGTAGCAGGCGGAGATGACCCGCTGCGCCTACGCCATAGAGTATGACTGCATAGACCCCACCGAGCTCTACGCCACGCTGGAGAGCAAGAAGATATCCGGCCTCTACGGGGCCGGGCAGTTCAACGGCTCCTCCGGCTATGAGGAGGCGGCGGTGCAGGGCTTTGTGGCGGGGGTGAACGCCGCATTGAAGATACAGGGCAAGGCCCCCTTCATCCTCCGGCGCAGCGAGGGCTATATCGGCACCCTTATCGACGACCTGGTGACCAAGGGCACCAACGAGCCCTACCGCATGATGACCTCCCGCAGCGAGTACCGGCTGCTCCACCGCCAGGACAATGCGGACATCCGCCTCAGCGCCCGGGGCCTGGAGCTGGGCCTGGTGAGCCCGGAGCGGCACCGGCAGGTGCTGGAGAAATATGCCGCCGTGGACAGGGAGCTTCAGCGTCTGGCCTCGGTGAACCTTTCTCCCAGTCCTGAGCTGAACCGGCTGCTGGAGGAAAAGGGCACCGCCCCGGTGAGCACCGGCGTCACTCTCTCTGAGCTCATCCGCCGTCCACAGATAAATTACGGCGACCTGATGCCTTTTGACCCCGGCCGCCCGGAGCTGGACCGCTTCATTGCCGCCCAGGTGGAGATATCCCTGAAGTACGAGGGCTACATCAAGCGGCAGCTCAAGCAAGTGGAGGAGTTCACCCGCATGGAGGAGCGGCCCCTGCCCCCGGACCTGGATTATAGCGAGATAAAGGGCCTGCGCCTGGAGGCCAGGGAAAAACTCATGAACATCCGACCCACCAACTTCGGCCAGGCCAGCCGTATATCCGGGGTATCCCCGGCGGACATATCCGTGCTGATGATATATATGGAGAGCAGAAAATGACAAAAGTGGTTCTGGGCTTTTCCGGCGGGGTGGACTCCGCCGTGTCGGCGGAGCTGTTAAAGTGTCAGGGCTTTCAGGTCCTGGGCCTGTATCTGGACAATGCCGGCCGGGCTGAGCGGCTTGCCGCCCTGGAGGCGGCGGAGCGGCGGGGCATAGACTTGAAGGTGCTGGACGTGCACCGGCAGCTGGAGGAGCGGGTGTGCCGCCCCTTCAGGGAGAGCTATCTCCGGGGGGAGACCCCCAACCCCTGCATAATCTGCAACCCCTCCCTGAAATTTGAAAGCCTGCTGGACTACGCCCGGGAGACCGGGGCGGAGTTCATTGCCACCGGCCACTACGCCCGCAGCGAGGGCGGCGGCATCTACAAGGGCCGCCCCGCCAACGACCAGAGCTATATGCTCTGCCGTCTCGGCCGGGAGCAGGCGGAGCGCCTTATCCTGCCCCTGGGGGACTATGAGAAGTCCCAGGTGCGCGCCATGGCGGAGGAGCTGGGCCTGCCCTCGGCCCGCAGGCCAGACAGTATGGAGATATGCTTCATCCCGGACAAGGACTATGTCTCCTGGCTGGAGAGCCGGGGCCCGGTTCCGCCGCCGGGGGACTTCATCTTCCACGGCGAGCCGGTGGGCCGCCACGAGGGCATATACCGCTATACCGTAGGCCAGAGGCGGCCCGGCCTTATAGACGGGCGGAAGGTCTACATCTCCCGCATCGATCCCCTCTCCAACTGCATAGAGCTGGCGCTGTGGGAGGAGCTGTTCAAGACCGAAGTCTTGGCCCGGGATTTCAGCTGGCTCATAGAGCCCCCCGTCGCCCCCCTGAGGGCCAGCGTCCGGGTGCGGCACACCAAGTGGGAAAATCCCCCCTGCACCGTGCACCCTGAGGGGGATAGGCTGCGCATAGTCTGCGACGAGCCGGTGCGCGCCCCGGCGGCGGGCCAGTCCGCCGTGCTCTACGAGGGGGACCGGCTGCTGGGCGGCGGTTTCATATGTGAAGAATAAATTAATAAATATTCACTTGATTTTATTCATTTTTCATTTTATTATAAGTGAGTATTTTAGTTTATTTTTCCGGAGCAGATTATGGAACAGTACACCTTGAGACAGTATATGGAAAAGAACCCCGACGGCAAGCTGAGAGACATCGTCACCCAGATGCTCTATGACGACATCATCAGCCTGCGCATCGCCCCGGGCACCAAGCTGAACGTGAACCAGCTGGCCACCTCCCTGGGCATCTCCCGCACCCCCGTGGCCGAGGCCATAGCCAAGCTGACGGAGATAGGCTTCGTGGTCACCCACCCGGGCCAGAGCGGCAGCTATGTGTTGGATCTGAACCTGCTGGATATGATAAACCTCTATCAGGTTCGTTCATCCATCGAGGGCCAGGCGGCGGCCCTGTGCGCCCATGCCGCCGACGAGGCCACCGTCCGGCAGCTGACCATGCTGGCCGACGCCTTCAAGGACAGCGTCATCCGCCGGGATATCCGGGGCATGAAGGATACGGACATGCCCTTCCACCAGCTGATAATCAAGTCCTGCGGCAATCCCTACATCGTCCAGACCTATGAGCTCATATTGCCCAAGCTCACCATGTACCAGTCCTCCATGCTGGAGTTCATCGGCCATGACGGCAGCAGCGACAATCCCTGGATGCCCAGCGTCACCTTCAACCACACCTCCGTGGTCTCCGCCATACGTATGCGCATGCCGGACCTGGCCCGCCAGTCCATGGAGTATCATGTCACCACCAGCCTCAGCTTCACCACCATGGTGGGGCGCATAGGGGACCCCTTCATCCGGCTGAGGGGCAAGTGAATCCGGTATACAAGTTCAGTAAAGTAAAAGCTCCCGGCGAAGCACATTATCTTCGCCGGGAGCTTTATATCTTCCCTGTTTCAGTCCACTCTCTCGCTGCCCCAGAAGAACAGGGCCACGGTGCCCGGGCCGGTGTGGGCGCCGATGGTGGTGCCGATGTTGTTTATGAGCACCTTGCCGTTGAGCTTGGGGAAGCGCTGCTCCACCAGGTCCGCCACCTGCCTTGCGTCCTCATAGCAGGCGGACATGGAGATGTAGCACTTGCCGTCATAGTCCAGGCCGTCTCTGGCGCATTTCTCCATCATGTTGACTATCTCCTTGATGACCCGCTTTTTGGTGCGGATCTTGTAGCGGGGGATGAGCCGCCCCAGATTGTCCATGTTCATCAGGGGGCAGATCTCCAGCAGGCCTCCGAAGACTCCGGCGGTCTTGGATATGCGGCCGCCCCGGACGAAGGAAGTCAGGTCGGTGGAGAAGAACCAGTGGTGCATTTTCAGTTTATTTTCCTCCAGCCAGTCCGCCAGCTCTTTGGCGCTGAGGCCTTCGTCCCTCTTGTCGGCTGCGCTGTCCATCAGCAGGCCGTAGCCGGAAGAGGCGGCCAGGGAATCCACGATGTAGATGTTCCGCTCCGGGTAACGCTCCTTGATGATGAGGGCGGCGTTGCGGGCGGAATTAATGGTGCCTGAGATACCGGAGGACAGGCAGACATGGACGATGTCCAGGCCCTGCTGAGCAAAGGAACTGAAGTAGTCTACATACTCGGAGATATTCACCTGGGAGGTGCGGGTGTCGGCGCCCTTGCTCATCCGGTCGTAAAATACCTCAAAGGGCATGCTCTCCCCCAGGTCATCTGGGTATTCCTCGTTGTCGATAAAATAGTGGAAGCAGATATATTTGATATCCCTCTGCCGGAAGTGCTCTTTAGACAGGTCAGCGGTAGAGCAGCAGCTCAGAACATAATTACTCATTGTCGGTCTCCTTTCTGTTGCCGCTCTTTTCCTGAAAACTTTCGGCGGCTGTTTTCAGTTTAGCCCAGCCCCGTCGCTTATTCAAGGTTTTATTCCCTCTTGCATATCTACTATATAAAGAAGAGCCTGTAGAGAAAATATACTCTCTCTACAGGCTCTTCATATTGGCTCTACCATTTGTGGAATGTTGTTTTCAGGCTTAAGTTTTTTGCTTTTTTCTGGGTCTCTGACGTATATTGCAGCTTAAAAATACCAGCACTACTGCAGGGATGGCCACCAGGAAAAGCTGCCAGGGCTTCTGCAGCGGCAGCACGAAATACAGCAGCACGAAGACGGACAGCACGAAAGCCGCTATCACATACTGCAAATACTTCCTCCGGCCGAACACGCATATGAGCACCATGTATGTGAGTATGGACACCGGCAGGGCCACCACAAAGCTCTGCCAGACCATATAGCCCAGCAGCCACAGCAGCACGAACACGCTGAGAGCCATGGTCCACACTCCCAGCACCGCGATAGCGATTATCATGTTCACGGAATACCGGGACATCCCCTGCTCCTGCTCCTCCTGCTTGTCGGGATTTTCCCAGGCATCGTGGGTGGAGAGGAGATAGTCCACGGTAACGCCGAATATCTCCGCCATCTGGGTGAGCACATAGGCGTCGGGAATGGCTTCGCCCCGCTCCCATTTGGATATGGTCTTGTCTGAATAGTTCAGTTTTTCCCCCAGTTCTGCCTGGGTGAGTCCCGCCTGGGTGCGCAGTCTGATGATGTTGCTGGCGGATATAAGCTTCAATTCAGATAGCAGCAAAGCCATTCTCCTTTGGTCTATTGATTTGCAGCGGCAATGATGCGTTCTATCACGACGGTGCAGCGCTCCGGGGTGTAGACCACCGGCACGGGATAGGTGGGGTTGGCCTCCTTCAGGGCCCACTCCACCATCTGGGGGATGTCCTCCCGGCGGATATTGTCCAGGCCCTTGGGTATGCCCATGCGCCGGTTCATGGCGTAGACCTCTGCGATGAACGCCTTTGCCTTCTCCTCGTCGCTGCCCTGGGTCATGAGCCCGGTGAGCTCCGAGAGCCTTGCCAGTCTATTATACACCTTCTCGCCGTAATCTTCCAGTACTATCGGAAGAATTACCGCATTGGCCAGGCCGTGGGGAGTGCCGTACAGTCCGCCCAGGGTGTGGGCTATGGCGTGCACGTTGCCCACGCCCGCCCGGGTGAAGGCGTAGCCCGCCTTGTAGGCGGCAATGAGCATCTCGCCCCTGGCCTCCATGTCGTTGCCGTCCCGGTAGGCCCGCTCCAGGAATTTGAAGATGGCCACGGTGGCCTCCTCCGCCAGGCGGTCGCTCTCCTTGGTGCGGTTGGTCCAGCATATGTAGGCCTCCACCGCATGGGTCAGGGCGTCCATGCCGGTGGTGGCGGTGGTGGCGGGAGGCAGGTTCCGGGTCATCTCCGGGTCAAGGACCGCGTAGCGGGGCACCAGCACTATGTCCATGATGGCATACTTGTGGTGGGTCTCCGCCTCGGTTATCACGGCGGCGATGGTGGTCTCCGAGCCGGTGCCGGCGGTGGTGGGCACGGCGACGAAGGGGGGCAGGCGGCGCAGCACCTTGAAGAGCCCTCCCATCTTGGTGATGGGCTTGTTGGGCCGGACTATCAGCGCCGCGGCGGCCTTAGCCGCGTCCATGGGGGAGCCGCCGCCTATGGCCAGAAAGCCGTTGCAGCCCTCCTCCTTGTACAGGTCCCTTATCTTGAATACCGTGGTGGTGGAGGGGTTGGACTCCACCTGGGAGTAGTGGACGCAGTCGATGCCGGCCTGCCGGATATTGTCGATTATCCCCGGGGCCAGCTCCCTGCCCACATGGCGTCCGGTGACCACCATCACCTTGGTAACGCCGTTTTCCTTCAGTATCCCGGGTATCTTTGCGGTGCTGCCCTCCCCGGTGATGGGAATGGGCTTTCTCCAGTGGAGAAATCTGCCGCCCACGTTCACGGCAAACTGGAACGTCCTATACCATGCCTTCTGTAAACCTTCCATGTTCATACCTCGATTCATTGATTTATTTGTGCTTTTTTACTATTTTATACAGTGTATAAAGCAATGTCAAGGTATGAGGCTTGTCAGATAAAAGACAAACGATGTGCCGCAGGCCCACGGTCTGCGGCACATCCGGTCCCTAAGGACATCCCTGAGCCATATTTCTGTCTCGGGGCGCTTATTTGTTCTTTTTCTTGCCGAAGATGGTCTTGCCCGCATCCCCGTCCAGATCGCCCATGGAGGCGGCGAACTGGCGCAGCAGCTCCTTCTGATGGGAAGTGAGATTCTTGGGGACCTTCACCTGCACGGAGACGAACTGGTCGCCCCGACCGCTGCCGCGCAGATATGGTATGCCCTTGCCTCTCATGCGGAAGACCGAGCCGGGCTGGGTGCCCTCGGGTATGGTGAGCTTCACCTTGCCGTCCAGGGTGGGCACTTCTATCTCCGCCCCCAGCACGGCCTGGGCGTAGCTTATCTCCTGCTCCAGCAGAACGGAGGTGCCCTCCCGCTCAAAGCGGGCGTGGGGACGGACGATGACCGACACCAGCAGGTCGCCGGCGGGGCCGCCGTTGCTCCCAGCATTGCCGTAGCCGGGGCGGGAAATGGTCTGGCCGTCGTCTATGCCGGCGGGGACGTTCACCTCCACCTTGTGCTGGCGGCGTATCTTCCCCATGCCCCGGCAGGTCTTGCAGGGCTGGTGGATGATCTTGCCGGTGCCCCGGCACTTGGAGCAGGGGGAGGAGGTCTGCATCACGCCCAGGGGCGTGCGCTGGTTCACGGTGACGGAGCCGGTGCCCTTGCAGTCCGGGCAGATCTCCGGGGTGGTGCCGGGGGCGCAGCCGCTGCCCTTGCAGTCCGGGCACTGCTCCACCCTGGCCACGGTGACCTCCTTCTTGCAGCCGAAGGCCGCCTCCTCAAAGCTTATGTTCAGGGTAGCCCTCAGATTCTCGCCCTTTCTGGGGGCGTTGGGGTTGCGGGAGCTTCCCCCTCCGAAGCCGCCGAAAATGTCGCTGAATATGTCTCCGAAACCGCCGAAGCCGCCGAAGTCCCCGAAGCCGCCGAAGCCGCTTCCGCCGCCAAAACCGGCGTTGGGGTCAAAGGCGGCGTGGCCGAACTGGTCGTACTTCTTCCGCTTCTCCTCGTCGGAGAGCACCTCGTAGGCCTCGTTGGCCTCCTTGAAGCGCTCCTCGCAGGCCTTGTCCCCAGGGTGCAGATCCGGGTGGTTCTCCTTGGTTATTTTCCTGTATGCTTTTTTTATTTCCTCTGCCGTGGCGTCCTTCTTGACGCCCAGCACCTCGTAGTAATCTCTCTTATCTGCCATATGCTTCTCCTGAGAGCCGGTCTGGATTTACATCCTCTGTATACACCATTAAGGCGGGGCATAAGCTCCGCCTTATCGGTGTCTCTATACCGGCTTACTTGTTGTTGTCGTCGTCCACAACGGTGTAATCGGCGTCGTAGTAGTCCTGGCCGCCCTGGCTGCTCTGGCCGCCCTGAGTGCCGCCGGTGTAGCCGCCGGCCTGGCTGGGGTCAAAGCCTGCGCCCTGGGCGCCGCCCACCTGCTGGTAGAGCTTCTCGGAGATCTTGTAGAAGGCCTGGGTCAGCTCCTCGGTGGCGGCCTTGATGGCTGCGGTGTCGGTGCCGGTGAGGGCGGTCTTCAAAGCGCCCAGCTTGGACTCCACCTCGCTCTTGTCGGAGGGGTCAAGCTTGTCGCCGGACTCGCTGAGGGTCTTCTCCGTTTGGTAGACCATCTGGTCGCCCTGGTTGCGGACGTCAACTTCCTCCTTGCGCTTTGCATCCTCGGCGGCGTACATCTCGGCCTCCTTGACAGCCTTGTCGATGTCCTCCTTGGACATGTTGGAGGAGGCGGTGATGGTGATGTGCTGCTCCTTGCCGGTGCCCAGGTCCTTGGCGGAGACATTGACTATGCCGTTGGCGTCGATGTCAAAGGTGACCTCTATCTGGGGCACGCCCCGGCGGGCCGGGGCAATGCCGTCCAGATGGAAGCGGCCCAGGCTCTTGTTGTAGGCGGCCATCTCACGCTCGCCCTGGAGTACGTTGACTTCAACGGAAGTCTGGTTGTCGGCAGCGGTGGAAAACACCTGGCTCTTGCGGGTGGGGATGGAGGTGTTGCGCTCGATGAGCCTGGTGCACACGCCGCCCAGAGTCTCTATGCCCAGGGACAGAGGAGTCACGTCCACCAGGACTATGCCCTCCACGTCGCCGGAGAGAACGCCGCCCTGAATGGCTGCGCCCAGAGCCACGCACTCGTCGGGGTTGATGCCCTTGAAGCCTTCCTTGCCCACCAGGGTCTTGACCATCTCCTGCACTGCGGGGATACGGCTGGAGCCGCCCACCAGCAGCACCTTGGTGATGTCGCTGGGCTGGAGGCCGGAGTCGGACAGAGCCTGCTTCACGGGGCCCATGGTCTTCTCCACCAGGTGGTGGGTCAGCTCGTTGAACTTGGCCCGGGTGAGGGTGATGTCCAGATGCTTGGGGCCGGTGGCGTCGGCGGTGATGTAGGGCAGATTGATGTTGGAGGTGGTGACGCCGGACAGCTCCACCTTGGCCTTTTCGGCGGCCTCACGGAGGCGCTGCATTGCCACCTTGTCGGAGCTCAGGTCTATGCCCTCGGTCTTCTTGAACTCCTGCACCAGGTAGTCGGTGATGCACTTGTCGAAGTCGTCGCCGCCCAGGCGGTTGTTGCCGGCGGTGGCCAGCACGTCGATGACGCCGTCGCCTATCTCCAGGATGGACACGTCGAAGGTGCCGCCGCCCAGGTCATAGACCATGATCTTCTGGTCGTTTTCCTTGTCCAGGCCGTAAGCCAGAGCTGCGGCGGTGGGCTCGTTGATGATACGCTTCACGTCCAGACCGGCGATGCGGCCGGCGTCCTTGGTGGCCTGACGCTGGGCGTCGGTGAAGTAGGCGGGGACGGTGATGACGGCCTCGGTGACGGTGCCGCCCAGATAGGCCTCGGCGTCCGCCTTCAGCTTCTGGAGGATCATGGCGGAGATCTCCTGGGGAGTGTAGGCCTTGTTGTCAATGTTCACTTTGTAGTTGGAGCCCATCTCACGCTTGATGGAGGAGATGGTGCGGTCGGGGTTGGTGATGGCCTGGCGCTTTGCCACCTGGCCCACCATGCGTTCGCCGTTCTTTGCAAAAGCCACCACGGAAGGTGTGGTACGCGCGCCCTCGGCGTTGGCGATGACGACGGCTTCGCCGCCTTCCATAACGGCGACACAGCTGTTGGTAGTGCCCAGATCTATACCTATAATCTTACTCATTGTAATTTCCTCCTGTATATGTGATTTATTTTTTTACTAATTGATATATAACCAAAGAGCCGAAGCTCTCAGTTGGCAACCTTTACCATGGCAAAGCGGATGACCTTGTCGCCCATCATGAAGCCCTTCTGAAAGACCTCCACGATCTCGTTCTCCCCCTTCTCTTCGTCCTCCACGTGCATCACCGCATTGTGGAGGCTGGGGTCGAACTTCTTGCCCAAGCTCTCTATCTCGCTGACTCCCAGCTTTTCCATGGTGGAGTTGAATTGAGTCATTATCATTTCCACGCCCCGGCGGTAGGCCTCGTCGGAAGTGGGCTGCTCCAGAGCCCGCACCAGATTGTCGTACACCGGCAGGAACTTTTTCAGGGTCTCCGCCTTGATGTCCGCGTAGAGGGAATCCCTCTCCCTCTGGCTGCGCTTGCGGAAATTGTCATACTCTGCGCACAGACGCAGGTACTTGTCGTTGAGGGCCGCCAGTTCCTCGGCCTCCGAGGGCTTTTCAGGCTTCTTTTCCTTCTCCTGCCTGGGCGCCTCGGCCTCCTTCTCCGGCTGCTTTTCCTGCTTCACATCCTGGCTGTTGATCTCTTCGCTGTCTATTTCCTTGGCGTTTTCCTGGGCGGCAGGTTCTTCCTTTATTTCCTCCTGCTGCTCAGGGGACGTTGGTTTTTTATCTTTACTCATTGGATATATCTCCCTTGATTATCAGTTTATTGTGTATGCCCTCCGGGGGGCCTTCCCCGCCGCCCAGGCGCTGGGACAGGCCTGCCGCCAGCAGGCTGAGCTTTTCGGCCACGGCGGAGTAGTCCATCCTGGTGGGCCCCACCACGCCGATGATGCCCCGGGTATTGTCCCCGGCGTCGTAGCTGGCGATGATTACGCTGGAGTCCTTCAGCTCCTCGGCCACGTTCTCCGGACCTATGAGCACCTTCACCTCGTTGGGGCCGCTCATGGTCACTCCCGGGGGCAGGATGTATCCGCCGCCGGAGAGGTAGCCCATCAGCTTGTGGGCCTTGTCCGGGTCCCGGAACTCCGGCTGGCTCAGCAGCCGGTTCTCCCCGCTAATAAAGGAGGCGGGCACCTTGGACTCGCTGAGCACCGAGATGGCAAAGGCGGCTATCACCGAGGTCAGGCCCATGGTATCGTCCGCCGCCCGCTCGGTGGAGTTTATCAGCAGCGGCGTTATCTGGTCCTCGGTTATCCCGGTGAAGCCGGAATTGAAGAGGGAGGACAGGCGCTGCATCATGGGCTGGTCCACGGACACCGGCAGATGCACCAGCTTGTTCTTCACGGAGTTGTTGCTGAGCATCACCACGATGATGAAGGTGTTGGCGTCCACATATATGATGTCGAAGCGCTTGATGGTCACCGCGGCCTGGGTGGTGAGGGCCAGGGCCGGGTAATTGGTCAGCTGGGAGGCCAGACGGCTCACGTCGCTTATGGTGTCGTCCAGCTCTTGGAGCCTCTGGTTCAGGCGGCGGTTTATCTCCTCCGTCTCCTCCAGGCTCAGCTTCTGCTTCTCCATGAGCTCGTTGACATACATGCGGTAGCCCATGGGTGTGGGCACCCGCCCGGCGGAAGTGTGGGGCTGTTCCAGGTAGCCCATGTTCACCAGCTCCGCCAGCTCGTTGCGGATAGTGGCGGAAGAGCAGCCCAGACCCGCCTTGGCGGCTATGGCCTTGCTGCCCACCGGCTCCGCGGTCTGGATGTATTCATCCACCACTGCGGCCAGTATTTTCTTTTTTCTCTCGCTGATGGACACTTTAGCACTCTCCGCTTTAGACTGTTGGCACTCTTGCTCTACGAGTGCTAATATACCATTGGCGGGGGGCTTTGTCAATAGCTTCACCCCTCCCCTTTTTAAAATTCACAGTTTTGTCAAGAACGAAGAAGTTTACAAATCTTTTCGTATGAGTTAAAATATCTGGGTACTACAGAGCCCGGAGGACAGCAGCAATGGTGGATAAAAGTTTTGTGGAGATATACGACAAGTTCAAGCTCAGGTTTTACCGCAGCGTCTTTGAGCTGGTGCGGGAGAGGGAGGGCTCCCTCTCTGCCATGGAGGCCTTTTCCCTGGAGGTCATCAACATGCTCTCCGAGCCCACGGTGGGCCAGTTTGCGGATTTCCTCAACATCTCCCAGTCCAACGCCACATACAAGGTGAACAGCCTGATAAAGAAGGGCTATCTGGAGCGGCAGAACTCCCAGACCGACCGGCGGGAATACCACCTGGTCCTCTCGGAGAAATACTATAACTATGCCCGGCTCATGAGCAGCTACGAGATGCAGGTGATAGAGCGGATAAAGCAGCGCTTCGACAAGGAGGACCTGGAGAACCTGGACCGCATGCTGCAGATAATCTCCACCGAGCTCATGCCCGAGTGCGAGTGAGGCGGCATTTAAAAATACTATATTCAAAGCAAAAGCCGCAGGGACTCCTGCGGCTTTCGATTTTATTCAGCTGTGTCGGACTCAGTCGTCCATATCCTCGAAGGCCTCCAGGCCATGCTTGGCCTCCACCTTGGCGTCCCCGTGGCGCACGAAGACCATGGTCACAAAGCTCATGGCCACGAAGAAGGCGGCGTATGGGAAGAGCACCCGGTAGTCGATATGGCGCATCAGGGTGCCCGCCAGCACGGGGGTGACTATCTGGGCGGACATGGAGGCGGTGTAGTAGTAGCCGGTGAACTTGCCTATGTCCGAGCCCTTGCACATCTCCACCACCATGGGCAGGGAGTTTACGTTGATGGCGGCCCAGGCCAGACCCACCAGGGCAAAGACCACGAACATCACGGCGTTGATGCTGCTGTAGGCGGTGGTGAGCACATAGCCCAGGGCAAAGCAGGCTGCCAGCAGGATGATGCCCCCCATTATGGTCTTCCTCCGGCCGATCTTGGAGGCCAGGGCCCCTATGGGTATGTAGGAGACTATGGCTCCGCCGGTGGCTATCAGCAGGCAGGTGGAGGCCCCGCCCAGGCCCTGGCCCATGACCACGCTCACATAGGTGGTGAACCAGGTGGTGACCCCGTTATAGCCCACGAACCACAGGGCAATGGAGGCCAGAAGGAAGCCCAGGGAGCGCTTCACCGGGGCGGGCAGCACCTCGTTGCCGCTGCCGTCGTCCTGGGCCAGGTCCCACTCCGGGTGCTGCTTTTCCAGGGCCTGGTTCTCGGCACTGAGCTTCGGCTCCTTGATGGTGAGATACAGCACGGCGACGGAGATGAACATGATGGCGGAGACCACCATGAACAGGGGCTGGTAGTTCACATGATCCAGGCCCTGGACCTTGGAGTTGGGGTACATCACCGCGGCCACGCCCAGGTAGATTATGCCGCCCACGGCGCCCATGAGGTTGATGATGGCGTTGCCCTTGGAGCGGAGGGGCTTGGGGGTCACGTCGGGCATGAGGGCCACGGCGGGGGAACGGTAGGTGCCCATGGCTATGAGCAGCAGGCCCAGCACTATGACAAAGGACACCAGCTCAAAGACGGAGGGGGAAGCGGCATAGCCGTTATCCAGCATGGGCAGGATGTTCATGAGTATGATGGCGCAGCCGGTGCCGAAGAGGATGAAGGGCATGCGCTTGCCTATTTTGGTATCGGTCCTGTCGGATATACTGCCGAAGATGGGCAGCAGGAACAGGGCCAGCACATTGTCCGCCGCCATAATAACCCCGGAGAGAGTCTCATTCATGTGGAAGGTGTTGGTGAGGATGAGGGGCACTATGCTGTCGTACATCTGCCAGAAGGCGCAGATGGACAGGAAAGCCAGGCCCACCAGGATGGTGCGTTTGTTGTTCAGCTTCATTTGTGAATCCTCCGCAATTTTATGTTTTTTATTTTATAATAACAGTGCAAATTTTACAATAAGAAAATTGACTGGGGCCAGCCTGAAGTGGTAAAATGTGTGTAAAGGATAATACTATCAGCCGGAAGAGGTGCTCCCATTGACCAATAAAACCAAGCTCATACTGGCGGCTGCCGCAGCGGCGGCGGCTCCCGTTTTCCTTCTGGCCCCGGGCCACGCCTCCCGGCGGCAGAAGGCCCCCTTCATGGGCATGAACTTCGCCCACCGGGGCCTCCATTCCCGGGACAAGAGCGTGCCGGAAAACTCCCTCACCGCTTTCCGCCTGGCCGCCCGGGCCGGCTACGGGGTGGAGCTGGACGTGCACCTGAGCCGGGACGGCCAGGTGGTGGTCTTCCATGACGACGACCTAAAGCGTATCTGCGGCGTGGAGGGCCGGGTGGAGGACTACAGCTTTGAGCAGCTGCAGCAGTTCCCCCTCTGCGGCACGGAGGAGCGCATCCCCCTGCTCAGCCAGGTGCTGGAGGTAATCCGGGGCCGGGGGCCCATAATCCTGGAGGTCAAGAACGGCCCCAACAACCGGGAGCTCTGCCGCAAGACCCTCGCCCTGCTGAACAATTACCGGGGCAGCGTGTGCGTGGAGAGCTTCAGCCCCCTTATCGTGGCCTGGTTCCGCCTCCATGCCAGGGATATGCTCCGGGGCCAGCTGGCCATGCCCGCCAAATACTATGAGCTGAAAAAGCCTCTGCCCTTTATCTTTTCCCGCTGTCTCATGAATTTTATCTCACGCCCTCAGTTTATCGCCTACCGCATAGGCCCCAGGCCCCTGGCGGTGCGCTTTTCCGAGCTGCTGGGAGCCATGAGGGTGGGCTGGACCTCCCATGAGCCCAGGAATGAAAAGGGCCGGGACGCAGTCATCTTTGAATTCTATAAACCCCGCATCAGCTTCAAGTGAGCGGACCATACATAAGAGCCCGGCGGCAAATTAAATGCCGCCGGGCTCTGCAGCTTGTCAAAGAAGACTACGCCTTCTTTGACAAAAGGGCGTGCACTTCGCTTCATGCCTCGGTTGTACGCCTACGGCGTACAATTCGACACTCAGCTCCGTGAGAAGTGTTTTCCGCGACGCACATGTCGCCGCGGAAAACGATTAAAATTATTTTTTCGCCGCGGCGAAAAAACTCTGCGAGGCTTTTTTGACAGTCTCAA
>DBFSDV010000053.1:0-24757 GCA_048417135.1 Candidatus Limivicinus sp. | reverse complement strand
ATTTTGTTCGCATGACGGAAAATTTTACTCAGAACCCCAGAAAAGGAGAAGGGCTTGTGCCCTTCCCCTAAAATACGGTTTTTCAGATTTTATATTTCTCGGCGAACTGGGCATAGAGCCTGTCGAAATCGTGGGAGCGCTGCTGCTTCAAATCCATGACATAGCCGTGGGTGCTGTAGTTGTCGGCGCTGAGCTCGATGATGGCTATGGCGATATTGGAGCAGTGGTCGGCGATACGCTCGCAGTTGGTGAGGATGTCGTTGAAGACGAAGCCCTGGGACAGGGAGCTGTGGCCGCTTTGAAGCCTCTCCACATGCCTCAGCTTCATCTCGTCGCAGAGGATGTCTATGTGCTCCTCCAGGGGTTCGACTTTGTAGGCCAGGCTCTCATTCTCGTCTATGAAGGCGGAGACGGAGAGCTCCAATATCTCGCTCACCGCGGAGCAGAGCACCAGCATCTCGTGGGCGGCCTCGTCGGAGAAGACCAGGGACTTGCCGTGTATCTCCTGGGCGGCCTCCGCCAGGTTCACCGCGTGGTCGCTGATACGCTCAAAGTCGCTGAGGGTGTGGAGTATTTTGGAGACGCTCTCGTTCTGCTGCCGGTCCAGCTCCCTAGTGTTCAGCTTCACAAGATAGGTGCCCAACCGGTCCTCGTAGCGGTCCACCAGTTCCTCCCGCTGCTCTATCTCTTTTATCTCATGCTCGTTGTAATGCTGCAGCTGGTTCAGGGCGGACAGGGCGTTTTCCTTGGAGGTGCGGGCCATGGAATTGACGGTGATGCGGCTTTGCTCTATGGCCAGGGGCGGGTGCTGGAGGAAGCGCTGGTCCAGCCGGTCGAACTCGCTGTCCGCCGCCCGCTGGGAGGGGCTGCCTTTCACAAGGGCGGAGACCAGCCAGGCCAGGGAGTCCAGGAAGGGCAGGAGCACCACGGCGGTGACCAGGCGGAACACGGTGTTCACAAAGGCTATGCCCACGGTGTCCAGCACCGCGTATTTAAAATCGAAATCCAGGAAAAAGTCCAGGGCGTAAAAGACGCCGCCGCAGATGATGACCCCGGCCAGCTCTATGACCAGGTAGGCCATGGCCGTGCGGCGACCTTCCACCTTGGCCCCCAGGGCGGACAGCAGCACGGGCACTGCGGCGCCTATGGCTATGCCCAGGATTATGGGGTAGGCCACGGCAAAATTGATGGCTCCCGTCATGGACAGAGCCTGGAGTATACCCACGGCGGCGGAGGCGCTCTGGAGTATGCTGGTGAACACTGCGCCCACCAGAATGCCCAGCAGGGGATTGGAGAAGGAGGTGAGCAGGCTGATAAAGGCGGCGCTGCCCTTCAAAGGGGAGACGGCGGAGCTCATGGCCTGCATGCCGTACATCAGCACCGCAAAGCCCAGCATGATGTCCCCCAGGTGGTGGTGGGACTGCCTGGAGCTGAACATCCTCAGGGCAATGCCCGCCACCGCCACCACGGCGGTGATGGTGGAGGTGGACAGCAGGGAGACCCAGCCGCTGCCCTCCAGATTGGACAGACAGATTATCCAGCCGGTGACGCTGGTGCCTATAAGGGCTCCCAGGATAATGGAGATGGCCTGTTTCAGCTTCATCATGCCGGAGTTCACAAAGCCCACCACCATTACCGAAGTGGCGGAGGAGGATTGTATCACGGCGGTGACTCCGGTGCCCAGCAGCAGCCCCCGCAGGGGAGTGCCGGACAGCCGGTACAGCACCAGCTCCAGCTTGTTTCCGGCCACCTTCTTCAGACCGTCTCCCATCAGTGTCATGCCGAAAAGGAAGAGGGCCACACCTCCCAGAAGGGAGATAATATTTGCAATGCTCAGCTCGTCCATCTCCTTGCGGAAAAAAATGGTAAAAGTAAATTATATGTAATAGGCATATAAAATAAATTTATCTGCACCTAAATATTAACATTGCGGAAAAAATAAGTCAATCAACAGAAAACAACACTGTAGAAAGCACCCAATAGCAAGAGACGGCTTGATATTTTTTTGCCCAGCTTGTACAATATCCCCGGTGATAAATATGAATACGAAAATAATATATGAGGACGAAAGCCTGGTGGTCTGCCTGAAGCCGCCGGGCATAGACTCCCAGGAGGGCATGTGCGCCCTGCTGAGAGAGCGGCTGGGGGGAGAGATCTTCTGCGTCCACCGCCTGGACAGGGAGGTGGGGGGACTGATGGTCTATGCCCGCAGCAGCGCCGCAGCCGCCGCCCTCTCTGCCGCAATCACCCGGAAGGAATTTATTAAAGAATACCTGGCGGCGGCCGGAGGCTGCCCGGCGGAGCCGGAGGGGCTGATGCAGGACCTGCTCTACCGGGATGCGGCAAAGAACAAGTCCTATGTGGTGAAGCGGCAGCGCCGGGGAGTGCGTCCGGCGGAGCTGGAGTACAAACTGCTGGAGCGCTCCGGGGAGCTCTGCCTTTTTAAAATAAAGCTGCACACCGGCCGCAGCCACCAGATAAGAGTTCAGTTTGCCTCCCGGGGTCTGCCCCTGCTGGGGGATGCAAAATACGGCAGCAAAGAGCGGCGCTGCAATATCGCCCTCTGGTCCTGCCGCCTGGCCTTCCCCCATCCCCTGAGTGGAAAGGCCATGGACTTCTCCGCCCTGCCGGAGAAGATGTTCCCCTGGGACGTCTTTGAGCTTATCGAAGGCCCGGCGGGAGAATAAAAAAGATAATACGGGGGAATAATATTAGCACTCGGCTCAGCTGAGTGCTAATATTCACATTTAGTTCATATTCATTGCTATATTTATTAATAATTGTGCGGTATCTTATATACAAGATGAAACGAGATAAAGAGAGTTTCATCCGAAAATAACATAGTAAATAAAATTTATGGAGGTATATATCATGTTTGAACTTATTCCTTTTGACCGTCGTGTACGCAGTGTGGCAGCCTTTGACCCCTTCCGTGATTTCGATGAGCTGGAGCGCAGCTTCTTCGGCAACAGCAGAGCCGTGTCCGGTTTCAGGACCGACGTCACTGACACCGGCGATGCCTACAAGCTGGAGGCGGAGCTCCCCGGCTTCAACAAGGACGACATCAAGATAGATATCGAGAACGACTGCCTGACCATCAGCGCCGAGCGCTCCATGGAGAACAAGGAGGACAAGAACAACTTTGTCAAGCGGGAGCGTTACTACGGCTCTTTCAGCCGCAGCTTTGACATCTCCGGCATCAATGCCGAGGCCATCGAGGCCAGCTACACCGACGGCGTGCTGACCCTGACCATGCCCAAGAAGCAGGAGCAGCTGCCCGCCAGCCGCAGACTGGAGATCAAGTAAGTTTATGTAAATCAAAATACGTAAACAATATTACGTAAATAAGATTAAGTAAACAAAGTTATGTAAACAAGCGGGGATCGGAAATATATCCGGTCCCCGCTTGTTTGCTCTCCGGCCCCTGTTTCACCATGGGCCGGGGATTACTTGCCCTTGTCCCTAGGCTTGAAGATGACCGCGACCAGGAGCCCGAAGAAGACCGCGGCGCACAGCCCGGCGGAGGCGGCGGTAAAGCCGCCGGTAAAGGCTCCCAGGAGGCCGTCCTCTGCCACGGCCTGGCGTATGCCCTTGGCCAGGTTGTGGCCGAAGCCGGTTAGGGGGACGCAGGCCCCGGCTCCCGCCCAGTCCGCCAGGGGCTGGTAGAGGCCCAGGGCAGAGAGAACGACCCCGGCCACCACGTAGCTGGTGAGTATCCTGGCGGGGGTGAGCTTGGTGTAATCTATGAGCAGCTGGCCCACGACGCAGAAAAGGCCGCCCACAAGAAAGGCCTTTGCATATATCCACAGAGTCTCCACCCTCAGACCTCCTTTTCTATGGCCACGGCGTGGCAGATGCCGGGGATGCTGCCCCCCTGCTGGCAGCTGAGAGGGGACATGAGGGCCCCGGTGGCGGCCACCAGCACCCGGCTCCAGGTGCCCTGGGCAAGGCCTTTCAGGATGTGCCCGCAGAGCACCGAGGCGCAGCAGCCGCAGCCGGAGCCGCCGCAGTGGACGTCCTGGGTGTTGATATCGTAGATGAGCACGCCGCAGTCCATGTACCTGGGGTCCAGCTCATAGCCCTCGTCGGCCATGAGCTTTTGCAGGATGTCGTGGCCCATGGCCCCCAGGTCCCCGGTGAATATGGCATCGTAATAGCTCAGGTCCCGGCCGGTGTCCCGGAAGTGGGCCTTCAGGGTCTCGCAGGCCGCAGGAGCCATGGCGGAGCCCATGCTGTTGGCGTCCTTTATGCCGGCGTCCACGATAATGCCCGGGGTGATATGGGTGATATAGGGCCCCGGGCCCTTGGAGGACAGGATGGCCGCCCCGGCCCCGGTCACTGTCCACTGGGAGCTGGGAGGCCGCTGGCCGCCGTATTCCAGAGGGAAGCGGTACTGCCGCTCGGCGGAGCAGAAGTGGGAGCCGGTGAGGGCGCAGGCCAGGTCCCCGAAGCCGCCGTCGATGGCCATGGCTGCCAGAGCCAGGGATTCCACCATGGTGGAGCAGGCCCCGTACAGTCCGAAGTAGGGGCTGCCGCTGTCCTTCATGGCAAAGGCGGAGCTGACGCACTGGTTCAGCAGGTCCCCGGAGAAGGTGAAATCCAGCTGAGAGGGGGCTATCCCCGCCTTGTCGCAGCAGAGGGAGAAGCAGTGCTTCAGCATCCGGCTCTCCGCCTTTTCCCAGGTGGTCTGGCCGAAGTAGGAGTCCTGGGAGATATAGTCGAAGCAGTGCTTCAGGGGCCCCTCCCCCTCCTTGCTCCCCGCCACGCTGGCGGAGGCTATTATTGACACGGGATTTGCCAGCTTCAAAGTCCGCCCGCCGATTTTCTTACTCATGTACTCAGCACCTTTCAATTCTGTGACTGAGTATTATTTTTTCACCGGGAAATTTTTTTATGCCCTTGACAGCCAAAATCAAATGTAGTATGATTAATTATACAAATCATACTAGGGGGCAAAAGGAATGAAATGGCCGCAGGGCAAAAAAGCCTGGACAGTGAAGATAGGGGAAAAGGGACAGTTCGTCATACCCAAGGAGGCCAGGGACATGTTCGGCATCCGGCCCGGAGATACCATAATAGTTCTGGGGGATGAGGAGCGGGGCCTGGCAATACCTCCCGCCAAGATGATGGACAGGTACATCTCCATGATATTCGGGGAGCTCTCGGGAGAGGAGACGGAGGACTGATGGCTAGAATCGCCTTTTTCAATATCCCCGCCTACGGGCACACCAACCCCACGCTTGGAGTCGTCAGGGAGCTGACGGCCCGGGGACACGGCGTGAGCTACTATTCCTATGAGCGCTTCCGGGAGAGGATAGAGGCGGCGGGGGCCCGCTTTATAGCCTGCGATGCCTACGATGCCCAGCTGGGGCTCAGGCCGGAGGACGGGGCCAGGATAGCCCGGGACACGGCCTTTTCCATCCATGTGCTGGTGGAGACCACTCTGGCCCTGGACGCCATGGTCTGCCGGGAGCTGGAGCGGGAGCGGCCGGACTGTATAGTGGCCGACTCCATGGCCGTGTGGGGCAAGGCTGCGGCGCTGAAGCTGGGAATACCATTCCTGTCCTCCACCACCACCTTTGCCTTCAACCGGGAGTCGGCAAAGCTGATGAAGCAGAGCGCCGGGCAGTCGCTGGCCCTGCTGCTGAGCATACCGAAAATGAACAGGGACGTGAGGCGTCTGGGAAAGCTGGGCTACCCAATAAAAAGCTTTTTGCAGCTCATATCCAACGACCGGGACACGGATACCGTCGTGTACACCTCGCCGGAGTTCCAGCCCTGTTATGAGAGCTTTTCGGAAAAATACGCCTTTGTCGGCCCCTGCATACTGCCGCCGGAGAGCAGCTTTGAAAAGAAGGCGGAGAAGCTGGTGTACATATCCATGGGCACGGTGAACAACGATATGCCGGAGGTCTACGGAAACTGCATTGCCGCCGCCGCAGACATGGAGGCACGGGTGCTCATCTCCGCCGGAGACCTGGCGGATATCGGCTCCCTGGGGAAACTGCCGGAAAATGTGGAGATAGAGAGATGGGTGGACCAGACTGCCGTGCTGAAGGAGGCCGACGCCTTCCTCAGCCACTGCGGCATGAACAGCGCCAGTGAGAGCCTGTATTTCGGGGTGCCCCTGCTGTGCTGGCCCCAGACCGCCGAACAGGGGGCCGTGGCCGCAAGGGTATGTCAGCTGGGGGCCGGGATACACCTCGCCTCGCCCCGGGCGGAGGATATAAAAGCCGGGCTGAAGCTGCTCATGGAGGAGGGCAGCTACAGAGCGAACGCTGAGAAAATAGGGGAGAGCTTCCGCCGCTGCGGCGGGGCCAAGGCCGCCGCAGACAAAATAGAGAGCCTTATAAATAGTTTACATAATATATGAAGCCAGGAGATGCGGCGTGAGGCTAAAGAAAGAAAACCGGCAGAATATTAAATATCCCGGAGTAAATACCGAAAAAAGATACAGCCGTCCGAAGAGATGCGGACGGCTGTATACATTTGCAATAATAAGTTATGTAAACTTGCGCCGAGGGCTCAGATTTCATTGCCTGGGAAATGGGGTATCTGGCTGAGTCCGGCCATGATGTCCTCGTCGCTGGGGATATAGTCGCTCATGACGCCGTCATTGAACTTCTCGTAGGCGTACATGTCGAAGTAGCCGGTGCCGGTGAGGCCGAAGAGTATGGTCTTCTCCTCGCCGGTCTCCTTGCACTTCAGGGCCTCGTCGATAGCCACCTTGATGGCGTGGCTGGACTCGGGGGCGGGGAGAATGCCCTCCACCCGGGCGAACTGCTCGGCGGCGGCAAAGACGGAGGTCTGCTCCACGGAGGTGGCCTCGATATATCCGTCGTGGTAGAGCTGGGAGAGCACGGGGCTCATGCCGTGGTAGCGCAGGCCGCCGGCGTGGCTGGGGGAGGGGATGAAGTTGGAGCCCAGGGTGTACATCTTGGCCAGGGGGGTGACCATGCCGGTGTCGCAGAAGTCGTAGACGAACTTGCCTCTGGTGAGGGAGGGGCAGGAGGCGGGCTCCACGGCGATGAAGCGGTAGTTACGCTCACCTCTCAGCATCTGGCCCATGAAGGGGGAGATGAGGCCGCCCAGGTTGGAGCCGCCGCCGGCGCAGCCGATTATAATGTCGGGCACCACGCCGTATTTGTCCATGGCGGCCTTGGACTCCAGGCCAATGATGGACTGGTGCAGCAGCACCTGGTTGAGGACGCTGCCCAAAACGTAGCGGTAGCCGGGCTGGGAGGTGGCGGCCTCCACGGCCTCGGAGATGGCGCAGCCCAGGGAGCCGGAGGTGCCGGGGTGCTGCTCCAGTATCTTCCGGCCAATCTCCGTGGTCATGGAGGGGGAGGGGGTGACGCTGGCGCCGTAGGTGCGCATGACCTCCCGGCGGAAGGGCTTCTGCTCATAGGAGCACTTGACCATGTACACCTTGCAGTCCAGGCCAAGGTAAGCGCAGGCCATGGACAGGGCGGTGCCCCACTGGCCGGCGCCGGTCTCGGTGGTGACGCCCTTCAGGCCCTGGTTCTTGGCGTAGTAGGCCTGGGCGATGGCGCTGTTCAGCTTGTGGGAGCCGGAGGTGTTGTTGCCCTCGAACTTGTAGTATATCTTTGCGGGGGTCTGGAGCTTCTCCTCCAGGCAGTAGGCCCGCACCAGGGGAGAGGGGCGGTACATCTTGTAAAAGTCCAGTATCTCCTGGGGGATGGGGATGTAGGCGTTGTCATTGTCCAGCTCCTGCTGCACCAGCTCGTCGCAGAAGACGGCGCCCAGCTCCTGGGCGGTCATGGGCTGGAGAGTGCCGGGATTGAGCAGGGGAGCGGGCTTGTTCTTCATGTCGGCCCGGACGTTGTACCAGGCTTTGGGCATCTCGCTCTCTTCCAGGTAGATTTTGTAGGGGATCTTGTTCTCGCTCATTTTTGTTTTCTCCTTTCGCTCTTTTTACTGAGGTCGGGACAAAGAAAAACACACCTCTGTCCCAAAATGCTGGGACAGAGGTGTGGTAAGTTTTCCTCTGCGGTGCCACCCGGCTTGATACGGCAAAGCCGCATCCTCTCAGCGCATACGTTTTCATATGCCGCGCTTTCTTAACGGAGACGCAGACTCCGTCTCGCCTACTGCCCGGAGGGGGTTCGGTTCGCCCTCAGAAGTCCATTCGCCTGTGCTGCCGGTACCGCCCTCACACCATTGGCGGCTCGCTGAGACCTTACACTCAGGTTACTTACTCTTCCTCAACGGTTTTATTGCTGCCACTTTAGCACAGTAGGCAGGAACTGTCAAGCAAAATTTTTCGTTTATGCTCAATTAATTTTCAGATTCTCCCACAGGGTGTTGATGTAATCCAGAGTCTCGCTGTCCAGATTGCGGTAGGCGTAGGTGTTGTAGAGCGCCGAGAAGTCCTCAACGCCGGGGTAGAGGATGGCGATGGCCTCCTCGCCGATATCCTCCAGATAGCCCTCGTCCTCATAGACCAGGGAGTTGGGGGAGGCATAGTAGATGTACTCGGCGTTGGCTATGGCGGGCTCGGCGGAGAGCATGTAGTTTATGAATATCTCCGCCAGCTCCTGGTTCTGGCAGCAGGAGGGGATGCACATGGCGTCCACAAAGTAGTTGGTGGGGTCGGGGTAGTAGAAGCGCAGGTCCACGTTCTCGGCCTGGGCGTCCAGCATGGTGAAGTAGTCCCCGGCGTAGTAGGCGCCCACGGCGGCTTCGCCGGACTCCATCATGTTGTATATCTCGTCCATGACATAGCTCTTCACCAGGGGGGCCTGGGTTTTCAGCTCCTCCAGGGCGGCATCCCACTGGGCGGTGTCGGTGGTGTTCACGTCAATGCCCAGCTTGTACTGAGCGGTGGCAAAGGCGTCGCGGGAGTTGTTGAACTGGAGGATGTTGCCGGCGTACTTCTCGTTCCACATCAAATCCCAGCCCTGGGCGTCGGCCTCGTCCACCACGTTTGCATTGTAGATGACGCCCACCACGCCGTAGGTGTAGGGCACGGAGTACATATCATCCGGGTCGTAGTAGAGGCCCCGGAAGCTCTCGTCGATGTACTGGTAGTTGGGGATGTTGTCAAAATTCAGAGGCAGGAGCAGTCCCTCGTCCTTCATACGGGCTATCATATAGTCGGAGGGGATGATGACGTCGTAGCTGACGGCGCCGCTGGATATCTTGTTGTACATATCCTCGTTGCTGGCGTAGGTGTCATAGTTGACCTTGATGGCCTGGCCGTAGGTCTCCTCATACCAGCTCTCGAACTCCCGGATGGTGTCGAAGGAGCCCTCGGAGCCGTCGGAGATGTACTCGCCCCAGTTGTAGACGTTCAGGGTGAGCTCGTCGGAGCTGCCGCAGGCGCTGAGCATGATGGCAAAGAATACCATTGCGGCAATGAGGATAAGGATCTTTTTCATTGATTGACCTCCCAAATCAGATAGAGTTTTGTGCTTTAAGGTTTTTGCGTTTTTGCCTTGCGGCTTTTATAGCCCGGCTGCTGTCCGGGTCCGAGAGATTGGAGATGAGCAGCAGCGCCAGGATAACGAAGAAAATGATGGTGGCCAGAGCGTACATCTTGGGGGTGACGGTCTTCTTGGTCATGCTGTATATGCGTATAGGCAGGGTCTGGAAGCCGTTGCCCGCGGTGAAGTAGCTGATGACGAAGTCGTCCAGGGACAGGGTGAAGGCCATTATAAGTCCGGTTATGATGCCCGGCAGTATTTCCGGTATCTCCACCTTGAAGAAGGCCCGCAGGGGGGTGCAGCCCAAATCCATGGCGGCCTCCGGCAGGGAGGCGTCCATCTGCTGGAGCTTGGGAAGCACCTGCAATATAACATAGGGCAGGCAGAAGGTGACGTGGGCGATGAGCATGGTCCAGAAGCTGAGGCTTGTGGCGGCGCCGAAGAGCCGGCCCACGAACACGAACATCAGCATCAGGGAAATGCCGGTGATTATCTCCGGGTTTATCATGGGGATGTTGGTGACGGTGTCCATCACCGCATGGAGATAGCGGTTGCGCAGCTTGTATATGCCCACGGCGGCGGCGGTTCCCATCATGGTGGAGATGGCCGAGGCGCAGACTGCCAGCACCAGGGTGTTCTTCACGGCGTTGAGGGTCTCGGAATCCCGCAGCAGTTCCTTGTACCAGTAAAAGGAAAAGCCGGAGAATACGGAGAGGCTCTTGGCCTCGTTGAAGGAGAAGACCAGCAGGATGACTATGGGGGCAAAGAGGAAGATCATTATCAGGGCCGTGAAGAGCTTGGAAGCAGGTTTCATCGTGTCACTCCTCTCTCATGCCGCAACGGCCTTTTTGTTGGCATAGCGCTGCATGAAGGCCATGCACACCAGCAAAATGACCATGAGTATAAAGGCGATGGCGGCGGCAAAGTGGAGGTTGTTGGCCACATACTGGCCCTCGATGGCGTCGCCTATCAGGTAGAACTTGCCGTTGCCCAGCTTCTGGGAGATGTAGAAGGTGCTGATGGAGGGGATGAGCACCATGATGATGCCGGAGATGACTCCGGGCAGGCTCAGCGGCCAGATGACCCGGCGCAGCACGCCCAAGCTGTTGCAGCCCAGGTCCCGGGCCGCCTCCAGGAGCTTGATGTCCATCTTGGCCATCACCGAGTAGATGGGCAGTATCATGTAGGGGAAATAGTCGTAGACCATGCCGATGACCACGGCGGACTCGGTGCCGATGATGTGTACCGGGCCCAGACCGATAAAGCCCAGCAGGCCGTTGAGGATGCCGGTGTCCTGGAGTATGGTCATCCAGGCGTAGGTGCGGATGAGGAAGTTCATCCACATGGGTATCATGATGAGGGTCACCAGCACCTTCTGGGTGCGGCTGCTGGCCCGGGACATGATGTAGGCCATGGGGTAGCCCATGAGCAGGCAGATGAAGGTGGATATCACCGCCAGCTTCAAAGAGCGGGCAAAGATGAGCAGGTAGGTGTGGACCTCCCGGACGCCCTCCCCGTCGTTTATCATGGAGGTGGCGGTGAAGAAGCGGCTGATGTTGTCAAAGGTGAACTTGAAGTTGGAGTCGGTAAAGGCGTAATAAGCCACGAAGGCCAGGGGCACCAGGATGAACAGGGCCGCCCATATGGAATAGGGGGCCAGCACCAGCTTATGCAGCAAACTGCGCTGGCTGGGAGCGTATCTCTTCATTCCTCTATCTCACTTTCTGCGTCGCTGAGCTCGTCCAGCTCGTTGGAGAAGGAGGAGTAGTCGCCGAACATGCCGGAGTACTCGGACTTCTTCATGATGTGTATGGCGTCGGGCTCTATATAGAGGCCGATATGTTCGTCCACGTCCACAAAGTCCGTGGTCTGTATCATCCACTTGAAGCCGTTGATGTCCACGATTATCTCGTAGTGGACGCCCAGGAAGGTGACGGAGGTGACCACACCTTTGAGCATGCCCTTCTCCTGGGAGACGATGTCCACGTCCTCGGGGCGCACCACCACGTCCACCGGCTCCTTTGTGCCGAAGCCGGAGTCCACGCACTGGAAGATGTGGCCGGAGAAGGCCACCTTCCTGTCTGCCAGCATGATGCCGTCCACGATGTTGCTCTCGCCGATGAAGTCGGCCACAAAGGCGTTTTCCGGCTCGTTGTATATGTCGATGGGAGTGCCAATCTGCTGGATGCGGCCTTCGGACATGACCACCACGGTGTCGGACATGGAGAGGGCCTCCTCCTGGTCGTGGGTGACAAAGACGAAGGTGATGCCCGTGGCCTTCTGTATCTTCTTCAGCTCCTGCTGCATATCCTTGCGCAGCTTCAGGTCCAGGGCCGCCAGAGGCTCGTCCAGCAGCAGCACCTTGGGCTGGCTCACCAGGGCCCGGGCTATGGCCACCCGCTGCTGCTGGCCGCCGGAGAGGCTGGTGACGCTGCGCTGCTCAAAGCCGGTGAGGGCCACCAGGGAGAGCATCTCCCGCACCTTGCTGTCTATCTCCGCCTTGGGCAGCTTCTTCTCCCGCAGGGGGAAGGCCACGTTCTCAAAGACGTTCAGGTGGGGGAAGAGGGCGTAGCGCTGGAAGACGGTGTTCACGTTGCGCTTGTAGGGGGGCATGTCGTTTATCTTCTCGCCCATGAAGATGATGTCCCCCTCGTCGGGGGTCTCAAAGCCGCCGATGAGGCGCAGGGTGGTGGTCTTGCCGCAGCCGGAGGGGCCCAGCAGGGTTATGAACTCGTTGTCATAGATGTCCAGACTCACGTTGTCCAGCACCACTTCGCCGTCAAAGGACTTGGTAATGTTTTTAAGCTCGATTATCTTTTTCATAAAAAGCTCCCCCCGGCCCAAAAATAAACGCGGGCCATGCCTGAAAGCACAACCCGCCGTGATTAAGCCATATGAGAGCGCCGGAAAAACCGGCACTATGGCCCAAATGGATTTTGAGAGTCTATATAGCAAAGATTACTTTTACTACTCTTATTGACCATTTCACAAGTTTGTATGCTTTTTAGCATCGGTTTATAGTAACCAACTTATAAAACTTGAGCTTCTAACTCAATCAATAAGGCAACAGAAGTTGCCACCGCACCTGCGGTTTATCGGCATTCGACCCGGCTGTCCGTGTGGCCTTAGCTGCGCAAAGCAGCGGTCGCTATCTTGCTTCGGATAGACCCTATCCAAATGAGACGACTCATTCTAACAATATTCAACTCTGCTGTCAATATGCTTTTTAGAAAAAAATCAAGCAATCTCCGCCGGGGCTGCCTTTGCGGCAAAAATGCCGGGTGGCGGGAGACAAGGACCTCTGTCCCCGACTCCGGCGCAGCCGCGGCCGGAACAAGAATCATTTGCCTTTGAAAGGATATGCTGGTAAAATCATAATATAAACAGGCCGCAGTCAGGCTGCGGCCCGGGAGCCAGAGAAAAGAAAATGAAAGGGAGCCATACTATGTACGACCTTAAAATACTGGGGAGCGTATCCCCTTACTGCAAAAAAGGCCTGAACTGCCCCGGTTATCTGCTGTACGGCGGGGGGCGCAGGCTGCTGCTGGACTGCGGCTTCGGCGCTTCGGGCCGGCTGGAATTTCCCGAAGACCTGAAGGACCTGACGATAATAATTAGCCATTACCACAAGGACCACTATGCGGACCTGTTTGCCATAAAATATGCGGCCATGAGCTATAAAAAAGCCGGACTGCCCGGGCTGAAGGTCACCGTGTACATACCCAGGGCGGAAGAAACCGACGAGTATTATCCCGACCGCTGCCTGATAATAAAGGAGGCAGAGGAATACTTCAATATCATCGAGTACGGCCCGGAGGACGAGATAGACGTGGGCGAGCTGAAAGTCAGCTTCTTTGAAACATACCACGCCGTGAAGAACTACAGTGCCAAGATATCCTACAGAGGAAAACACATGGTCTACAGCGGCGACATGGCTTACAGGAACATTGAGGCCTACACGGAATTTATAAAGGACGCGGGGATCTTTTTGTGCGAGTGCTCCTTCCTGGAGAAGGAGAGCCCTGACAACATGTTCCATCTGCACACCCCGAAGGCGGCGTCCCTGGCAAAGCAGGCAAACTGCCGGGAACTGATAATATGCCATATGTGGCCGGAGCATGACAAAAAGGAGTACCTGGAGGAAATCGCCCCCAAGTTTGAAAAGGTCCGGGCCGCGGAAGAAGGGGAGATAATCGGCGACGTCTTTGGCGTCTGAGGCCGAAGCCAGGGGCTCGGCTTCCGGGAGGGGGACAGCAAAACTCAGTAGAACTGTTCCCAGAGAAAGAGGCCCTGGGCCGGGGCGGTGAAGCCGGCGGCCTGCCTGTCCCGGGCCGAGAGGATGCGGGACATATCCTCGGCGGGGCGCTCTCCACGCCCCACCTCAATAAGCGTGCCTGTCAATATGCGCACCATATTGTAAAGAAAGCCGCTGCCGGTGAATTTGAGGCACAGCATGTCCCCCCGGCGCTCCAGCTCTATGGCTTTCAGCTCCCGGACGGCGGACTTCTTCATGCGCTTCAGGGAGCAGAAGGATGAGAAGTCATGCTCGCCCAACAGCAGCCGGGCGGCCTGCTCCATGGCGTCAATGTCCAGTTTCTCCGGACAGCTGAAGCTGTATTTCCGGTAAAACACGTTGGGCAGGGGGCTGTTCCAGATAAAATACACGTAGCTCTTTTCCCGGCAGGAGAGGCGGGCGTGAAAGCGGGGCTCGGCCTCCTCCAGCCTCAGGGCGCCTATGTCCTCGGGAAGGCGGCTGCGGATAAGCTCCAGCAGCTCACCGCAGGACAGGGGAGTGTCCGCCTTAAAGGAACAGGTCTGGCAGCGGGCATGGACCCCGGCGTCGGTGCGGCCGGAGCCGTTAAGCTCCACCGGCTGCTCCAGCAGGCGGGAGAGCAGAGTCTCCAGCTTCTCCTGAAGGGTGCCGGGGGTGTTGCCCTGCTTCTGCCAGCCTCTGTAGCGGCTGCCGTCATAGCTCAGGCAGAGCTTGTAATTCTTCATGGTCTCACCTCATTTAAAAGCATAAAGGAAAGTTCACATTTTTTCAAGAAAAAAGCCCGGAACAGGGGAGAGGATTATTGCATATCATAGAACAATAGGGCGGGAAATTGCCGCCGCTTGTGTAATATGTACATAGTTGAGGCCCTCAGGGCCGGGAGAGGACGGAAAAATTCAGTGAAATTTCTTTGTTGCTGAACTGCGCCGTTTATGGTAAAATCTTAGCAGAAGTTTGGCATTAAAAATGAGAAGCTAGAACAAAAATTTACAGGAAAGAGGCCGGTGAAAAATGTATACAGACTCCTATTTCGATAGACTCGTCCTGCCGAAGGACCTGACCGAGACTCTGAAGAAGAGCCGCTGCCTGTGCTATCCGGAGACCAAGGAGCAGCTGGAAGAGATGTGCTACGGGCCCACTCATTCCTCCCGCTTCGACGTGGTCTATCCCATAGAGGGCAGGGGCCTTGTGAAAGAGGTTGAGGTGGTCCGCTGCAAGAACGGCACCGTGGTCAATTTCATGGAGGACTATATGCGCCGCCGTGACCCGGACTGCATGCGCATCGGTGACGATCTGCCCACCAACAAGCCCCTCTTCAAGGAAAAGTACGGCTACAAATTCTCCAAGCTCCGCAAGGAGACCATGGACTGGCTGTCCACCCAGCAGCTCATCGTGCTGCCTTTCAAGGCAGGCGGGAGATACTACGGCTATGACAGCCTGCTCATCTGCCCCATGAACGCCGCCTTCTTCGCCCTCTCCCTGGCCAACATGCAGGGCTTTGTGAGCATCTTTGACGTGCAGCCCAACTACAAGCCCAGAGCCATAGTCTACGTGGCTCCCCCCTTCCGTCACACCCACTTTGACGGCAAGCAGGTGGTGGTCCACAACCGCAGCGAAGAGCTCCACGAGGTCTTCTCCTACAACCTCTATCCCGGCCCCTCCGCCAAGAAGGGCGTGTTCTCCATCCTGCTGGATATCGGCGAGCACGAGGGCTGGATAACCAACCACGCTTCCGCGGCCATGCTGGAGTCCCCCTATGAAAACGAAGTGGTCTTCATGCACGAGGGCGCTTCCGGCGGCGGCAAGAGCGAGATGCTGGAGGAGATTCACAAGGACGAGAACGGCCAGCTGCTCATGGGCATACACACCGTCAGCGGTGAGAAGTATTACCTCACCCTGGGCGAGACCTGTAAGATCCACCCAATCGCCGACGATATGGTCCTGGCCCACAAGGATATGCAGAACGGCTCCGGCCATCTGGTCATTGCCGACGCCGAGGACGGCTGGTTTCTGCGCATGGACGGGGACAACTACTACGGCAACAGCCCCACTTATGAGCGCATAAGCATCCACCCCTCCGAGCCCCTGGAGTTCTTCAACATGGACGGCACCCCCGGCGCCACCTGCCTTATCTGGGAGCACGTGCTGGAGTCCAACGGCAAGCCCTGCTCCAACCCCCGCGTCATCATCCCCAGGGATATGATAGAGGGCATAGTCCCGGGCAATGAGCCCCAGGAAGTGAACGTGCGCTCCTTCGGCGTGCGCATGCCCCCCTCCACCGCCATGGCCCCCAACTACGGCGTCATGGGCATGGTGCAGTTCGTGCCCATCTCCATCGCCTGGCTGTGGCGCCTGGTCTCCCCCAGAGGCTTCAAGAACCCCTCCATTGCCGACTCCAATGCCGGCAGCGGCCTGAAGGCTGAGGGCGTGGGCTCCTACTGGCCCTTTGCCACCGGCATGAAGGTGACCCAGGCAAACCTGCTGCTCCATCAGATGATGGACTGCCCCAACACCCTGAACATCCTCATACCCAACCAGCACATCGGCGCCTACAACATAGGCTTCATGGGCGAGTGGATAACCCGCGAGTATCTGGCCCGCCGCAGCGGCACCGTCAGGTTCAAGCACCTGGTGCCCGCCCGCTGCCCCATCTTCGGCTACTCCCTGGACGAGATGAAGATAGACGGCCAGTATGTGCGCCAGACCTTCCTGCGCCCCGAGCTCCAGTCCAAGCTGGGCTTTGAGGGCTACGACGCCGGCGCAAAGATACTCACCGACTTCATGAAGAGCCAGATAAAGGAGTTCCTCACCGACGAGCTGGACCCCATCGGCCGCAAGATCATAGAGACCTGCCTCAACGACGGTTCTCTGGAGGACTACCTGGCCATCACTCCCATGACCAATATCAAGTAAGCACAGCGGATTTCATACCAAGAAAAGCCGTGGGGAAATACCCTGCGGCTTTTCCTTTGACAGGGGAGAGCAGCCAGTTCACATTTAAAATGTTGAATTGGTGGAAAAACAGTGCTATCCTACAAAATATCAGTTCAGCTGCAATGAAAGGACTTTTGCAATGAAGATCGTTGTTTTGGGCGGCGGCATCAGCACCGAGCGCCATGTGTCCCTGGTGTCCGGGACTTCGGTGTGCCGGGCTCTTCGGGAGCGGGGCCACAAGGCCATATTCGTGGATATGTTCCTGGGCCTGGAGAACTTTGAAGGACCTCTGGAGCTGGCCTTTGAGGAGCCGGACGGCTTCTGCGGCAAGGTGGCCATAGAAAAGACAGCTCCGGACCTGGAGGCGGTGAAGGCCTCCCGCAAGCTCAAAAGCCCCAGCCGCCTGGGCAAAAACGTGCTGGAGCTCTGCGCCCTGGCGGACTGTGTGTTTCTTGGCCTCCACGGGGCCGACGGGGAGGACGGCAAGATCCAGGCCGCTCTGGAGCTGATGGGCGTGCCCTACACCGGCTCCGGCCCCCTCAGCAGCGGCATGGCCATGGATAAGGCCGTGGCCAAGATGGTCATGGAAAGCTGCGGCGTGCTCACCCCCAAAGGCCGGGAGCTGACTTATTGCCGGGAGGATATCCCGGAGCTGGCGGAGAGCCTGCCGGTGCCCTGCGCCGTAAAGGTGGTAGGGGGCGGCTCCTCCATCGGCGTGGAGCTGCCGGATACCAGGGAGCAGCTGAGAGCCGCCCTGGAGAACATCCTGCAGTACGGGAACCGGGTGCTGGTGGAGGAGAAGATAATCGGCCGGGAGCTCACCGTGCCGGTGCTGGACGGCCGCTGCCTAAGCCCCATAGAGATTATCCCACCGGAGGGCATGAGCTTTGACTATGTGGCAAAATATCAAAGCGGCGCCCAGGGGGCCAGGGAGATATGCCCCGCGCCCATAAGCGAGGAGGAGAAGGAGACTCTGAGCCGGGCGGCCCTGAAGCTGCACAAGGCCCTGGGCCTGTCGGTCTATTCCCGGGCGGACTTCATTTTGGACGGGGAGGGCCGGGCCTGGTGCCTGGAGGTGAACACCCTGCCGGGTATGACACCCAACAGCCTCATACCCAAGGCCGCCGCCATAGAGGGAATGAGCTACGGCGAGCTCTGCGAGAAAATAGTCAGCCTGTCCATGGCCGAGAAAAATAAGCGCTGAAACCCCGGAAATATATGCCCTTGCAGCACGAATTAACAAATTCTTGATGTTTTACCCACACTCCGTGATAAAATAAAACATTGTTAAAATATTGCATCTGTTAAAGAGCATTTCCGAGGTTGGTTCCATGAGAGAAAAATTTGCCCGTTTCATGGCCGGACGCAACGGCAACGACCAATTGAATCTCTTCATACTTATAGTCGATGTTCTGCTTCTGCTTCTGGCGGGCATTTTCAACGACAGCATCGGCCCCTATCTCTACCCCGTGGTGATACTCCTGCTGGGCTACGCCTATTTCCGTATGCTCTCCCGCAATCTGTACAAGCGCCGGGAGGAGAACGGCAAGTTCCAGCGCCTGCGCTACAGGCTCACCGCCTGGTGGAGAGTCCACCGTGAACGCTGGGTGCAGCGCAAGGACTACAAGTTTTTCGTCTGCCCCTCCTGCAAGACCACTTTGAGAGTGCCCCGGGGCCACGGTAAGATAAAAATAGTCTGCCGCCGTTGCGGCAGCTCCTTTACCGGCAGAAGCTGAAGACCATGTTCGGATACCTGATAGCGGACTTATCCGCCCTGAACGAGCAGCAGTACAAGCGCTACAAGAGCTGCTACTGCGGACTTTGCCGCAGCCTTAAAAAAAGACACGGCCAGTTTTCCCGGCTGACCATAAACTATGACGTGAGCTTTCTCGTCCTGCTCCTGTCCTCCCTGTACGAGCCGGAGGAGGAACGGGGGGAGAGCACCTGCCCGAGACACCCCAAAACGCCCCAGAGCTGGGCCTGCAGCCCGGTGAGCGACTATGCGGCGGACATGAACCTGGCTCTGGCCTATCTCAAATGTCTGGACGACTGGGAGGACGACGGGAACCTGGGGGCCCTCTTTGAGGCAAAATGCCTGAAGGAGACCTTTGACGAGGTGGAAAAGGCCTATCCACGCCAGTGCCTGGCCATAAGCCGGGCTATGGACCGGCTCCATGAGATGGAGCGGGAAAAGCTGGAGGACCCGGACGCCGCCGCAGCCTGCTTCGGGGACCTGATGGCGGAGATATTCGTCTACCGGGAGGACCGCTGGGCAGACACCCTGCGCTCCATGGCCCATGCCCTGGGCCGCTTCATCTACCTGATGGACGCCTGCATGGACCTGGACTCCGATACCCTGAGAAACCGCTATAACCCGCTGAGAAAATACTACGGATTGAGAGACAATGAGCAGCGCTTCAGAGACATACTGAAAATGCAGCTGGGCGAGTGCGTCTATTATTTCGATAAGCTGCCCCTGGTGGAAGACGTGGGGCTGATGAAAAATATACTGTGTTCAGGCCTGTGGTCCGCTTTCAACCGCAAATTCAGCAAAGGAAAGGAATCCTAAATGTATCAGGATCCGTACAAGGTGCTGGGAGTGTCTCCGGACGCCAGCGATGAAGAGATTAAAAAAGCATACAGAGAGCTGACGAAAAAGTACCATCCCGACCTGAATCCCGGCGACCCCCATGCCGCCGAGAAGATGAACGAGATAAACGCCGCCTATGACCAGATAAAAAACGGCGGCACCCAGCAGAGCCCCTATGGCAGCTACGGCGGCCAGACCCAGTATGGCGGCAGCCCCTTCGGGGGCTACGGCGGGGGCGGCTACAACGGCTGGAGCAGCTGGGGCGGCTGGAACGGATGGGGCGGCAGCCAGAGCCGTCAGACCGAGCGCAGCGAGTATACCGCCGCCAGGAACTATATCCGCAACGGCATGTACCGGGAGGCCCTCAACGCCCTGTCCGGAGTGCCCGCCGGCGAGAGAGACGCCCGCTGGTACTATCTCACCGCCGCGGCCAACATGTACCTGGGCAATAAGGTCTCCGCCCTGGAGAACGCCAAGCGGGCCGCCGAGATGGAGCCGGACAACCTGGAGTACCGCCGGCTGTTGGAACAGCTTAGAGGCGGCGGAGACTTCTACGACAACTACACCACCTCCTACAGCTCCGGCGTCAGCCCCGGCAATTTGTGCATGACCCTGTGCGCCCTGAACTTCTGCCTGGGCCCCCTGTGCGGCTGGCGCGTCCTCTGCTGTTGAGATTTCTGTTGAGTAAGTTGACCTGACATATCGTTTGGACCCTGCGTTAGGTTGACATAATTTAATAATCGGCCATATACTTGATTGACATAACAAAGCAGCCGTCCCGGATGGGACGACTGCTTTGTTTACATATAGTTGACATAACGCTTAGTCGCGCGGCGCCGGGCATTGGAGAAATACTCCCGCCAAATCAGAAGAGCCGAAAAAGCAGGGGCAGCAGGACGATACACAGAACTGCAGCGGAGCACACCCAAAGGACCTTCTCCAGCCGGCCATCGGCCTTTGCGGCCCGATCTATGCTGCGGGCTAATAGGGCAAAGACTATGGCGGATATGAGCAATACAGAATTCAAAACATTCATTTACATAACATAATTAACATAATATTATTTACGTAACTTTATTTACGTAATATAATTAACGTAATATTCAGTTGAATCCGGCGCTGTTGGCCTCATAGAGCTTGTCCACCCTCTCTCTCAGGGCGCGGTGCTCCGGCAGCTCCAGCTCCGGGTCCTTCTCCAGCAGGCGGCGGCTCTCCTCCTGGGCCTGCTGCAGCACGTTCACGTCGGCCCCCAGGTCCGCCACGTGCATCTCCGGCAGACCGTGCTGCCTTGAGCCGAAGAAGTCCCCCGGGCCTCTCAGCCGCAGGTCCTCCTCGGAGATCTTGAAGCCGTCGCCGGTCTTGCACATTATATCCAGACGGGACCTGAGCTCAGGGCTGTCGCTGTCGGATACCAGGATGCAGTAGCTCTTGTGGCTGCCCCGGCCCACACGGCCCCGAAGCTGGTGGAGCTGGCTGAGGCCGAAGCGCTCGGCGTTTTCCACTATCATCAATGAGGCGTTGGGCACGTCCACCCCCACCTCGATGACGGTGGTGGCCACCAGTATCTGGATATCCCCGGCGACGAAGGCGGCCATGACTGCGTCCTTGTCTTTGGCCTTCATCTTGCCGTGGACGCAGCCTATCTTTAAGTCCGGAAAGACTGCGGAGAGCTGGGCGGCGTGCTCCTGGGCGGACTTCAGCTTCATGTTCAGCTCCTCGTTTTCCTCCACCATGGGCACCACCACAAAGACCTGCCTGCCCTCCGCCACCTGCTTGCGGATAAAGCCGTTGAGCCGGCTGCGGTAGCTCTCGTCCACGGCAAAGGTGTCCACCTTCTGGCGGCCGGGGGGCAGCTGGTCGATGACGGAGATGTCCAGGTCCCCGTAGATGATGAGGGCCAGGGTGCGGGGGATGGGGGTGGCGGACATGACCAGCACATGGGGCCGGGCCCCCTTGTTTATCAGGGCTGAGCGCTGGTTCACGCCAAAGCGGTGCTGCTCGTCGGTGACTGCCAGGGCCAGGTTCCTGTACTCCACATCCTGGCTGAACAGGGCGTGGGTGCCCACCACCAGGTCCAGCTCCCCCTGCCGGAGCTGGGATTTTACCTGCCGCTTTTCCTTTGCGCTGAGGGAACCGGTAAGCTTGCCCACCCTCAGACCGAAGGGGGCCAGCAGGGAGCTGAAGGTGTTGTAGTGCTGCTGGGCCAGTATCTCCGTGGGGGCCATAAAGGCGCTCATGTATCCGTTTTGGGCGCACAGCCAGATGAGGGCCGCCGCCACCAGAGTCTTGCCGCTGCCCACGTCCCCCTGGACCAGACGGTTCATCACCGCCCCGGAGCACATGTCCTCCATGGCCTGGCTCACGGCCCGGCGCTGGGCCTCGGTGGGCCGGAAGGGCAGGGAGGCCCAGAAGCGCTCCATGTCCGCAGGGCCGAGCTTTATGCCCTCGTCGCAGCTGCGCTGGCGGTGCATGCGCCCCAGGGCGCAGGACAGGACGAAGAGCTCTTCAAAAATCAGCCTCCGCCGGGCCAGCTCCAGGGCCTCAAAGTCCGCGGGGAAGTGGATGTTCTCATAGGCGTAGCTGGCCTGGGACAGGCGGCAGCGCCGCTGCACCTCCTGGGGCAGCAGATCCGGCAGCCGGTCCAGGCAGCTGTCCAGCCCCTGGCGCACCGCCTGCATGATGCTCCTTTGGTTCAGCCCGGCGCTGAGGCGGTACACCGGGACTATGCGCCCGGTGACCTGGCCCGCCCGCTCGCCGGCCTCGTACACCGGGTTCACCATACTGCGCCGCCCGTTTTTCACTTCCATGCGCCCAAAGAAATTGTAGCTCTCCCCCCGGTGGAGATTGTCCTTGGCATAGGACTGGTTGAAAAATGTTATGTCAACCACACCACTGTCGTCCACGGCCCGGAGCTTCACCAGGTCCATGCCCCGGCGGATATGACTGAGCCTGGGGGTGTCGGCCACCAGGGCCTGGATGCAGACGTTCTCCCCGTCCATGGCGGCGGCGATGGGGCAGATGCGGCTCCGGTCCTCGTATTTTCTGGGGAAAAAAGAAATAAGGTCATAGAGAGAAAAGACGCCCAGCTTGTTCAGGGCCAGCGCCTTTTTCTCACCTATGCCTTTAAGATATCTCACGTCGGTATTCAGGTCTGCCATTTTTTACTCGGTAAATGTAAGCGTATAGCTGTCGTTGGCCAGGGTGAACTCCTCGATGAGGCCGCTGGTGCAGATTATCTCGTTGGAGCTGTTGACCAGTATCATCTCGAAGCCGCCGTAGTTGCGCCAGTAGTTCAGGGCGTTGGTCTGGCCCAGGACGAACATGGCGGTGGACAGACAGTCGGCCAGGGTGCCGTCGTCACAGATGATGGTGACGGACAGCAGGGAGTTGGACACCGGGTAGCCGGTCTTGGGGTTTATCAGGTGGTGGTAGGTCTTGCCGTTGCTGGTGAAGTAGCGCTGGTAGGTGCCGCTGGTGACCACGGCGGTCTCGCCCACGTTGATAACGCCCAGATAGCTGCTGGTGTTGTTGGGGTCCTGAACGGCTATGGTCCAGTTGTCCCCGTTGGGCTTTTTGCCCAGGGTCTGGACGTTGCCGCCCAGAGAGACTATGCCGCTGGTGACGCCGGCCTGGCGCATGGCGTCGATGGCGTTCTCGGCGGCGCAGCCCTTGGCCACGGCGGCAAAGCTAATCTGGGTGCCGGAGGGGAAGGAGACGGCGTAGGAGCCGGAGCTGGGGAAGCTGGTGAGGGCCATTTTGTCAAAGGCTTTCAGGGCCAGCTTTTCGGATATCTCCACATCGGTGGGCACGTAGTAATGTCCGTCCACAAAGCCCCAGAGCTTGATCACCGGGTAGAGGCTCAGGTCCAGGGAACCGCTGGACCGGTCGTATACTTCCTTGGCGGTGCCCAGCATGTTGGCCACCTGGGCGGTGATGGAGACATTGGCGCCCTGGGCGTTGTTGATGGCGTAGGTTATGCTGGTGTCCAGCTCCGGGTCCAAAACGGAGTCCATGGAGTTGATGACGCTCTGGGCGGCATCCAGCCCGGCCTCCCGGTTTTTCCCGTAGGCGGTGAGGGTCATCACGGTGTCCATGGCGAATATCTCTCTCTGGCTCTGCTTGGTCTCGCCGCAGGCGGACAGGGGCAGCGCCATGGCGGCGCAGAGCAGGGCACAGATGAGTTTACAGCAGGTCTTTGTGTGCTTCATAGAATTCTCTGTAGTCCTTCAACATGTATTTGAGAAGATTGGGGGTATCCAGCTGATAGGGGCAGCGGCTGGCGCAGCTGCGGCAGCCTATGCAGTTTTCTATCCTCTCCATCTTTTCTCTCCATTGGGGGGTCATGTACTGCTGCCAGGGGGAGCGGCGCAGGAGCATGTTCATGCGGGCGCAGTTGTATATCTCTATCCCGGCGGGGCAGGGCATGCAGTAGCCGCAGCTGCGGCAGAAACTGCCGGAGAGCTCCTGACGCTCCTTGCGGATGAAGGCGGAGAGCTCCTCGTCCATGTCCGGGTCCTCCCGGGCCAGGCTCAGCCACTGCTCCAGCTCCTCCATTTTCTGTATGCCCCAGATGGGCACCACGTTGTCATAGCCCTTCATAAAGGCGTAGCAGGCCCGGGCATTGGTGAGCATGCCGCCGGCTAGGCCCTTCATGGCTATATAGCCCATGTCCGCCTCCCGGCACTTGCCTGCCAGGGCCAGGTCCCTGTCGCTGGATATGTAGCTGAAGGGGAACTGCAGAGTCTCAAAGAGGCCGGAAGCGATGCAGTCCTCGGCGATGTTCACCCGGTGGGAGGTGACGCCGATGTGGCGTATCCAGCCCCGCTCCTTTGCCTCCAGCGCCCCGGCAAAGGCGCCGTTGGGGTCATTGGGGTCCGGGACCTCCGTCACCTGATGGAACTGGAACAGGTCGATATAGTCGGTCTTCATCATGCGCAGGCTGTTTTCAATGTGGGAGAGGACGCCGGCCTTGTCCTTGGCAGCGCTCTTGGTGGAGATAATTATCTTATCCCGCACATCGCTGAGGGCCAGACCAATTTTCTTTTCGCTGTCGGTGTAGGCGTTGGCGGTGTCGAAATAGTTTATGCCGCCTTCGTAGGCAGCCCGGAGCAGCTTGACGGCATAGTCCTCGTCACAGCGCTGGACAGGCAGGCAGCCCATGGCCGTGGTGGTGACCATCAGTCCGGTCTTGCCCAGTCTCATCTTGTTCATGGACTCATCTCCTTGCAAACATAAAATTTGATCATAAAAAATTTAAAACGGCTATTTACTTTAAGAAAAAAGTTTGCTATAATACCATTTGCGGTTTGAAGGATTCTGGGCAAAAAGCCAAGAGCATCCATACTTTACCTGGGAAGTATACCATATTTTGCTCCCGATGTAAACCGCAAATCCAATATGTGGCTGTAGCTCAGCTGGATAGAGTGTCAGACTCCGACTCTGAAGGTCGCAGGTTCGAATCCTGTCAGCCATACCAAAGCAGTATAATCCGAACCAGTTTTTCCTTGTAGGAGA
>DBFSDV010000052.1:0-8465 GCA_048417135.1 Candidatus Limivicinus sp. | reverse complement strand
TCCAGCTTCTCCGGCAGCTCATTTCTGTCGATGCTCAGGTTCATCATAACAAAGCGGGAGGCGTTCCAGATCTTGTTGCAGAAGTTCCGCATTGCCTCGCACTTTTCCACATAGAAACGCATGTCGTTTCCGGGGGAGTTGCCGGTTATCAGGTTGAAGCGCAGGGCGTCGGCGCCGTAATTGTCCACCATCTCCAGGGGGTCTATGCCGTTGCCCAGGGATTTGGACATCTTCCGGCCCAGGCTGTCCCTCACCAGGCCGTGGATGAACACGGTGTGGAAGGGCTCCTTCTTCATCTGCTCCATGCCGGAGAAAATCATCCTGGCCACCCAGAAGAAGATGATGTCATAGCCGGTGACCATGACGCTGGTGGGATACCAGTAATCAAGCTCCTGAGTCTTTTCCGGCCAGCCCATGGTGGAGAAGGGCCAGAGGGCGGAGCTGAACCAGGTGTCCAGCACGTCCTCGTCCCGGGTGATGTTCTTGCTGTGGCAGTGCTCGCACTCGGTGGCGTCCTGGCGGGAGACGGTTATATGGCCGCAGTCGGCGCAGTACCAGGCGGGGATCTGGTGGCCCCACCACAGCTGGCGGGAGATGCACCAGTCATGGACGTTCTCCATCCAGTTGAGGTAGGTCTTGGTGAAGCGCTCTGGCACGAACTTTATCCGCCCGTCCTTCACCACGTTTATGGCCTCCTTGGCAAGAGGCGCCATCTTTACAAACCACTGGGGGCTGGTGAGGGGCTCCACCACGGTGCCGCAGCGATAGCAGCAGCCCACGTTGTGGCTGTAGGGCTCGGTCTTCACCAGGTAGCCCTGCTCCTCCAGGTCGGCCACTATGGCCTTGCGGGCCTCGTAGCGGTCCATGCCGTTGTATTTGCCGCCGTTTATTATCCTGGCGTCCTCGTCGATGCACTGGATCTGCTCCAGGTTGTGGCGCAGTCCAACCTCGTAGTCGTTGGGGTCGTGGCAGGGGGTCATCTTCACGGCGCCGGTGCCGAATCCCAGCTCCACGTAATCGTCGGCCACGATGGGCAGCTTACGGCCAACCAGGGGCAGAATGGCGTTCTTGCCCACCAGGTGCTTATAGCGCTCGTCGTCGGGGTGGACGGCCACGCCGGTGTCTCCCAGCATGGTCTCGGGCCGGGTGGTGGCGATGATGAACTCCTCGTCGGAATCCTCAATGGGATAGCGGATGTGCCAGAAGGCGCCGGGCATGTCTTTATACTCCACCTCGGCGTCGGACAGGGCGGTGCGGCACTTGGGGCACCAGTTGATTATGCGGCTGCCCTTGTAGATGAGGCCCTTCTCGTACAGGTCGCAGAAGGTCTCCCGCACGGAGCGGGCGCAGACCTCGTCCATGGTAAAGCGGCTGCGCTCCCAGTCGCAGGAGACGCCCAGGCTCTTCTGCTGCTCCACTATCCTGTCGCCGTACTGCTCCTTCCAGGCCCAGACCCGCTCCAGGAACTTCTCACGGCCCAGGTCGTAGCGGCTCAGGCCCTCTTCCTTGCGCAGCACTTCCTCCACCTTTATCTGGGTGGCTATGCCCGCATGGTCGACGCCGGGCAGCCACAAGGCGGCATAGCCCTGCATGCGCTTATAGCGGGTGAGTATGTCCTGGAGGGTGGCGTCCAGGGCGTGGCCCATGTGCAGCTGGCCGGTGACATTGGGTGGGGGCATGACGATGGAAAAGGGCTTTTTGTCCTTGTCCACAACGCCCTTGAAGTAGCCGCCCTTCATCCACATGTCGTAGATATTCTTTTCCACCGATTTGGGGTCATAGGTCTTTGGAAGCTCTCGCATAAAAACATCCTCCTGAAAAAATGAAAGCGCCCTGAAGCCGTAGCTTCAGGGCGATAATTTACCGCGGTACCACCTGAATTCCGCCTATTGCGGCGCTCATGGACCCTGTAACGGGAATCCCCCGCCGGGACTACGCAGCGTTCAAGCCTTCATTCCCGGTGCTCAAGGCCGACCTTCCCCGGCGCCTCACAGGAGCTTTCACCAACCGCTCCCTCTCTGAGATCCGCATACCCGGGTACTCCTGCCTGTCACAGCAATTTGACTGGATTTTACTGCAAACAGCGGATTTTGTCAATAGGGCTGAGACTCAGTTTCCCTTATTCTTATCCACATATTCGCAGGCGGAGAGGGCGGCGACGTTCCCCTCCCCGGCGGCCTTGGCCAGCTGATAGGGCTTGCCGGTGCAGTCCCCGGCGGCAAAGACCCCCGGCACGTCCGTCTCCATGTTCCGGCCGGTGACTATGCCCCCCTTTTCATACCGAAGCCCCGGCACCAGCTGGGTGACGGACACGGTATCCTTTATTATAAACACGGCGTCCACCTTGTATTCCTCGCCCTTGTACACCAGGGTGTCCGCTTTCATTTCGCCCTTTATCTCATACTTTCCCCCGTCGGCAAAGTGGAGCAGCTCCGAGCAGATGCCCCGGAGGAACTCCGCATCCTGCTCCGCCTCTTCACCGCTGCCTATGAGGGCCACACGCCTGCCCTTATAGAGCATGCCGTCGCAGGTGGCGCAGTAGCTGACGCCCCGGCCAAGGAACTCCGCCTCCCCGGGATAGAGCTTTTCCCGGGTGATGCCGGCAGCGATTATCACGGCTCCCGCCTGGTAATAGTCGCTGCCCACCGCCACGCCGAAGCTGTTTCCGAAGGGCATGACGGAGAGGGCCCGGCCCCGTATAACCTCAGCGCCGCTGTTTTCCAGCTGGCTGAAGAGCTGCCTTGCCATGTCCGCCCCGCTCATGGAGGCTATGCCCGGGTAGTTGGTCACGTTCTCCGCCTTGTAAAGGCTGCTGGTCTCCACCGGGTTTGTCACAACGCCCACGGTCTTCCCCCGGTTCAGGCAGGTCACCGCCGCCGAGACCCCGGCTATGCCCCCGCCGATTATCATTACATCAAAGCTGTCAGCCATGGTGATTTTCCTTTCACTTTTTGATTCAGCATCATACACTATTATTCTAACACATTTTTGTTGTAATTACCAGAACTATCGTTTATAATGTGGAATGATTCATAAGTAGACTTAGGAGATGGAAAAGATGGACGAAACCGCCAGAAACTTTATTGACGCCTTTGTGCAGGAGGATCTCTCCGAGGGCCACCGCTGCTACGGCATGCAGGTGCACACCCGTTTCCCCCCGGAGCCCAACGGCTATCTCCACATCGGCCACTGCAAGGCGCTGACTATAGACTTCGGTACCGCCGAGCGCTTCGGCGGCGTGTGCAACCTGCGCATGGACGACACCAATCCCGCCAAGGAGGACACGGAATACGTGGACGCTATCCAGGAGGACATCCACTGGCTGGGCTTTGACTGGGGCGACAGGTTCTACTACGGCTCCGACTATTTTGAAAAAACCTATGAGTACGCCATCGAGCTTATAAAGAAGGGCCTGGCCTATGTGTGCGAGCTGACCCCCGAGCAGTTCAAGGAGTACCGAGGCGACACCACCAAGCCCGCCGTCAGCCCCTGGAGGGACCGGCCTGTCGAGGAGAGCCTGGACCTCTTTAAGCGCATGAGAAACGGCGAATTTCCCGAGGGCAAGTACACCCTCCGGGCCAAGATAGACCTGGCCAGCGGCAACTTCAACATGCGCGACCCGGTGCTCTACCGCATCCGCTACATCGAGCACCACCGCCAGGGCACCAAGTGGTGCATCTTCCCCATGTACGACTTTGCCCACCCCATCCAGGACGCCCTGGAGGGCATCACCCACTCCCTCTGCTCCCTGGAGTATGAGGCCCACCGGCCCCTTTACGACTGGGTGGTCTCCAACGTGTCCATCCCCGGCATCAAGCCCCGGCAGATTGAGTTTGCCCGGCTTGGCATCAACTACACCGTCATGTCCAAGCGCAAGCTGCGCCGGCTGGTGGAAGAGGGCCGGGTGGACGGCTGGGACGATCCCCGCATGCCCACCCTCTGCGGCCTGCGCCGCCGGGGCTACACCAGCGCCTCTATCCGGGACTTCTGCGAGCGCATAGGCGTGTCCAAGGTGGACTCCACCGTGGACTGGGCATTGCTTGAAAGCTGCCTGAGAGACGACCTGAACGCCAACGCCCCCCGGGTCATGGCGGTGCTGCATCCGGTGAAGCTCACCGTCACCAACTACCCCGAGGGCAAGAGCGAGACGCTCACCGTGGAGAACAATCCCCTGCGCCCGGAGGACGGCAGCAGGGAGATAAGCTTCTCCCGGAATTTGTGGGTGGAGGCCGAGGATTTCATGGAGGTCCCCGCCCCCAAGTACAAGCGCCTCTACCCCGGCAACGAGGTTCGCCTGAAAGGCGCCTATCTGGTAACCTGCACCGGCTGCGTAAAGGATGAGCAGGGCAATGTCACCGAGATACTCTGTGAGTACGACCCGGAGAGCCGGGGCGGCGACCCCGCCGACGGCCGCAAGGTGAAGGGCGCCACTCTCCACTGGGTGGACGCCGCCACCGCCGCCGACGCCGAGGTGCGGCTCTACGACTATCTCTTCACCGACCCGGACCCGGACGCCCAGGACAAGAACTTCCTGGACTTCCTCAACCCCGAAAGCCTTATCACTCTGGAGGGCTGCAAGGTGGAGGCCGGTCTGGCCAAGATCCCCATGCCGGAGAAGGGCAAGAACTCCCAGGGCTTCCAGTTCATGCGCCAGGGCTACTTCTGCCTGGACAACAAGGACGCCGCCCCCGGGCATCTGGTCTTCAACCGCTCCGTTGCCCTGAAAGACAGCTTCAAGAAATAAATTCCCGAGCCGTCATCTCAGATGACGGCTCTGCTGTATAAGTAGGTGTCTCCCCTATGACTTTTGAACCTGTAAACAGTCCCCTGCACCCGCTCTATTCCCGAGCCTTGGAGCTTTACGCCCTCAGCTTCCCGCGCCATGAACAGCGCCGCACTGCCTCCCAGAAAAGAATACTGGCACACGGTGAATACAATTTCCTGCTCATTATGGACGAAGGCCGATTTTCCGGACTTATGCTCTGTTGGGAATCCTCCGACTTTATATATGTTGAACATTTTTGCATCCTGCCGGAGCTGAGAGGGCAAGGTGTTGGCAGCTCTGCTCTGGAACTGCTCAGCCGTAAGGGCAAACCCCTTATTCTTGAAATCGACCCTCCAGTAGACGATGTCTCACGCCGCCGCCAAGGATTTTACGAAAGAGCCGGTTTTGTCTCCAATAACTATAAGCACGTACACCCGGCCTATCATCGGGACTGTTCCGGCCACAGTCTGGTAGTGATGTCCAGCCCCGGCCCCCTCTCCCCCGCTCAGTATAGCGCCTTTGTCTCCTACCTGAACCGGGTGGTCATGGCCGGAGCACTGGAAGATTAGTTTACATAACTAAAAGGCAGCCTCCCATCTGCTTTCCGAAGGCTGCCTTTTTTCTGTATAATGGCTTAGATTTTATTGTCGGCGTACATCTTCTCGTAGTAATTCATGTACTCCCCGGAGACGATTTTTTCCATCCATTCCCCGTGGTGGAGGTACCAGTCTATTGTGCTGGCCATACCAGTCTCGAAGCTGTGCTTGGGAGCCCAGCCCAGCTGAGTGGTGATTTTGGTGTTGTCAATGGCATATCGCCGGTCGTGACCGGGCCTGTCCTTTACATGGACGATAAGGTCCTCGCTCTTGCCGGTGCTGCCGATGATGAGCTTCACGATGTCTATATTGGCCTTCTCGTTGTTGCCGCCGATGTTGTACACCTCGCCCACAACGCCCTTCTCCAGCACGGTGGCTATGGCGGCGCAGTGGTCCTCCACGTAGAGCCAGTCACGTATCTGCATACCGTCTCCGTACACCGGCAGGCTCTTGCCGTTGAGGCAGTTGTTAATCATCAGGGGTATCAGCTTCTCCGGGAACTGATAGGGGCCGTAGTTGTTGGAGCAGCGGGTGATGTTCACCGGCATGCCGTAGGTCTTGTTGTAAGCCCTGACCACGAAGTCGGCGGAGGCTTTGGAAGCGGAGTAGGGGCTGTTGGGGGCCAGGGGCGTGGTTTCGGTGAACATGCCGGTGGGGCCCAGGGCGCCGTAGACCTCGTCGGTGGAGACCTGGAGGTATCTCACGCCCTCTTTGAACTCATAGGAGTATTTGTCATCCGGGTCCAGCTTCCAGTGGCGCTTGGCCACATCCAGCAGGGTCTGGGTGCCCAGGATGTTGGTGGTGAGGAAAATGTCCGGATTGGTGATGCTCCGGTCCACATGGCTCTCGGCGGCAAAGTTCACCACGGTGTCGAACTCGTATTTGCCAAAGAGCTCCTCCACCAGGGCCCGGTCGTGGATATCGCCCTTGGCGAAACTGTAGCGGGGGTCGCCGCTGACCTCCGTCAGGTTGTCCAGGTTGCCCGCATAGGTGAGCAGGTCCAGGTTCACCACAGTGATGTCCTCATAATTTTTCAGCAGATAGTGAATGAAGTTGGAGCCGATAAAGCCGGCGCCGCCGGTAACAAGAATTTTTTTCATATGTACAATTCAGTCCTTTTCCACAAGTGATATGAGATACTGGCCGTAGTCGGTCATTTTCAGCTCCGTGCCCAGAGCCAGGAGCTCTTCGTCGCTTATCCAGCCCCGGCCCCAGGCTATCTCCTCTATGCAGGAGATGTAGAAGCCCTGGCGGCTCTGCACCGTGGCCACAAACTGGGAGGCCTGGAGCATGCCCTCGGGGGTGCCGGTGTCCAGCCAGGCCATGCCCCGGCCCATCGGGCTCACCAGCAGCTCGCCCCGCCGGAGGTAGACATTGTTCACCGTGGTTATCTCCAGCTCTCCCCGGGGCGAGGGCCTGATATTTTTTGCCACATCCACCACGCTGTTGTCATAGAAATACAGTCCCGGCACGGCAAAATTGCTCTTGGGGTTGGCGGGCTTTTCCTCGATGGACACCACCCGCTTGTTCTCGTCAAACTCCACCACGCCGAAGGCTCTGGGGTTTTTCACCTGGACGCCGAAGATCAGTCCTCCCTTTTCTATGGCTGCGCCCTTGCGCAGATAGTCGGAGAGAGCCTGTCCGTAGAACACATTGTCTCCCAGGATGAGGCAGACCGAGTCGGAGCCGATGAACTCTTCCCCCAGGATGAAGGCCTCGGCCAGGCCCCTAGGCTGCTCCTGCACCACATATTCAAAGCGCATGCCCAGGCGCTTGCCGTCCCCCAGCAGCTCCCGGTAGAGGGGCAGGTCCTCCGGGGTGGAGATTATCAGCACCTCCCGGATGCCCGCCAGCATCAGCACCGACAGCGGATAGTAGACCATGGGCTTGTCATAGATAGGCAGCAGCTGCTTGGAGACTACTCTCGTCATGGGGTAGAGGCGGGTGCCCTTACCTCCGGCAAGTATGATTCCCTTCATCGCCATGCGTACCTCCGTATCAGTTATATTTTTACGGTATTTTTCGACATCTGATTGTACCATTAACCCGGGCCATCTGTCAATCGCCGCCAAATATATTGCCGTCCCCCGGGAAAAAAGAGTTTTATCCCCCATATCTTTGAAAAAAGGCTTGAATTATATTTTCACCTATGGTATACTTTTCTGGCTGTTAAGCGTGTATACTTTGAAAGGGTTGAAATAAATGTCTGCTATCACCATCGTTCTCACCATACTTCAGGTCCTCTCCGGCGTTGCCGTCACCGCTATCGTGCTCATGCAGAGCGGCAAGAGCGCCGGCCTCTCCGGCGCCATCTCCGGCGGTGCCGAGACCTTCCTGTCCAAGGGCAAGGCCAAGACCTGGGATGCTAAGCTGGCCAAGGCCACCAAGTGGTTTGTGCTGGCCTTCGTCATCCTCACCCTGAGCCTGCACTTTGTCTGAGAACTAAAGCGAAAAAGCCGCTGCCCCGAAGTTTTCCCGGGGCAGCGGCTTTTTTCCGTCTTATAAAAACAAATCCAAAGCCCAGCGTCAGCGGGTTCGATTTGGAGAGGAGGAGCAGCGGAATGAGTGCGCTCTGATTTTTTGCCAAGGGCATAAAAATCGGAGCAAGCGATATGAAGCTTGCTCCGACGTGGTACGAGTGGCGATACAGAACTTTTTGAAAAACCCAGTAATATCAATGGTTTTCGGGCATCCGAACAGAAAAATATCTTGTATATCCCCCCACTTTAGGGCGACTGTTTTGAAGCAGCCGCCCTTTTTTACGCCTAAAACCAAGTGTGCTAATTAGGGTTGAAAAGCCCTCTATTTTCTTCCGGTGCTGCCTGTTGGAAAGCAGGCGCAGGTGATTTATCCTCCGGGCATTCATTGGATATAGAGGGCACCTTTTCCCCGAAAACGAACACTTTTCCAGACCGCCGGAGGGAGGTGAGATTATGGCGGTATTTCGCATTGAGAAAACCCGCGACTACACGGTGATGGCAAACCATCATCTGCGGAACACGGCGCTGTCGCTGAAAGCGAAGGGGCTGCTGTCCCTCATGCTGTCCTTGCCGGAGGATTGGGACTACACCACCAAAGGCCTTGCCCGAATATGCCGGGATGGA
>DBFSDV010000051.1:0-7449 GCA_048417135.1 Candidatus Limivicinus sp. | reverse complement strand
TTCATATTTTTCTCCTTGTTCTAGTTTGCCGCCGCCCTGTTATCGCAGCAGCGCAGATACATCTGCTTTACCAGCAGCACCATGAGATAGACGAAGAGGCTCATGGCCCCGTAGCAGGCCAGATACCAGTTGCCGTAGCGCTGGACCATATATTCGGACATGCCCGCCGCTCCCACGGCCAGGAAGAAGCCGAACCATATGGCAAAGTTGGAAAACTTCCTGCCCCGGGCGCGCACCGCATGTACGCTGTAATAGATGAGTATGCCAAGGATGCACAGAGCGCCCGTGACCTGCACCAGGCTGACAAAGTTGTTGAAGCGCATGTAGCTGGCGTCGTAGCGGGTGCTGTCCATCACCAGCTCCACGGCGCTGTACCACAGGAGGAACATCCGGGCCACGTTCCCGTCGCTGCTGCCGGAGCGCATGGGCACGCTGCGCCTCTTACCGTAGAAGCGGATGAGCACCAGGGTCATCAGCAGCATGATGATGAACTGGACGAAGAAGGTGGCGAAGCGGTAATCCACACCCCCGGAAGAATTGGTCACTGCCGAGGCCAGGGGCAGATGCCGGAGCAGGGGGGAAGTAAAAGTTATCTTGCTGCGGCAGGAGCTGTTGAACAGTGCGCTGAGGCGGATAAAGGCTATGGCCAGGGCCATGCCCGGGGCGGCAGCATCCAGCAGGGCACCGGTGCTGGGGGCGAACTTCAGCTTCCGCACCAGGAAGGCGGCAAGCCAGGTGCCCAACAGGGCGCCGGGCAGACAGTAGCTGCCGGTGGAATAGTCGGTGAGGGCGTCAAAGAGGCCGGTGTACTGCTCGGTGTGGCTGTACCAGTGGATGAAGCGGCACAGGGGCACGGACAGCAGCAGGGCCAGGGGCATCAGCAGCAGCACCGCCGCGGCCCGTCCGCCGCTGCCCCGGTACAGGGCCAGGCTCAGGCACAGAGCCGCCGCCAGGCCCATGGCTATGATAAGGGAGCTCCAGTATATGACCACGGGGCCGATGCAGATAGCTATGGAAGAAGTCATTGGCTCACCTCCTGGCTGCCGCCGGGAAGGGCGGTGGCAAAATAGATGATGTCGCTGACCAGGCGCTCATTGCCGTAGTCCACATAGTTTACCGGGCCGCCCATCATGACTATCTCGGAGGTCTGGCCCCCGTCCAGGGTGTAGGCCTTGTCCACGCCCTTGCTGTGGATATAGCTGCCCAGCTCGTTGATGGTGGCCCTGGGCCGGGCGTCCATGGTGTGGTTTATGGTCATGAGCAGATAGTGCAGCTCGCCCTTCTGGGCGATGCAGGAGCGGGAGTATTCGGTGTTGATCTCTCCTATGGGGTAGCTTTCGCAGGGGATGAGTTCCCCGTTATCTACCAGCACCGGTCCGAAGGACACGGAGAAGAGAATATCATTATCCCGGATGAACTGCTCTGCGGCGGCGGTATCGTCAAACTGGCCGGCCTTGCTGAATATCATGTTTCCGTTGCTGTCAAAGAAGCAGGTGTCCACCGAGTCCAGGTCGCTGCGGTAGAGCTGGCGCTGGTACACGGTTATGCCAAGGTTGCGGAAGGTATAGAAGTCGCCGTTGATGGCGACGACGGAGTTGGCGGCATTGGCCATCTCCGAGGCATAGAGCTGTATGGAAGAGCCGTAGGTGTCGTCGGCGATCTTCCGGCGGATCTGAGAGCCGTGGGCCAGCTTCACCTCCGCCATGGTGCAGCAGCGCCCGTCGATGTACTCCTTCCACTGGATGACCAGGATGGTCTCGTCATAGTAGTAGCGCATGGGCTCGCCGGGGACGAAGTCCGCATCCGGGCTCCATATCATGTCCTGGCCGGCAATGAGCTCCCAGGCGTCGTCGATGAGCTTTTGGATGACCGCCGGGTCGTCGGTGCTGCCGAAGTTTTCGGGATTGGGCGCCGGGGCCACGGTGGCGTTTTCGTCGATGGTGTATATCTTGCGTATGTAGGTCAGGTCGCCCAGGGCGTCGCTGGCGGCGTTGTTCATGTAGGCGTCCAGATTGCCGAAGACGTTCAGCCTGCCGCCGCCGGAGACGGTGGTGGCGGTGCCCGCATCCGGGTGGACATTGACGCCCACCCAGGCGATGGTCAGCAGGGAGGCGCCCAGGAAAATGAGTCCCGCAAGCCTCATGAGCACTTCGGTGAGTATATGCCTGCCCCTGCCCGGCTTGGCGGGCTTGGGCTCCGAAACCTTCTCCGCCGGCTCTTCCTCCTCGTAGTCCCCGGAGAAATCCTCCCGGAACTCTTCATAGCCGTGGTCCTGCTCATATTCGGGGTATTCCCTAAAAGAGGCAAAGTCCTCCCGGCCCCGGGATTGAAAAGCGGGGGCGGAGGGCTCCTCCCCGGACAGGGGGGCGGAGGTATCCGGCTCCGAAGCCCCGGGGGAAGAGGGCTCTTCCGAAGCCTCGGGCTCGCCCACATAGGAGGAAAACTCCCTCAACAGTTCTTCCAGATCATAGTTGTCTGCCACTTACGGAGCACCTCCCTTCAGACGCCGGTGCCGCCGCTGAGAGCGGTGAGCAGTTCAGGGGCGGTGTGGATCAGCCACTTGCCCCCGGAATATTTCAGGGAGACCTCAAACTCCACCGTGGTGTAGCAGCTGCGGGCGTCCTTGAGCGCCTGCTCCAGGGCCTGGATATAGGCCTGCTGGGTTATCTCCGGCAGGTAGTTGTCCTCTTCGTCGTATACCTGGTCGTGGTCCATGGTCTGGACCAGGATCTTCAGCTTCTTTGCGGTGAGCTCGTCCAGCTGGGCGCTGACCGCCGCCACATCCAGATAGCGCAGGGAGACCCGCTGGCTGGCCTGTATCATCTCCACCTGGCAGTCGCCTATGAGCTCATAATGGTAGCTCTGCTTCAGCGCGTCGTATATGAGCATGCCCGCCTCGGTCTTTGGCTCTGAGGCCAGGCCCAGGTCGGAATAGTCGTCCATAAGGGAGTAGGCGGTGTCATAGTCCCCGGTGACCAAAGCGTCAAAAAACTCGGTGACGCTGCTGCGGGGGTCCCCGGAGGGTTTGGCATAGATGGTGCCCACGCTGCTGCCCACCACGGACATGAGCATGGTGCCGCCGCTGAGCAGTATGGCCATGAGAGCCCAGAACATATTTATTTTATTGTGCCTGCGGTAGGCCACAAGGGCGATGGCCGCAAGGAACATCAATACGGCAATGCCGCCGCTGAGTATGGGGCTAAGGTCCATAAGTGTCTCCAGATCCGTTGGTTGATTTAATCGTATCTCAGACATTATACCATTTTCATCCTTAAATTCAAGAGCAAGCTGCATAAGGGCAGAACAAACTGGGCAACATCTGCATAGAATGATACAAGAGCCCTCAGAGGCGCAGCGCCATTTCAAGGCCCCGGAGCCCGGGGCGGATCGGAGACAGGCATGAGCATCCCCAACATGATAAGCATTGGACGTATATTCCTGGTGCCCCTTTTTGTCCTCATGTACAGCCGGGGGAACGTGACGGGAGCCATGGGAGTGCTGCTGCTGTCGGCGGCCTCCGACGTGCTGGACGGGGCCATAGCCCGCCGCTGCCACATGGAGACGGAGCTGGGCCGGGCCCTGGACCCCATAGCCGACAAGCTCATCCAGGCGGCCATGATGTTCTGCGCCCTGGAGCGCAGCCCCAGCGTGTGGCTGCTGCTGGGCCTGCATCTGCTGAGGGAGCTGAGCCTGGGGGCCATGAGCCTGTATGTGCTGCGCGTCACCGGCCATGTGTACGGCTCCAAGTGGTACGGCAAGCTGTGCACCCTGTGCATATATACGGTGATGATCTGCGCCCTGGCTTTCCCGCAGCTGCCGGCCCATGTGATAGATACGGGGGTCATGGCCTGCGGGGTGCTGGTGGCCTTCTGCCTCTGCGCCTATATGCTGAATTTCCAGCGTATACTGCTGCGCCGCAGCCGGGGCGAGGATGCCCCGGAGGGAGGAAAGGGCGGAGAAGGCCTCTGAAAGCCCGGGGCATCCGATTTGCCGTGACGCAGTTACTAAAGGGCGGCCGTCCTTTAGAGACTGTCAAAAAAGCCTCGCAGAGTTTTTTCGCCGCGGCGAAAAAAATTTTAATCGTTTTCCGCGGCGACATGTGCGTCGCGGAAAACACTTCTCACGGAGCTGAGTGTCGAATTGTACGCCGTAGGCGTACAATCGAGGCATGAAGCGAAGGGCAAGCTTTTTTTGTCAAAGAAGGCATAGCCTTCTTTGACAAGCAGTAACGGGCGGCCGCAGCTGCGGCCGCCCTTTACTGCGCTGCCTGGAGCTGGCGGGGGCCTCAGATTAGCTTCTCCCCCACGCGGCGGCTGAGCAGCAGGCTTAGGCCGGGCCGGTACAGCCGGTCCCGGGGCCGGAGGCTCAGCCCCGCCAGCCCTGCCGCCCCGGCCAGGTCCATCCTGGCGGAGAGGGAGCGGGCGTCCTCGTACCAGACCACCCGCCGCTGCCCCTCAATGCCGCAGGTGAAGAAGGGAGAGCGGGCGCTGCGGTCGAACTTTATCTCCGCCCCGGCGGCCACGGCCATGTCGGCAGCCAGAGCGCTGGGCAGCGGCCGCCCTTCATCCCCCTGGCGCCATGGCAGGCTCCAGCTGCAGCCGCAGACAGACAGGCTCAGCAGGGTCTTCCCCGGGGGAATGAGGGCGGAAGCATAGCTTATCACTTCCGCCGTCCGGTCTGCCGGGGAGATGGCCTGGGGAGCGGTAAAGGGTCCGCCCCAGTCATGGCAGAGGAGCAAGACCCGGTCGGCGCAGAGGCCCAGCTCCCTGTAATCCTGCCCGGCACAGAGAGGGGACTCCTCCGTGGCTGCGGTCTTTGGGGCCAGGGAAATAAAGAGATACAGCCCCGCCGCGTGGAGGGAACTTGCCAGCAGCCGGGCAAAGCTGCTGTAATTGTCCCGGTCAAAGGCATAGACATACTGGAAGTTCAGCTCCGCCCCCCGGTAGCCCCCGGCCTCCAACAGCTCCGGCAGCCCCTCCGCCAGAGCCCGGCAGGCCTGGGCGTCCCCCAGCAGCCGGTGGGCCAGCAGGGCGGAGTAGCCGCCTTGGGCCTGGTTGGTGAGACTGAGCAGGGGGAGGACGGAGTTTTCCGCAGCGAGGCCCAGCAGCTTTTCCGCCTCGGGCAGGACGGGCGGAGCCTGGGAGCTGAGGGGACAGCTCTGCACGCATAGCCAGCTGAGGCCCGGCAGCAGCTCCCGGAGCAGGGCCTCTTCCGCTCTGGGGCTGAGACAGGCGCAGAGCTCCCCGTCCACCGGCAGCTGCGCCTCCCCGGTGTCCAGCACCAGGCTCAGGCCCGGTGTGAGCCGCCGGGGGTCGGAGAGCTGGTTCAGCCGCCTTATGTTTTCCGCCTTCAAACCAAAGCTGCGGGCGATGGAGGGGAGACTGTCTCCCGGTCGGACGATATAGATTTCCATAGGCTGCTCCTTATACGGTTTTATATATCTATATTCAGTTCGGCTCCGGTATTTGCAGTGGGAGCGGGCATATGTTATAATAAGCGAAAAAGACGGCAATACGCCGGCACACATCAACGGAGGAAGAACATGACTAAAGGAAAGATACCGGCAAGAGAAGAGATACCCCAGGAGTACACCTGGAATCTGAATGAGATATACGAAAGCGATGAAAAGTGGGCGGAGGAATTTGCCGCTCTGGAGTCCGCTCCGGCAGAACTGGAGAAGTTCCGGGGAAGGCTGGGGGAGAGCGCAGACACTCTGCTGAGCTTTATGCGCCTGGACGATGAGCTCTCCGTGAGGCTGGAAAAGCTCACAGGCTACGCAAGCTGCAAAGCCGACCAGGACCTGGGCAACGGCTTTTATCAGGATATGCGGGGCAAGGCCATGCGCCGCTGCGTGGAGGCCTCCGAGGCCACGGCCTTTGCACGGCCGGAGATAATGGCCATTCCGGAGGAGAAACTGAAGGGCTTTTACGCCGCCTGCCCGGAGCTGGAGGAGTACCGGCGCAGTCTCTACAGGATACGCCGCCGGGCAGAGCACATCCTCTCTCCCCAGGAGGAGAAGCTGCTCTCCGCCGCCGGAGAGATGGCCGACAGCCCGGACAATATAGGCGGGGCCCTGAGAAACGCCGACCTGCGCTTTGAGGATGCGGTGGACTCCAGGGGGGAGAAGCATCCCCTCAGCTCCGGCACCCTGGTGCCCCTGATGGAGAGCTCCGACAGGACGCTGAGAAAGAGCGCCTTTGAAAACTGCTTCGATCGCTACGGGGAGTTTAAGAACACCGTGGCCTCCATTCTGGACGCCCAGTTCAAGCAGCTGAATTTCTTTGCCCGGGCAAGAAAATATCCCTCCACCCTCTCCGCCGCTCTGGACGCCACCGAGGTGCCGGAGGAGGTGTACATGAACCTCATCTCCGCCGTCCATGACAATATGGAGGCCATGTACCGCTATGTGCGGCTGAGGAAGCGGGCCCTGGGAGTGGAGGAGCTGCACATGTACGATGTGTATACACCCATCGTCTCCGACGCAGCGGAGGAGATAAGCTACGAGCAGGCCAAGGAGACTGTGCTCTCCGCCCTCAGCGTCCTGGGGGAGGACTATGTGGAGCTTTTGAAAAAGGCCTTCAACGGGCGCTGGATAGACGTGTATGAGAACCGGGGCAAGCGCAGCGGGGCCTATTCCTCCGGTGTCTCCCGGCCCCACCCCTATGTGCTGCTAAACCACAAGGACAATCTGGAGTCCATGTTCACCATCGCCCACGAGATGGGCCACGCCCTCCACAGCTACTACAGCTGCCATAACCAGCCGGTGAGCACCAGCGACTATGTCATCTTCGTGGCGGAGGTGGCCTCCACCTGCAACGAGATACTGCTGATGCGGCGGCTCCTGGAGCAGACTGCCGAGCCCAGGCGCCGGGCCTATCTGATAAACCATTTCCTGGACCAGTTCAAGGGCACCATTTACCGCCAGACCATGTTTGCCGAGTTCGAGCTGGAGATGGGGCGCATGTCCTGGGCGGGAGAGACCCTCACGGCGGAGGAGCTTTGCAGAAAGTACCTGGAGCTGAACAAGCTGTACTTCGGGCCGGACATGGTCTCCGACGAGGAGATAAGCCTGGAATGGGCCAGGATACCCCATTTCTTCTATAATTATTATGTGTTCCAGTACGCCACCGGCTTTGCCGCAGCGGCGGCCATTGCCCAGCGCATACTCAGCGAGGGCGAGCCGGCGGTGAGGGACTACAAGAAGTTCCTCTCTTCCGGCGGCAGCGCCGACCCCATAAGCCTGCTGAAGATAGCGGGAGTGGACATGGCCAGCCCTGAACCGGTGAATGAGGCCTTAAGACTTTTTAATGAGCTTATCGGGGAACTGGAAGAGCTGATATAACGTCAGAATAAAGGCAGGTTTTTAATAGAAAAATCCTGAATAGAAATAAAAATACAGGAGGACAAGGATATGCCAAATGTAAGCGGTATGCTCCCTGTGGGTATCGT
>DBFSDV010000050.1:0-5707 GCA_048417135.1 Candidatus Limivicinus sp. | reverse complement strand
TCCGTACAGGGAGGGGTTTTGAGCATGGATGAAAAAGTCGATCTGCGTATCCAGAAGACCTATCTGGCTCTTACAAATACCTTTTTACAGATGCTGGAAGAAATGAGCTTTGAGGACATCCGGGTGAGCGAGCTGTGCTCCCGGGCAATGATACGCAAATCCACCTTCTACAAGCACTTCGGGGATAAGTACGAGCTGCTGACCTATATAGTCCGGCAGAATCAAAAGAAGCTGGACGCCAAGCTCTCCCTGGAATTTCACGGCGGGAGCATACGGGAATACTACATACGCCTCACCTCCCTCTTCCTGGACTTTCTCTCGGACAACAAGGCGCTGGTCCAGTCCGCCGTTCAGAGCAACTCCTTCCCCCTGATACTCAGCATCACCTCCCAGCAGCTGATACTGGATATAAAGGGCAAGCTGGAAAATGACATCCGCCGGGGGGAGTCTCTGCCCGCCTCCCCGGAGATAATGGCTTGCTTTTTCGTAGGGGGCATAGTGGAGGCCGCCCGCTTCTGGATGGAAAAGGGCGGGCTCCCCGGGGACGAGGAGCTGAAGCTGCAGTTGGAGCTGATTTTGAAGCAGTTCAGCATAGGGCCGGCCCCGGAGTTTTAAATACGAAAACAGCGCTCCCCTGCCGGGCTTGAGACCCGTATCCGGCAAAGGGAGCGCCGTTTATTTATATAGGGCATATTGTGGAGAGCATCTTCTCAATGGAGGGTTTTTCTCAGGGCCTTCAGCACTTCCGGTATCACCGCCCCGTAGGCCAGGGACTTTACGGCGCACACCAGCAGCCTTGCGGCCAGGGTGCCGAACACGAAGACCGGGGAATAGTAGCCGTAGAGCCGGCTGTCCACATACAGGGCAAAGGTGTTTAAAAGCGTTATGCTCAGCTCGCTGAGCAGCACGGTTAGTATGAGCTTTCCCCTGCTCCGGACGCAGCCCTGGGCGCAGAGCCCGTCTATCAATCCGCAGACCACATAGGGCAGTATCCACAGCAGAGTGGTGGCGGTTATGCCGTAGCCCGACAGCAGCACTTGATATATAAAGGTGGCGATGCCACCGATGAGCATCCCGTCCACCGGGCCGAAGAGCAAAGCCCCGATATGCACCGACAGGCTCTCAAAGGTGATTTTGAAATTGCCCCCCAGGTTAACGGCCAGACCGGCAAGCACGGTGCAGATGGCGATGAGCATGGCGTTGAGGGCCAGCTGCCGGACGGTAAATTTTCTCTTCACCTTTGGTCTCCTTTCATGGCGGCAAAGCGGTGGAGGGAGCGAAAGCCCAGGCTTCCCGCGCAGCTGCCCAGGGTGATGACCAGCAGCCGCAGCAAAAACAGGCTCAACAGGGAGTCTCCCATTTTTACGTAGCACAGCTCCGCCTCCCGCTCCCTAATGCCGCCCATGCGGCTGAAGGCTGCAAGGGCCGCCATGATGCCGGTCCCCGCCAGATTGCCCAGCCAGATAAGGGGCAGGCCGGCCGCATAGGCCCTGCCCTTTTCCAGGGCGTAGCACAGTCTGCCGGTAAACAGGGCCGGGCCGAAGGTGCAGGCGCTGAACAGTCCCACGGTGAAAAGCGCCGCGCCCACTATGGGCTCCTCCACCTAGAGGAAGACCGTGCCGCCCAGGCCTATGCCCATGCCCGCAAGGACTGCGGAGCAGAAAAGCCTTGCAGTTTTCATCCCAGGCTTCTCTCCGCCGCCTGTATCACATGCTTGCACAGCACCGCCGTGGTCAGGCTGCCCACCCCCGCCGGCACGGGACTGACAGCCTTCACAAGGGGCGATACCGCAGCGAAGTCCACATCCCCCACGAGGCTCCCGTCCGGCAGGCTGTTAATGCCCACGTCGATTATCACCTGGCCGGGGTTGGTGAACTCCGGAGTCACGGTGCCGGCGTGACCGGCAGCCACCACAAGTATCTCCGCCTCCCGGCATATCGCAGCCGCATCCCGGGTCTTGCTGTGGCACATGGTGACGGTGGCGTCCCTTGCCTGGAGCAGCATGGACACGGGCTTTCCTATGACCAGGCTGCGGCCTATGACCGCGGAGCGCCGGCCCGCCGTCTCCACGCCGTAGTAATCCAGCAGCTCCATCACCGCCTGGGCCGTACAGGGCGGGAAGCCCCGCCCGGAGCCGGTGAACACTCCCGCCAGGGAGCTCTCCGTCATGCAGTCCACGTCCTTGCTCACATCCAGCGCCCGGCATACCCGGCGCTCGTCCATGTGCTTGGGCAGGGGCCGGAACATCAGGCAGCCGTGGATGCCTTTGTCTGTGTTTATCTCCTCTATCACGGAGATGAGCTCGTCCTGGCTTGAATCCGCCTTAATCGTGTAGAGCCTGACTGCTATGCCGGCCTTCTCGCAGCGCTTTATGGCCGCCCGCTCATAGGCCAGATCGTCTCCCCGCTCCCCTGCCCGCACTATGGCCAGGGTGGGGACCAGGCCCCGCTCTTTCAATGCTGCGGCTCGCCGGGCCAGCTCTTCGGTCATTGCCGCTGCCGCCGGCCCTCCTTTAAGTATCTTGCTCACGGGCACAGTCTCCTCCTGCATACATCTCCGCCGTCCCCCATATACCGGGGAGCGGCTTGTTAAGCTCATTTCAGAACAGGCCTGAAATAAGTCCGTTCTCGTCCACGTCTATCTTTTCCGCTGCGGGCTGCTTGGGCAGGCCCGGCATGGTCATTATATCACCGGTGAGCGCAACAATAAAGCCCGCACCGGCACAAACCTTCAGGTTCCGCACGGTGACGGTAAAGCCCCGGGGCGCCCCCAGCAGCGCCGCATCGTCGGAGAAGGAATACTGGGTCTTGGCCATACACACGGGCAAGTTCCCGTAGCCCAGCTCCTCTATCTGCTTTAGCTGCTTCACCGCATTGTCCACCAGCTGCACTCCCTCGGCATGGTACACCTTGGTGCATATGGCCTTGAGCTTGTCCATGAGGGAGGAGTCCAGCTCATAGCTCTGGCGGAAGCCGTTGGGTTCTTCGCACAGGCGCACCACTTCCTCCGCCAGCTCCCGGCCGCCCCGGCCGCCCTCGGCCCAGACCCGGCTCAGCGCCACCTTGACCCCCAGCTCCCGGCACTTTGCCTCCACCGTGGCCTTGCGCACATGGGCGAAGTGCTTTACGAACTTGGGCTTGAAGTCGCCGTACATGTCCAGCAGGTCCTGGGTCACCAGCACCTGGCAGTCCACATAGGGGCCGGCGCCTATGCCCAGGATGGGCACGCTCACCGCCTGGGAGATGGCTTTGGCCACGCCGCTGGGCACGCACTCCACAACGATGGAGAACACCTCCGCCGCCTCCAGAGCCTTGGCGTCCTCAATGAGCTTGGCCGCGCCCTCCGGGGTGCCGCCCTGGACCTTGAAGCCGCCGAAGTTGGCGGCGCTCTGGGGAGTCATGCCTATGTGGCCCATGACGGGGATGCCCACTCGGTCATGCGCTTGATGGTGGGGGCCATGTTGCTGCCGCCCTCCAGCTTCACGCAGTCGCAGTTGGTCTCCATGAGTATGCGGCAAGCGCTGCGGATGGCCTGCTCCGGGCTCTCCTGGTAGCTGCCGAAGGGCATGTCCCCGGCGATGAAGATGTTGGGCGCACCCTTGACCACCGGGCAGATGTGGTGGATCATTTCGTCAAGAGCGACGCCCACGGTGGTGTCATAGCCCAGCATTATCATGCCCAGAGAGTCCCCCACCAGGATGACCTCCACCTCGCTCTCGTCCACGATGGAGGCGGTGGTGTAGTCATAGGCTGTGCAGTAGGCGAACTTGCATCCCTCTTCCTTGAACTTCTTAAAGTCCAGGACCGTCATTTTTTCTTGGGCATTTTGATTTTCTCCTTTCCTGTATCGGCAGTTGTTTCCCGTCTTTACGGCTTTCTATCAGATGTCAAAGGAGTATTACCTTTACGATGTGGAGACGGAGGACATGCGGCGCCACGGCATATATTCCGACTCCATTACCACAATGTCAAATCTCCTTGCAATTATCGACACTCTTATAGGCGAGCCCGACTCCGGCTTTGCCTATATGCCGGACTACATCATGGAGGCCTCCTGGCCCCGGAGCGTCAGCCACAAGCTGGCCTATCTCCGGGTGGGAGAGGATAATATCTCCCGGTATTTTTCCATGCTGAGAAAGCGCAGCCAACCCCTGACCCCATCCGCAAAGGCCTTTTGGAACAGCGTGGTCAGCTCCGGGCTCAGCCCCGAATGAAGCCGGATGCGCCCCTGCCCGGCAGTTTTTGATTAATATTGCCCGCAAGTCTTTTCCCCGTTTCTCTTATGGGGCACGCTTGAAAGCTCAGGCTGCTTGGGATATAATGGATTCAGACCATGTCAGGTCTTTTGGACCCCATTCAAGCTACGCCATGCCGCCATGCTTTTTCCGGCGCACAGGCGGCCGGGGCGGTATCCGCGCAAGCATCGGAAGGGCTTGATATGCCATGAAAATCATCTGCTTCGGCGACTCCAATACCTACGGCTATGACCCCCGGTCTATTTTTGGCAGCCGCTATGACAGCTGCAACCGCTGGGTGGAGATACTGGGGGCCAGGACTGGCTGGCAGGTCTGCAACATGGGCGAGAACGGTCGGGAGATACCCCGCTCCCCCGTCTCCTTCCCCCAGGACACGGACCTGCTCATCCTCATGCTTGGCACCAACGACATCCTCACCGGCTGGACTCCCCGGGATGCCTCCGGCAAAATGGAGCGCTTTATCCGTGGCCTGGAGCTGTCCCGGGAAAAACTGCTGCTTATCATTCCGCCGCCGGTGACCCGGGGCTCATGGGTACCCAACCGGGTGCTCATAGATGCCTGCGTCAGCTTGGGGAGATATTACCGGGAACTGGCCGCCGATCTGGGCATAGCCTGGGCGGACGCCGGGGAATGGAACATCCCCATGGCCTATGACGGCGTGCATTTTACCGAGCAGGGGCACGGGCTCTTTGCGGAGGAACTGTTAAAGCTTCTTACTAAGTGAAAGGGCTGCCGCCCCATTTCACTCCATCCAATTTGTGCGTTATGTTATGTAAACCTATTCTGCCCCAAGCCGGGGGCAAGTTCGCAAAGGAGGCAAAGCAAATGGAAAAATCTGCAAAGCCCGGCTATTACGACCGGCAGACTTTAGAGGAGGCCGCCGGCTACTGGGAGAAAATGGACCGGGACAGCGTGAGGCTGGAGCCCCAGCGGCTGAAGGCCATGCTGGAGGAGTACATCCTTGCAAACAACACCTGTGCCCTGGCCACCGGCGCCGGCGGCTATGTGCGCTGCACCCCCATCGAGTACAGCTGGCATGACGGCTGCTTCTGGATGTTCAGCGAGGGCGGCAAAAAATTTATCGGTCTGAGTGAAAACCCCAATGTGTGCCTGGCCATCTACGACAAATATGAGGGCTTCGGCAAGCTCCACGGCCTGCAGGTCACCGGCCGGGCCGAGCTGGTGGAGCCTTTCTCGGAAAAGTATATCGCCCACGCTCAATACAAGAAGATTTCCCTGGATTTCCTGAAAAAGCTGGAGAGCCCCATGCACCTTATCTGCGTCCGTCCCCTGCGCATGGACTGCCTCTTCTCCGATTTTAAGGAGCTGGGCTGCTGCCCCCGGCAGTCTCTGGTGCTGGAAGAGTGAGTCCAAAGCAGGCTTGGCAAAGTCCGGCGGCAATTTCTATTCAGAGCTGCCGCTCTCTGCGGCGCTGACTGTTCTGTTCTGGTC
>DBFSDV010000049.1:0-44585 GCA_048417135.1 Candidatus Limivicinus sp. | reverse complement strand
CGTCCTGCTCGGCCAGGCCGGGTTGGACGCGGACATCGGGGTACAGGCCCAGGGCGGTGTCCGGGGCCCGGGACAGGGGGCTGGAAAATACAGCGGATATTCGGCCTCCCAGATCCAGCCCCAGCAGGCAGGCCTGGAGCCGTCCCAGGCTGCTCAGGGGCAAGTCGGTGCTGCCCAGGCAGATGTGCTCCCCCTGCGGGAAGTCCGGCCGCCCGTGGCGTATAAGGTATATCCTCCTCATCGGAACACCCCGCCGAAGTGCTTGGAGTACAGCTCCTTGGCCGCCTCCCGCAGCTCGTTCACATACTCGTTGTAGCGGCGGAGAAAATCCCTGCCGTCGTCGGTGAGGGAGCTCTGGCCCCCCTTGGCCCCGCCCTTGCTGCGCAGTATCAGGGGGCGGTTCAGCTGGGATTCCAGGGTCTTTATCATGTTCCAGCCGCTGGAGTAGGACAGCTGCATCCGCTGGCAGGCGCTGCGCACGGAGCCGGTCTCCTCCACAAGGCTCAGCAGCATGGCCATCCTGCCGTCGAAAAAGGGCTTTTCCCGGGCCAGGGACACATTGAGCACCGGCCTCACCAGCTGGCTGTTGTGTATCTTCAAAAGGGTGTTGTAGTCCTCGGGGGTATCGGCGTCGTGGAGTATGCCCGGGTCGGACACGGGAATGCGCTCCATGGCTGCGCCGCAGCGGGAGAGGGCCCCCTTCAGCCCGTCCTCCCCGGAGTCGGCCAGGATGCCCTCCACCAGGGCGGCGGAGAGCATGATGGGGTGGCCCGATTCGCCGTTGAAGACGGGACAGGCCAGAAGGGCGCCGCTGTCCATAAGGCTTTTCACGGTGGTGCAGGTGAAAAGGGGAATGTCCACCGGAGTGAAAAGTATCCTGTCGCACTTGTCCCGCAGGTATTCCAGGCCTATCTTGGCGGAATCGAACATGTGGGTGGTGCTGTAATTTTCGTTGCGCAGGAAAATTATGCCGCTGTTGCTCAGGTGCCGCTCCAGGGCCTGGGCGTTGTAGCCGGTGACCATGACTATCTTTTCCACCCCGGCCTGCTGCAAAGTGGCCACTATCCTCTGGGCGATGGATATGGAGCCTATGTTCAGCATAGGCTTGAAGTCCCCCATCCTGGAGGACATCCCGGCAGCGACTATCAAAGCGCCGGTTTGCATCTCTTTCCCTCCTTGCGTGAGCCCGCCGGGGTGCAGGCCCGGCAGGTGTATTTGTTTTATGGATAGAGTATATTACATGTTCGGGATTTTTTCTACAGTAAAATGCTGCGGGAGGGCCCTTCCATGGCCTGCGCCTTCCGGGACCTGCCCGGGGGCAATGCGGGACGATACTGATAAAATTATTAAAAAACTGTGAATCACTGCCGGCGGACATTGACAGTTTTTATTGTAAGCTATACAATTTGTCCATCATACCGGGGAAAATTTCTGTATGTTATACACAGAAGCCCGGACGTAAAAAATTTTCTGTTAAGGAGGAAAGCAAATGAAGAAGTTTTTGGCATTGCTGCTTGCTCTGCTTATGGCTCTGTCCCTGTGCGCCTGCGGCAGCTCCAATACCGCCGCCGAGGAGCCGGCCGCCGAGGAGCCGGCAGCGGAAGCGCCTGCCGAGGAGGCCGCCGAGGACGACTTGGTGAGCCTTGCTCAGGCCGAGGGCGAGCTGGTGGTCTACGGCTCCTGCGAGGAGGAGTACCTGGCCGCAGCCTGCGCCAAGTTTGAGGAGCTCTACGGCATAAAGACCCAGTATCAGCGCCTGTCCACCGGTGAGGTCCAGGCCAAGATAGAGGAAGAAAACGGCAATCCCTCCGCCGACGTTTGGTTCGGCGGCACCACCGACCCCTACAACGTTGTGGCTGCCGAGGGCCTGCTGGAGCCTTATGAGGCGGAGAACGCCTCCCACCTGCTGGGCGACATGTACCGCCATCCCGACGGCTGCTGGTACGGCATCTACAAGGGCATCCTTGGCTTCATGGTGAACAAGGACGAGCTGGAGCGCATGGAGCTGGAGGCCCCCCAGGATTGGCCCGACCTGCTCAAGCCCGAGTATGAAGGCCTGATCTGGCTGTCCAACTACAACACCGCCGGCACCGCCAAGCTGGTCATCAACACCATGATCCAGAAGTACGGCCATGACGAAGGCATCCAGTACCTGGTAGACCTGGACAAGAACATCCAGGTGTACACCAAGTCCGGCTCCGGCCCCTCCAAGAATGTGGGTACCGGTGAGTGCGTCATCGGCATCGGCTTCCTCCATGACGGCATCACCCAGATCATCGACAACGGCTACACCAACATCGAGCTGATAATCCCCAGCTCCGGCACCTCCTTTGAGATAGGCGCCACCGCCATCTTCAAGGGCGCCGCCCATCCCAACGCCGCCAAGCTGTGGATAGAGTTTGCCCTGTCTCCCGACTGCGTGAACATAGCCAAGGACAACGGCTCCTACCAGTTCCTGGTCATCGACAACGCCGAGCAGCCCGAGCAGGCCGCCGAGTTCGGCCTCGACCCGGAGAACGTCATGGACTACGACTTTGACGACGCCACCGCCAACATCACCACCTATGTTGAGGAAGTCATGAACGCCCTGGGCGGCGGAGACTCCCGCTTCGAGACGGAATGATAAATCAATAAGCATGTCTCCCCTGATGGAGGCGGCCCAAGCCGCCTCCATTTTTTAAAAAGCTGCCCCTCAGGGGCATGATCTCCGGTCCGGAAAAGAAAGGAGAGCTCTTATGGCAAGAGGTCAAGGAGCGGCGCTGGACAGGAAAAAGCTGATGGCCGACCCGGTCATGGTCACCACCATAGTGCTGCTTATAACATTTTTGACTTTGTTTATTCTCTACCCGCTGGCAATACTGCTGGTGGATAGTTTTTACGGGGACGGCGGGCTCACCCTGGATATCTTCAAAAGGATATTCAAGATGCCCACCTTTACCACCGCAATAACAAATACCCTTAAGGTAGGCTTTCTTGTGGGCATACTCTCCACCCTCATCGGGCTGCTGTTTGCCTATGTGGAGGTCTATGTGCGCATGAACCGCTTCGTGGGCGGGCTGTTCAAGGTGGTGTCCATGCTGCCTGTGGTCTCGCCCCCCTTCGTGCTGAGCCTTTCCATGATAATGCTCTTCGGCAAGGCCGGCATCATCACCCGCTTTATCCTGGGCATATACGACAACAGCGTCTACGGCTACTGGGGCATAGTAATAGTCCAGACCCTGACCTTTTTCCCGGTGTGCTATATGATGCTGAAGGGGCTTTTGAAAAACATCGACCCCTCTCTGGAGGAGGCGGCCAGGGACATGGGCGCTTCCAGGATGAAGGTGTTCACCAGCGTCACCTTCCCCCTGATGCTGCCGGGCCTGGGCAACGCCTTCCTGGTCACCTTCATCGAGTCCATTGCCGACTTTGCAAACCCAATGATAATCGGCGGCTCCTACGACACCCTGGCCACCACCATCTACCTGCAGATTACCGGCGCTTATGACAAAGCCGGAGCTGCGGCCATGGCCGTGGTGCTGCTGTGCATAACGCTGCTGATGTTTGCGGTGCAGAAATACTACCTGGAGGCCAAGACCGCCGCCACCCTCACGGGCAAGGCTTCCAGAGGCAGGATGCTCATAGAGGACAAGAGCGTGAAGATACCCCTCACCATACTCTGCTCCCTGGCCGCCTGCTTTGTAATAATGATGTATCTGTGTGTGCCCATCGGCTCCTTCTTCCCCACCTGGGGCTATAAGTTCTTCCCGCTGACCGGGAAGTGGTTCGGCCTCATCTTCACCCGCTACCACGGCTTCCAGGCCTTCAGGGATTCCTTCCTGCTCTCCCTTATAGCCGCACCCATCACCGCCCTTTTGAGCATGATAATCTCCTACCTGGTGGTAAAGCGGAAGTTCAAGGCCAAGGGCTTTATCGAGGCCGTGTCCATGCTGGCCATGGCGGTGCCCGGCACGGTGCTGGGCGTGGGATACATAAGGGGCTTTGCCAGCGGCGTGTTCCACACCGGTTTCCTCCAGGGCATTTACGGCACCGGGCTCATCCTCATCATCGTGTTTGTGGTGCGCTCTCTGCCCACCGGCACCCGCAGCGGCATCTCCGCTTTGCAGCAGATAGACAAGTCCATTGAGGAATCCGCCTACGACATGGGGGCCGACAGTCTGAAGGTCTTTACCACTGTGACCCTGCCCCTGATAAAGGACTCCTTCCTCTCGGGCCTTGTCACAGCCTTCGTGCGCAGCATAACCGCAATCTCCGCCATCATCCTGCTGGTGACGCCTCAGTTCCTGCTCATCACGGTGCAGATAAACGAGTTTGCGGAAAAGGGCTCCTACAGCCTGGCCTGTGCCTTTGCCACCATACTTATAATCATAACCTACGGCGCCGTGCTGCTGATGAACCTGTTCATAAAGCACTTCGGCACCAGCCGGAAAATAAAGGAGGACAACTGAGCCATGGAAAAAACAAAGAAAGGCGTCCGCCTGGAGCACATCTCCAAGATATATCAGGACCCCAAGACCGGCAAGGATTTCTACGCCGTGCATGACACCTCCCTGACCATAGAGCCTGGCAGCTTTGTGACCCTCCTCGGCCCCTCCGGCTGCGGCAAGACCACCACCCTGCGCATGATAGCCGGCTTTGAAAGCCCCGACGAGGGGGAGATCTATCTGGGGGACGAGCCGATAAACGAGCTGACCCCCAACAAGCGGGACACCGCCATGGTCTTCCAGAGCTACGCCCTGCTGCCCCACTACAACGTGTTTGACAACGTGGCCTACGGATTGAAGCTGAGGAAGGTACATAAGGACGAGATAAAAGAGCGGGTCATGAAGATCCTGGACCTGGTGGAGCTGAGCGGCATGGAAGGCCGTATGACAAATCAACTCTCCGGCGGCCAGCAGCAGAGAGTAGCACTGGCCCGTGCCCTGGTCATCGAGCCCTCGGTGCTCCTCTTTGACGAGCCTCTTTCAAACCTGGACGCAAAGCTCCGGGTCTCCATGCGTACCGAGATACGGCGCATCCAGCAGGAGGTGGGCATCACCGCCATCTACGTCACCCACGACCAGAGCGAGGCCATGGCCCTGTCGGACAATATCATAATCATGAACAAGGGCGTGGTGACTCAGGTGGGTACGCCCCAGGAGATATACTACCACCCCAACAGCGAGTTCGTGGCCGACTTCATAGGCGAGGCAAACTTCCTCAAGGGCGAGCTCCGGAGCCTGAGCGGCAGCCGCGGCCTTTTCAGCATCGAAGGCAGCAGCCTGGAGGTGGACTGCCCGGAGGGACTGGAGCCGGGGAAGGAGTATACTTTGGTGCTCAGACCGGAGTCCGCCACGCTCCGGGACGAGGGCGGACTGCCCTGCAAGGTGGCGCTCAGCTGCTTTATGGGCTCCTACCAGAACTACCATGTGATGGTGGGAGACACCCTGGTGAAGCTCACCGAGAACAATCCCAAGAATAAACGTATTTACAAAGTGGGGGAGAGCTGCTGCCTCAGCTTCGAACCTGACGCCGTGCATATTCTGTAATAGAATCAAGAGCCCGGCCCTGCCGCTGCGGAAGCAGCGGCAGGTTTTTTGTGGTCCTCATTGTAAAAGGAGCCCGATTTGTGATAAAATCATAGCATGGATTTGGCGTGCATATGGGAAGGGGAGGAGAGATGAAAAAGGTACTTGCAGCGGGCCTTGCCCTGCTGGCGGCTCTGATGTCGGGCTGCGGCAGAGCCGGTAGCAGCGACGGCAGCAGCTTCGCCCCGCCGGAGGACAGCCGTCTGGTGATATATACCTCTCATAAGCAGGAGGTATACCAGCCGCTCATAAAAGAGTTTGAGCAGCGCACCGGAATCTGGGTGGAGCTGAAAACCGGGGGCAGCACGGAACTCCTGGAGCTCATCGCTCAGGGAGATACGGACTGCGATTTGATGCTGGGGGGAGGTGCAGACAGTCTCAGCGCCTATGCTTCCTGCTTCAGCCCTTACCGCAGCAAGTATGAGGAAAACATAGAACCGGCCTACCGCAGCGCCGACGGCAGCTACAGCCCCTTTTCCGTGCTGCCGGTGGTGCTGATATACAACACCAAGCTGGTGCGCATGAATCCGCCGACCGGGTTTGAAAGTCTGCTTGACCCGGCCTGGCGGGGGAAGATAGCCTTTGCAGACCCGGCTGTGTCCGGCTCCAGCTACACGGGGCTTTGTACCCTGCTCCAGGCTCTGAAGGGGGACTGGAACGAGGATCTGGACTGCTTTGCCGTAAATCTGAACGGCAGGCTCCTGGGCTCCTCCGGAGAGGTGGTAGGAGCCGTGGCCGAGGGCAGCTGCTATATTGGCCTCACCCTGGAGGAGACGGCTCTGAAAGGGATAGCCTCCGGCTATGACATAGCCATTGTCTACCCGGAGGAGGGCACCAGCGCCCTGCCCGACGGGGCGGCGGTGGTGGCCGGCTGCGCCCATGAGGAAAATGCCCGGCTCTTTATCGACTTCATGCTAAGCCCGGAGGTGCAGCAGCTGCTGCCGGAGAAGTTTTATCGGCACAGTGTGTACGGCGATGATGAAGAGCTGGAGGACATTGAGATAATAGACTACGAACTGGAGTGGGCCAGTACTCAGCAGGCTGCGCTGCTGGAGGCCTGGGGCGAACTGTTTGAAGGAGCACAGGGATGAGAGAGTGGATAAAGAGCTCCTTCAGAAACCGCATATTCGTCACCGTGCTGCTGGTGACCCTGCTGCCCATGCTGCTGTGCGTCGTTCTGGTCATGCTCATAGCCATAGGCAGCAGCGAGAGCATGCTTTACCAGCAGGCCGGGGAGGAGCTGGAGGAACTGGAGCGGCGGCTGGACGCCGTCATCGAGCAGGTGGATGAGGTGACTGCGGACCTGGCCGACAGCACCGTGGTGCGCAGCGCCCTGCGCCGGGGAGGCAGCGACTCCAAGCTGCTCTACCAGGTGCTGTACCAGAAGACGGAGGCGCTGAGAAGCTGCGCCGTGGTGGAGGTATACGACGCCGAGGGTGAGCGCTGCTATACCAGCGGCGGCAGTCTGGAGGAGCTGAGCCTGCCCACGGGCTGGGGGCCGCTGCGCTCCGCAGGGGAGAGCCGGGGGCTCAGCTTCCAGGCTGATACCGAGCCGGGGCTGGTGATGTCCAGGGCGGTGCGAACCTATGACGAGGAGATACTGGGCTATATCCTGGTACATATCCCCCGCAGCGGCTTTGACACGCTGCTGGGGGACGGCTTCGGCGCCGCCAACGACGTATTCCTGCTGGACGGTACCTGGCGCCAGGTCTACTGCTCCGACAGCATACACACCCAGGAGAAGGTGGAGCAGCTGCGCCAGGCTCTGCTCTCCGGGGAAAGTCTGGGGGACGGCTATTACAGCTTCTATCTCCGCCGCCATGAGGCCAGCGGCTTCACGGTGATATTGCAGCAGCCCAAGGTGTACACCCCGGCGGTGATGACCTCGGTATACTTTGCCTGCCTGATGATGGGCTTGCTGTGCCTCATCCTCAGCCTGGTGTGCGCCTGGCTTTTGAGCAAGTACCTGTCAAAGCCGGTGAACCAGCTGGACGAGGCCATGGGCCGGGTGGAGAAGGGCGACTACGACGTGGAACTCATAAGCGACAGGAGCGACGAGATGGGCCGGCTGAACGCCAGCTTCAACCGCATGACCCGGGAATACAGGCAGAACCTGGAGCGCTCGGTGCAGCATGAGCGGGAGCTGAACGAGACGGAGCTGTCCATGCTCCAGGCCCAGCTGAACCCCCATTTCCTGTATAATACCCTGGACAGCATGAAGTGGCTGGGCGTGACCAACCACGTGCCCCAGGTGGCGGCCATGGCCACCAGCCTTGCGGCCCTGCTGAGGGCCGGCATATCCGGTGACAAATTCATCACCCTTGAGCAGGAGCTGGAGCTGCTGGAGAAATATCTGGATATCCAGTCTGTGCGCTTTGAGGACCGTTTCACCTGGGAGACGGACGTGGACGAGAGCTTTCAGCACTGCCTGGTGCCCAAGCTCATCCTCCAGCCTCTGGTAGAAAATGCCATAATCCACGGGGTGGCCAATATGGACGACGGCTATATAAAGCTCTCTGCCTCGGCGGAGGGCGGGATTCTGGTGCTGGCTGTGGAGGACAACGGCCAGGGTATACCGCAGGATATACTTGACCGGCTGAACAGCCCCGGTGGGGAGATGCCTGCGGGACACCTGGGATTAAAAAATGTCGACCGCATCGTGCGCCTGTACTACGGGGAGGAATACGGCATTTCCGCCGCCTCTCAGCCGGGAAGCGGCAGTCGGGTGGAACTTAGGCTGCCGCAAGTGAGTAAGGAGGAGCAAAATGCTTAAAGTCCTTGTGATAGATGACGAGACCGTGGTGCGCCGGGGCATAGTCCTGGGCGTGGACTGGGCCTCCATGGGCTGCGTGGTGGTGGGAGAGGCCGCCAACGGCGAAGAGGGCCTGATTGCGGCGGAGCGCTACAGCCCGAACCTGATAATCACCGATGTGCGTATGCCGAAGATGGACGGCATAGAGATGCTCCGGGAGCTGCGCCGCCGGGGCTGCCGGGCCCACGCCATACTCCTCACTGCCTACAGCGACTTTGAATATGTGCGCTCGGCATTGCAGCTGGGGGCGGACGATTATCTCCTAAAACCCTTTGAGGACAGGGAACTGGTGGCGGCGGTGGAGCGGGTGCACCAGAAGGAGCAGGAGCGCAGCGAGCTGAGCCTGGGCGAAGATCTGCTGCTGTCCAAAGGGGACAAGAGCCGCTATGTGCTCCAGGCCCTGGAATATATCTCGGAGCACTACGGGGAGAGCGGCATAAACATCACCGGCATCGCCCAGCACCTGGGGGTCAGCGAGGGACACCTGAGCCACGTGTTCAAAAAGGAGACCAACTACACCGTGGTGGGCTATCTCACCCGCTACAGGATACATATGGCCATGAGGCTGCTGAGGGACTGCCGCTACAAGGTCTACGAGGTGGCGGACATGGTGGGCTATAAGGACGTGGCCTATTTCGGCAGCACCTTCAAGAAGCTCACCGGCCTCTCACCCTCGGAGTACCAGGACCGCTGCCGTTGAGCATTAAGCCCGCACTTTGTGAAAAACTCACAAAATGCGGGCTTAAATTTCTGCATTTGCTCAGGGCTGCTTGACAGAATCAACAGTATAATCGCAGAATCGTCCCATTCCAAATTCACCGGAAAAGCAAGTATAATTATAACAGCTATATTGCTGATATTTTATTTGTAAAGGAGAAAAGCTAAATGAAGAAGTTACTTGCGCTTTTGCTGGCCCTGGCTATGCTGTTTACCCTGGGCGCCTGCGCCAAGACCCCGGCTCAGGAAGAGGCCGCTCCCGCCGAGGATGCTGCCGCTGCCCCTGCTGAGGACGCCGGCGGAGAAAAGGACTACTCCGGCTATACCATCCGCATCTACTCCAACTCCAACTCCACCGAGCGTACCACCTGGCTTATAAACGAGGCCAAGGATGCGGGCTTCACCATCTCCATTGACGACAACAGCGTCATCTCCGGCGATACCGCAGCCATCCAGGCCGCCAACGAGAACAAGGACGGCGACATCCTCTTCGGCCTCAACGAGACCCGCTGGAGCCAGGTAGTGGACGGCACCTATGAGAACCTGAAGCTGGTGGAGTGGACCCCCAGCTGGGCCGATGAAGTGGGCGAGTACGTCTATCCCGGCGCCGCCTACGGCCTGGTCATCCAGAACGTGCTGATGCTCTACCGCACCGACGAGTACGGCACCAACGGGGAGAGCCTCCACTTTGAGCATTGGGCCGACATAGTGGACTGCGGCTACAGCTGGTACCGCCAGAACAAGGTGGGCGGCACCACCAACTCCAACATCAACTCCGCCATGCTCTATGCCTTTGTTGACCCCGAGTCCCCCGCCGGCGGCATCAGTCTGGACGGCTGGAAGACCCTGTGGAAATACTGCGCCGAGGGCGTCTATTCCTCCGATGACGACTACACCTACGGCTTCCTGCCTCTGAACAAGGGCGACGTTCAGGTCTCCACCTTCTACTCCTCCTCCCTCTACGGCAACATCGACGCCGCTGCCGACAGCTCCGAGCATCCTCTGCTGGGCGCCCTGGAGCCTGAGAACTGGAACCTGGTGGAGATAGACGACGGCACTTACTACATCGCCGAGTACCTGGGCATCCTGGATAAGGCCGGACGCAGCGCCGAGGAGACCGAGGCGGTCATGGCCTTTGCCGAGTGGTTCGGCTCCGCCGACGTGCAGGCCGCCTGGGGTGAGGAGTTCGACTCCTATCCCTGCAACACTGCCGCCGCCGCCATCCTCTATCCCGACGGCATCCCCTCCATCTACACCATCAAGAACTTTGCCCTCACCGCCGTTGAAGGCACCGACATGAACTATGCCGAGTATGTTGCCGCCCACTCCAGCGAGTGGACCAACATCATGACCAACCTGGGCTTCTACTGGGCCGACCAGAGCGCCGCAGTTGCCGAGCCCGATTGGGAGAACCTGGATTGGGCCACCCTGACCCAGGCCGCCGGCTGACAAACAAATCCAATACCCCTTACTGTGGCGGGCCTTTTGGCCCGCCACAGCTGGAAATGAGAGAGAAAGACAGAGAGAACATTAAGGAGAAATTGCTATGATAAGGCTCAATGACATCGTGGTGAAATTCGGGGATTTCACAGCCCTGCATGGCATCAGCGTCCATGTGAAGGAGGGGGAGTTTTTCACCTTCCTGGGCCCCTCCGGCTGCGGCAAGACCACCACGCTGCGCACTATCACAGGCTTCATTGAGCCGGTGGAGGGCAGCGTTTTCGTCAAGGACAAGGACATAACCCATGTGCCCATAGAGGACAGGAATATCGGCATCGTCTTCCAGAGCTACGCCCTGTTCCCCACCATGACCGTGTATGACAATATCGCCTTCGGCCTGAAGGTGAAGAAGCTTAAAAAGCCGGAGATAGACAAGCGGGTGCGGGAGATAGCAAAGAAGGTGGACCTCAGCGACGAGCAGCTTATGAAAGCCGTGTCCCAGCTCTCCGGCGGCCAGCAGCAGCGTGTGGCCATAGCCCGGGCCCTGGTGACCGGACCGGCCATAATCTGCATGGATGAGCCCCTTTCAAACCTGGACGCAAAGCTCCGGGTGCAGCTGAGGAATGAGCTCAAGAAAATGCAGAAGGAATTCGGCATCACCACCATATATGTTACCCATGACCAGGAGGAGGCCCTGACCCTGTCCGACCGCATCGCCGTTTTCAACAAGGGCGTCATCGAGCAGGTGGGCACCCCCAACCAGGTATATAACCACAGCGAGACTGAGTTTGTCTGCAACTTCATCGGCGATATCAACCGGCTGGGTCCGGAGATCGTGGATGAGCTGAAAAATATAGGGGCGGATGTGGACCCCCGGAAACACAACTATATGCGCCTGGAGCGCATCCATGTGAACGTGCCGCCCCGCCCCGGCGAGCTGGTGCTGGAGGGCGTGGTGGACAGCCTGGAGTATTACGGGCTGTACATAAAATACTACATCACCGCCGGTGGCCAGACCCTGAAGGTGATAGAGAAAAACGACGGCGTGAACATCTATTCCCCTCAGCAGCAGGTGAAGGTGCTCATCAATCCCGCCCACATCATGGCCTATGAGCCCAAGGGGGAGGAGGCGGAGGAGCTATGAGCAAGAGCCTGGATAAGCGCCTGAAGGCGGAATTTCTGTTTCGCATCATCGGGCTGGGGCTCTTTGTGTACCTGTTCTTCGGCTTCATGCTCCTGCCCTGCCTCAACACCCTCACCAGCATTTTCACCACGAAAAACGCCGCCGGGGAGACGGACCCCCTTGCAGTTATCCGCTTTTTCTTTGCGGGGAACATGGGCAAGTACGTTTGGAACTCCCTGAAGCTGGCCATCTGCCTGGTGGTGACGGTGAATATAGTGGGCGTGTCCATAGTGCTGCTCACGGAGTATTTTGACATCAAGGGCGCAAAGATACTGCGCCTGGGCTACATGACCACCCTCATATACAGCGGCGTGGCCCTGGTCACCGGCTACCTCTTCCTCTACGCACCCGACGGCATACTCACCACGGCCCTGGCCAACGCCTTCCCCGGATTCAATGAAAACTGGTTCACCGGCTTCAATGCGGTGCTCTTTACCATGACCTTTGCCTGCACCAGCAACCATGCCCTGTTTCTGAGAAACGCCATTCGGGGCATAGACTACAACACGGTGGAGGCGGCAAGGAACATGGGGGCAAAGCCCTTCAAGGTGCTGTGGAAGGTGGTCTTTCCCACCCTCATCCCCACCATGTTCTCCCTGACGGTCATGACCTTCATCACCGGACTGTGTGCCATGTCCGCACCCACCCTGCTGGGCTATGACTCCATAAACCCTGAGATAGTGCGCCTGGCCGGCTCCTCCGTGGCGGACGAGGCTTTCCCCCAGGCCAGGGCGGCGCTCCTGTCCATCATCCTGGCCATGTTCACCATTATCCTGCTCACGGTGCTCTCCGCCTATGAGCGCAAGGGCCATTATCTCTCCGTGTCCAAGACCAAGACCAAGCTGGAAAAGCAGAAGATAACAAATCCCGTGGCCAATGTCCTGGCCCACATCTACGCCTATGTGCTCTTTGTCATCTACATGATCCCCGTGGTGATGATAATTATCTTCTCCTTCCAGACCTACAGCGCCATCCGCATGAAGAAGCTGGACCTGAGCAGCTGGACACTGGTGAACTTCTTCGGCCAGGAGGACTATATGTACCTCACCAGCCGGGGCCAGTACAAGGTGCGGGAGGGCTCCATCTCCGGCCTGTTTGCCAACGATGCCACCATGGGAGGCATAAAGATGAGCTTCATGCTGTCCATAGTGGCGGCGGCTCTAGCCTGCATCATCGTAGTGGTGGCCTGCAACTATATCTTCAAGCACAAGGGGAAAAAGTCCGGCGTCATCCTGGAATATGCCCTGCTCTTCCCCTGGCTGCTGCCCACCATACTCATCTGCTATTCCTACCGCATTTACTTCAATTCGGAGAGCATCTGGTACGTGGGCAACTATAACCTCTATTACGCCCAGAATGTGCGGCTGCTGATCATCATGGCCTATACCGTGGTGAAGCTGCCCTTCTCATTGAGGATGATAAGAGCGTCCTTCTATGCCATCGACGAGGAGCTGGAGGATGCGGCAAGGAACCTGGGGGCGGGAGGCTTTACCACCTTCATGAGGGTGAAGCTGCCCATCATCCTGCCCAGCGTTCTGGCGGTGTTCGCATTGAACTTCAACGCCCTCTTCACCGAGTATGACATGTCCGCTACCTTTGCCAGCTCCTACGGCACCAGCTACGCCATGGTCATCCAGGCCATGTGCGCCGAGGAAGGGCTTTACGGCTATAACGTCAACGCCTCGGGCCGCCGCTGCGCCTCCACGGTGTTTATCATGCTGGTGAGCGGACTGATACTCTACCTGGTCTACGGCGTGGGCGCCAGGGATCTGGGCGAGAGACTGGACCACAGGGCAAAATGGCGCCGGCGCTTTGAGCGCATCACTGCCTTCGGCAAAAAGAAAAAGGAGACAGCATGATAAAAAACGTAGTTTTCGACATGGGCCAGGTGCTTATGTACTTTGACCCGGATACCTATATTGCCCGCCTGGGCTACACCGGGGAGGACGCCGCTCTGCTGAAGCGGGAGGTGTTCCGCAGCGCCGACTGGGTCAGCACCGACCACGGCACCAAGCTGCCGGCGGAGGCAGCGGCGGACATGTGCCGCCGCCTGCCCCAGCGGCTCCACGCCGCAGCAGAGGAGCTGTGCTGCCGCTGGTGGCATGGGGAGATAGTGCCGGTGCCCGGCATGGCGGAGCTGGTGCGGGAGCTGCGAGCCAAGGGCTATGGCGTCTACCTGCTGTCCAACGCCTCCTCGGAGCTGCACAAATATTTCCACCGTATCCCCGGCTCCGAGTGCTTCATGGGCAAGATAGTCTCGGCGGACGTGAAGCTATTAAAACCCATGCACGAGATATACGAGCGGCTCTATTCCGAGTTTGACTTGAAGCCGGAGGAGTGCTGGTTCGTGGACGACAGTCCCACCAATGTGGAGTGCGCCCGCTGCACCGGCATGGGGGGCAGCGTGTTCTACAACGACGCAAAGCGCTTTCGCCGGGAGCTGATAGAGCAGGGCCTGGACCTGACGGAGGAATAAGAGTGGAGCTTTTGAACAAATACATCAGCCTCTCCCGGCAGGGAGAGGCTGTTTGGATAAGCGATGTAAGGGAGGACTTTGCCGCCCTGGCCGGGACAAAGCCCCTGAAACTGCGCCTTTGCTGCCTGGACGGGCAGGAGCGGGAATACGCCTGCCCCGTCCCGGCCTGGGAGACGGAGGAGCAGCGCGCCTTCCTTCTGAAATACCTGAAGGCCCGAGTCTTCAATGTCCTCTCCTGCTACAGCGGCCGGGCCCTGTACCTTTGCCTGGACGCAGAGGACGGGGAGCTGAAAGCCCTGGCGGGGGACTGCCTGGCTTCCTTCCATAAGGAGCCGGGGCTCAAGAAGGTGCTGAACATCGCCGGCCGGCTCTGCCGCAGCCTGGGGCTGCCGGATTTCGCAATGGGCCCGGAGGGCCTCGAAGACCATGGTACAGGCCCGACAGCCGGAACCGAGCCGGGGGAGAACCTGGGGGACAAACTCCGCCGAGCGGTGGAGAGCTGCGGCAGCGGGGCCTTCTGCGGCATCGACGTGGGGGGCACGGACATAAAGCTGGCCCTGGCCAAAGACGGCAGGCTCCTGGCGGTGAAGGAGTACGACTGGAACCCGGCGGAGAGCCCTGTGGCGGAGGGCCTGATACAGCCCATACTGCTGCTGGCAAGACTCATGCAGGCCCGGCTCTCGGCGGAGAGACTGCCCCAGGACAGCCCGGAGCGCCGGCTGATGGACAGGGCCCTGAAGAAGAACGCCTCCCACGAGCTGATGGAGGAGGCGATAAGGGCCTGCTCCGGCAGTGAGCCGCCCCCCTTTTCCGGCATTGGCCTCAGCTTTCCCGACGTGGTCATAGATAAGCGCATCCTGGGCGGGGAGACCCCCAAGACCAAGGGCATGCGGGAGAACCGGGAGCTGGACTATGAGACGGAGTTTCTGAAACTCAGTAGCCTGGGGGCGGAGCTCAAAAAGCTGTGTCTGCCCGGAGGCCGGGTGGAGATAGTCAACGACGGGCCCATGGCCGCCTTCAGTGCGGCGGCGGAGATGGCCTGGGGCGGGGAGAACGTGCAGGGGGGCATAGTTGCCCACTCCCTGGGCACCGACCTGGGCAGCGGCTGGATAAAGGGCAGCGGGGAGATACCGGATATCCCTCTGGAGCTCTACGACCTGCTGGTGGACCTGGGCAGCGAAAAGTGGCGGGCCTACCCGGCGGAGGACCTGCGCTCGGTGAAAAACGAGAACTCCGGATTGCCGGGGCTGCGGCGCTATCTGGGCCAGGCGGCGGCCTACCGCATGGCTTGGCAGCTGAAGCCGGAGCTGCTGGAGGGCTTTACCCGGGAGAAGGAGGGGCTGCTGGAGATCTCCATGAGCCCCAAGGACCTGCGCAAGCCCTGCCTGGAGCACCTGATGAAGGCGGCGGCAGAGGGGGACGGGGCCGCCCGGGAGATATTCCGGCGCATAGGCCGGAACCTGGCCCAGATGACCCGGGAGATGGAATACCTGCTGGACACCGGCGCCAAGAGCCGATATATTTTCGGCCGCTTCGTGAAGGAGAACGCCTGCTTTGAGCTCATCCGGGAGGGCTTCAAAGAGCTGCTGCCGGACATGGAGCTCCGCGCCGCCGACGACAGCCTGGCCCTCAGCCCCCTGATGGCGCAGCTGGCGGAGCGGGAGGACGTTACCGTGGCCCAGTTTGCCCAGGCGGTGAGCGCCGTGTATTTCAGCGCCTTTGACCGGGAATAAAAACGCGGAGACAAAGGGTTGCCATATAGTTATAAAGTGAACACCCCCGTGCAGGAGACAGGACCTGTACGGGGGTGTTTTTGCGCTTGCGCAGGGGAGAAGCGGTATCTGCGCCGGAGGGAGAGCTCACATCAATATTATGGCGGCAAGTCCGCTCAGCAAAATAAGAAGGGGGACGTTCACTTTCCTGGTGTAATAGAGCAGAAAGCCCACTGCCCCAATGAGAACGGCAGGGAGGCTGACCCGGGAGTCGATGACATAGTTGGATATGGTCAGGCTCACTATGGCCCCAAAGGTGAGCCCGATGCAGGTCGGACGAACGCCGTAGAGGATGTCCTGCATGAGGCTGTTCTCCTTGAACTTCCGGAAAAAGATACCTATCACAAGGCAGATGGTGAAAGTCGGGGTCAATACTCCCATCAGGGCGATGAGGGCCCCGGGCAGTCCCGCCACCCGAAGCCCGGCAAAGGTGGAGCAGTTTATGCCCAAAGGCCCGGGTGTCATCTCTGCGATCGCCACTATGTCCGCTATCTCCGATACCTGCATCCACCCGTTCTTTGTCATCTGCTGGGTGATAACCGATATCATGGACAGCCCGCCGAAGCTGGTAAGCCCGATCTGCAGAAAGCTGAGATACAAACGGAGATATATCATTGCTCCCGGCCTCCCTTGTGACTGCGGGGCCGGCACATCAGCACTCCGCACAGTCCCCCCAGGACGATGATAAGAAGGCTGTTCCAGTTGAGAAAATAGAAGAGCAGGAAGGCGACCACGGCAAGAGGGATGCTGGCCTTGTCCGGAAACGAGGCCTTGAGCATGCGCAGCAGTGCGCACAGGATGATGGGGACAACGGCCGCCCGCACGCCGTACATCATCTTTGACACATAGGGCTTGTCCTTTATGGAGTCATAGAACAGCGCTATCAGCACCAGGATAATAAAGGGAGCCGTGACCAGCCCCATGACGCAGGCGACGCCGCCGCCGATCCCGCACAGCTGATACCCCACCAAATAGGATACGTTGGCCACCATTGTGCCGGGCAGACTTTTGCCCACGCAGTAGTTGTCCACTATGTCCTCTTCCGTCAGAAGGCCGTATTGGTCTGCATATTTTCTCTGTATCTGAGAGACGATATTCAGTCCGCCCCCAAAGGTAAAGCAGCCTATCTTCAAAAACTGCCAGTACAAAGAAAAATCCTTTTTTAATTTATCCATATCTCTCCCTAGCCCCGCAAGGGCTGTCCGCCGCATAAAACTCCTTTAAAAGAACTCTATCACAAAGCCAAAGCTTTTACAATGGGCAAAAGCCGCCCGGCATAAAACTGCCCTCCGGGGCCGGGGCGGACAAATTGTTAACACAAAGTTCAAATAAGCCGGGCTCAAATTCAGGGAGCTTTCAGGAGCCGGACTTATATTAAGGGTGTCAAACAATCTGTATGGCAAGGAGGAAAACCATGATATCCGTTGAACACCTGACGAAATGCTACGGGGATTTCGTCGCCGTGGAAGACCTGAGCTTCGAGATAGACGAAGGCCATGTGTACGGTTTCCTGGGCCCCAACGGCGCCGGGAAATCTACCACCATGAACATCATGACCGGATGCCTGTCCGCCACTTCCGGGCGCGTGCTCATCGACGGCCACGACATCTTCGAGGAGCCCAAGCTTGCAAAGAAGCTGATAGGCTACCTGCCGGAACAGCCGCCGCTGTACATGAGCGAGTCGCCCTTGGAATACCTGCGCTTCGTGGGCCAGGCCAAGGGCCTGAAAGGCGAGGAGCTGCAAAAGCAGATAGAGGAGGTTATAGACCAGACCAAAATAGCCCAGGTGCAGCACAAGCGCATCTCCGCCCTGTCCAAGGGCTACCGCCAGAGGGTGGGCATAGCCCAGGCCCTGCTGGGCAAGCCCCGGGTCATCATCCTGGATGAGCCCACCGTGGGTCTGGACCCCATCCAGATAATAGAGATACGGGAGCTCATCAAGGAGCTGGGCCGCAGCCACACCGTCATCTTCAGCTCCCACATCCTCTCGGAGGTGCAGACCATCTGCGACGAAATACTGATGATAGCCCACGGCCATCTGGTGGCCTTCGACGAGCCGGGCAAGCTGGAAAAGCGGCTGCTCAGCCCCGACGAGATAAGCCTGGTCACCGACGCCGGAGCGGAGCGGACCCAGAAGCTGCTCTCACCCATAGAAGAGATAAGCTTCCTGAACTGCAGCCCCATGGAGGGCGGCTTCCTCAGGGTGGAGATAAAGACCGGAGGCGGCGACATCTATGCCGTGTCCCGGAAGATATACAACGCCTTCAAGGCCACCGACAAGGTCCTGCTGGAGATGAGCCTGAAGAAGGCCAATCTGGAGGAGCTGTTCATCGAGCTCAGCGAGGGCGCGGAGCAGAGCGGCGCCGCCAAGCCTCAGGACGGGGAAAAGGAGGAGGATGACAAATGATTGCCGTACTGAAACATGAACTGCATATCTATTTCCACTCCCTCACGGCCTACGTGTTCGGAGCTTTCCTGCTGGCCTTTGTGGGCCTGGGCTCCATGCTCTACAATCTCCAGGCCGCAGTGAGCAACTTTGAATACGTCCTCAGCTTCGGCTGCCTCATCTTTGTGGTCATAGTGCCCATACTCACCATGAGGGTCATAGCCGAGGAGCGGAAGCTGAAGACCGACCAGCTGCTCTACTCCCTGCCCGTGTCCACCACCGAGGTCATATTGGGCAAGTATCTGGCCCTGCTGGCAGTATATCTGCTGCCCCTGTGCCTTATCAGCGTCTATCCCCTCATCTTCGCCCAGTTCGGCGAGGTGTACCTGCCCACCTCCTACGGCTCCATTTTCGCCTTCTTCCTGCTGGGGGCCGCCCTCATTGCCGCGGGCATGTTCATCTCCTCCCTCACCGACAACCAGGGCCTGGCCGCCGGCATAGGCATTGCGGCCATACTCTTCAATTACTACAGCGTCAGCCTCTCGGAGTATGTGTCCTCTTCGGCCCTGGGCTCCCTGATCGCCCTGTGCGTCATTGTCTTTGCCCTGGCCCTGATAATCCGCTACGTCACCAAAAACGACTCCGTGGCCTATGCCTTCTGCATCATCCTGCTGGCGGCTCTGGCCATACTCTGCTGGGTGGACACCGGCGCTCTGGAAGGCCTGCTGCCGGATATAATGACGGCCCTCTCCCTCTTTGAGCGCTTTTACGTCTTCGTCAACGGGATCTTCGACATGACCGGGGTAGTGTACTACCTCAGCGTCATAGTCTTCTTCCTCTTCCTGTCCGTCCAGTCCCTGGAGAAACGGAGGTACAACTGATGAAACTTTCAAAGCTTTTTGAAGGCCGGGAAAACAAGCGGGAAAAGACTCTGGCTTTCCGGGCCGGCTCCTATTCCCTGGCCATCTCCGCTCTGGTGCTGGCCATACTGATAGTGGTGAACGTCTTCGTCTCCGCCCTGCCCGGCTCCATGACCAAGTACGACATCAGCGCCACCAAGCTCTATTCCATAACCAGCAACACCAAGGTGGTGGTCAACGCCCTGGACCAGGACGTGACCATATACTGGATAGTTCAGTCCGGCCAGGAGGACGACGTGATAGAAAACTTGCTGAGCAAGTATGAGGCCCTCTCCGACCACATCACCGTGGAGAAGAAAAACCCCGACGTCTACCCCACCTTTGCCCAGCAGTACACCAGCGAGACCGTCATGAACAACAGCCTGGTGGTGGAATGCGGGGACCGCAGCCGCTACATCGGCTATGACGACATCTACCTCCAGGAGGCAGACATATATTCCTATTCCTACTCCACCTCCTTTGACGGCGAGGGGGCCATCACCTCCGCCATCGACTACGTTACAAAGGAAGAGCTGCCTCAGCTCTATGTGCTGGAGGGCCACGGGGAGAGCGAGCTGCCCGCCACCTTCAGCGAGCAGATAGAGAAGGACAACATTGAAGTGAATTCCCTGTCCCTGCTCACCGTGGACGAGATCCCCGAGGACGCCGCCTGCCTCGTCATCTATGCGCCCCAGAGCGACATATCCGAGGAGGAGCTGGATATGCTCTCCGACTATGTCTCCGAGGGCGGCAAGCTGCTGGTGATGTCCGGCCCGGTGCAGGACGGCAGCCTGGATAATCTCAACTCCCTGCTGGAGAGCTACGGCGTCACCGTCACCGACGGCATCGTGGTGGAGAGCGACCGGGAGCACTACGCCTTCCAAGCCCCCTATATCCTCCTGCCGGACATGAGCAGCCACGATATAACCGATTCCCTCATTGAGGAGAACTACTTTGTCCTCATGCCCATATCCCAGGGCCTGACAGTGGAGGACAGCTCCGGCGCCGTCACCACCCTGCTGAGCACCTCCTCCTACTCCTACAGCAAGGCGGACGCCTACGACCTGGAGACCTACGACAAGGAAGAGGAAGACACCGACGGACCCTTTGCCCTGGCCGTGTCCATTGAGGACAGCAGCGGCGGCGGTATAGTGTGGTTCTCCTCCTCCAGCTTCCTGGAGGACATGTACAACGCCTTCTCCTCCGGGGCCAACGGGGACATAGCCATGAACGCCCTGTCCTCCCTCATCGGCGAGAGCGAGGCCATGGCCATCCGCAGCAAGTCCCTCAACTACAATTACCTGACCATAAGCGAGGCCACCTCGTCCCTGCTGAAGACCCTCATGATAGGGGTGTTCCCCCTGGTGTACTTCGGCATAGGCGTGTATGTGGTGGTGCGCAGAAGGAGGCTGCAAAATGAAAAGGGCTAAGAAACTCTATATACTGCTGGGCGTGCTGGTGCTCTGCTGCGTGGCCACCTTCATCCTCACCCGGATGGAGGACGAAAAGGAGCAGATAAAGGCCAGCGGAGAGACAATACTCAGTCTGGATGCCTCTGCCGTCAGCTCTCTCAGCTGGGAGTATGACGAGGAGAGCCTGGCCTTTCACAAGGACGAGACTTGGCTCTGGGACGAGGACGACGCCTTCCCCGTCAGCGAGGACAAAATAAACGAGCTGCTGGGGGCCTTTGAAAATCTGGGCGCCGCCTTCACCATCGAGGAGGTGGAGGACTACGGCCAGTACGGCCTTGACGAGCCCACATGCACCATAGACATCCAGGCCGGGGAGGACAGTTATCAGATAGAACTGGGCGACTTCAGCCAGATGGACTCCCAGCGCTACCTGTCCCTGGGCGACGGGAATGTGTACCTGGTCACCTCCGACCCCATGGAGCTCTATGAAGTCACCATAGAGGACATGATAGAAAACGACACCGTGCCCGCCCTGGAGAACGTCTCCAGGATAGAGGTGTCCGGCGTGGACGACTACAGCATAACTTACGAGGCCGACAGCCACGACAGCCCCTGTGAGGACGACGTGTACTTCACCAGCCTCAGCGGCAGCGTCCTGCCCCTGGACACCTACCGGGTGGAGAGCTACCTGGACGTGCTGGAGAGCCTGGAGCTCACCGACTACATGACCTACACCGCCGACGACGTCTTCCTGGAGAGCTATGGCCTGGACGACCCGGAGCTCAGCGTCACCGTGGAGTTCAGCTATGAGGACGACGAGGGCCAGGAAGTTTCTGACAGCTTCGGCTTCAGTCTCAGCCGCAGCCCTGAGGACAGGGCCGCAGCCGAGGCCAAGGAGGCCGAAGAGGCCGAGACCGAAGAGGTGGAGGATGAAGAGGACGAGGCCCAGACCCCCGCATACCTCCGGGTGGAGGGCTCCCAGATAGTCTACCAGATATCCCAGGAAAAGTTCGAGGCCCTTATGGAGGCCTCCCGGGACGAGCTGCGCCACACCGAGGTCTTCACCGCCGACTTTGAGCAGCTCACCGGCATAGACATCAGCCTGGAAGGGGAGGACTACTCCCTGAGCTGCCAGAAGGCCGAGGACGAGGATGAGGAGGACCTGTGGCTGTACGGCGAGGAGGAGTTCAATGTGAACTCCCTGCAAAGCGCCATAGAGGGCCTGCGCTCCGGCTCCTTCACCGATGAAAAGCCCGCCTCCGACGCAAAGGAGGAGATAAGCCTCAGCCTGTATCTGGATAACGAGGACTTCCCCCAGATAGACCTGGTCTTCTACCGCTATGACGGCAGCGACTGCCTGTGCCTGGTGGACGGAGTGCCCACCTCCCTGGTGAGCCGCTCCGACGTGGTAGAGCTCATCGAGGCCGTAAACGCCATCATTCTCAGCTAAAGCCCCCTGTTTCCCCCGACGGCAAGCTTTAGTCTATAGTTTGGGTTCCCCCCGGAAAGTGATTCCCTCCGGGGGGAACTTTTGCTGCCCGGGAAAAAACGATACAGGCTCTTGACAAAACCCTTCCAATCGTATATAATCCTCACATCAAAATATTTTGATGTGAGGATTCGGGAATGGAAAGCATCCATGAAAAGAATGCGGAGATATTCAAGGCCCTGTGCGACCCTAAACGCCTTGCTATCCTCCAGCTGCTGCGCAGCGGGGAAAAATGTGCCTGCGTTTTGATGGAACAACTGGCTATGGGCCAATCCGCCGTATCCTATCATATGGGCATACTCTGCCGTTCCGGCATAGTCACAGGCCGGCAGGAGGGCAAGTGGGTGCATTACAGTATAAGCCCGGAAGGCAGCCGGGCGGCGGTGGAGCTGCTGGAAGAGCTCACCAGCCCTATAGCCTGCGGGAGAGATGGCTGCTGCAATAAATAAGAAACCGGCTTCAGCCTGGTTTTTTATTTTAGCTTTTCACATCAAAAATTTTTGATATATTCCCCATAAGGAGCGATTTGAATATGGAGTATTTAAAAGCCCTGGGACGCTTCGTCCAGAACCATCTGCTGGGCATGAGCTGGCTCAATGAACTGACGGCCATACTTTTGAGGGCGCTGGGAGTGGATGTGAGCGGGCGTTTAGGCGGCAGTCTGCACTTTTTTATTTATGATGTGATAAAGATATGCCTGCTGCTGTGCATTCTGATCTTTATTATCTCCTATATCCAGAGCTATTTTCCCCCTGAGCGGAGCAAGCGGATACTGGGCCGCTTTCACGGCCTGGGGGCAAACCTTATCTCCGCCCTTTTGGGCACGGTGACGCCCTTTTGTTCCTGTTCCTCCATCCCCCTGTTCATGGGCTTTACCGGCGCAGGGCTGCCTTTGGGGGTGACATTCTCCTTTCTCATTTCCTCCCCCATGGTGGACCTGGGGAGCCTGGTGCTGCTGATGAGCATATTCGGCGTCAGGATAGCGGTGCTGTATGTGCTGCTGGGCCTGGCGGTGGCGGTCTTAGGCGGCACTATAATAGAGAAGCTGCATATGGAGAGATATGTGGAGGATTTCATTCTCTCCGCTCCGAATATTGACCTTCAGAGCCCGGAACTCACAAGGAGGGACCGCGTCATATATGCCCGGGACCAGATGTGGGGCACTTTCAAAAAAGTGTTCCCCTATATACTTATAGGCGTAGGAATAGGCGCCGTCATACACAACTGGATACCGGAGAGCTGGGTGGAAAAGCTGTTGGGCAGCGAAAATCCCCTGGGCGTGGTGCTGGCCACTCTGGTGGGCGTGCCCATGTACGCCGATATCTTCGGCACCATTCCGGTGGCGGAGGCCCTTTTATATAAAGGCGCCAGGCTGGGCACGGTGCTCTCCTTCATGATGGCCGTCACCACTTTGAGCCTGCCGTCCATGATAATGCTGCGCAAGGCGGTAAAAGCCCGGCTGCTGGCTCTGTTCATTGGAATCTGCACCCTGGGGATAATCCTGGTGGGTTATTTCTTCAATGCCATACAATTTATGCTGATTTAAAATAAGAGGAGGTAAAACAAATGAGTCTGTTCGGAAAGAAAAAAGAAGAGAAGGTCTGCTGCGCCGGCCCTCAGGAACCGGAAGCGGAGGTCCCCTCCGAGGTCAAGATCCTGGGCGGGGGCTGTGAAAAGTGCAATGCCCTGGAGGCCGCCGTTGTAGAAGCCCTGGCTGAGCTGGGAATGGACACAAAGGTAGAGCACGTGCGGGACTTTGGCCGTATAGCCGCCTGGGGAGTTATGAGCACCCCGGCTCTGGTGGTGGACGGGAAGGTGGTATCCAGCGGCAAGGTGCTGAAAAAGGATGAGGCAAAGCTCCTTATTCAAAAACAGCGATGCTGAGCCGGGGGCACATTTTTGTGCCCGGGTAAAATTAAAGTGCCTTCTTGTAAACTGGATTTCCTGTGATATACTGCTAGTGTAAAAACAATCAACAGGGAGAGGCAGATAAAAATGTACAACTTCAATTACTACACCCCCACAAAAGTGGTCTTCGGCCGGGGCACGGAGGAGCAGGTGGGCCGGCTGGTGGCCCGGCAGGGCGGCAGCAAGGTGCTCATCCACTACGGCGGCAAGAGCGCTGTGCGCTCCGGGCTCATCGACCGGATAAAGGCCTCCCTGGACGCCCAGGGCATAGCCCATGTGGAGCTGGGGGGCGTGGTGCCCAACCCCCATCTGGGCAAGGTGAGAGAGGGCATAGAGCTGGGCAAGAAGGAGGGTGTGGACTTCCTTCTGGCCGTGGGCGGCGGCAGCGTCATCGACTCCGCCAAGGCCATAGGCTACGGCCTGGCCGAGCCGGATAAGGACGTGTGGGAGCTCTACGACCACAAGCGCAAGGCGGCGGGCCATGTGCCCGTAGGTGTGGTGCTCACCATCTCCGCCACCGGCAGCGAGATGAGCAACAGCAGCGTCATCACCAACGAGGCCACCGGTAAGAAGCGCTCCTATAACGATGACATTGCCCGGCCCAAATTTGCCGTGATGGACCCGGAGCTGACCATGAGCCTGCCCGACTACCAGACCGAGTCCGGCTGCTCCGATATCATGATGCACACCATGGAGCGCTATTTCACCAACGGCGGCAACATGGAGCTCACCGACGCCATAGCCGAGGGACTGCTGCGCACCGTGATGAAAAACGCCCTCATCCTCCACACCGAGCCCCAGAATTACGACGCCAGAGCCGAGGTCATGTGGGCGGGCAGCCTCTCCCACAACGGGCTCACCGGCTGCGGCTGCGACGGCGGGGACTTCGCCTGCCACAACCTGGAGCACGAGCTGGGGGGCATGTTCGACGTTACCCACGGCGCCGGGCTCACCGCCATCTGGGGCAGCTGGGCCAGGTATGTCTATAAGGACTGCCTGCCCCGCTTCGTGAAGTTTGCAAAGAACGTCATGGGAGTTCAGGGCGAGGACGACGAGGACACGGCCCTGAAGGGCATCGCCGCCCTGGAGGATTTCTTCCGCAGTATAGGCATGCCGGTGACCATAAGGGAGCTGGGCATAGAGCCCAGCGAGGAACAGATACTGGCCATGGCCCAGAGCTGCGCCGAGGCCAACGGCGGCAAGAAGGGCTCCGCCAAGGTCCTCTACCCGGAGGATATGGCCCAGATCTACCGCCTGGCCATGTAAGAGCAAATATGCACTCCGCCCTCCCATGGCCGGGAGGGCGGAGTTTTTGCCTTTCTGCCCTTGCCCCATGACAAACGTGCAGAAATCGGCTATAATGTATGCCATACACAGGAAAGGCGGCGGGACCATGGAAGAAAAGATATACGTCAGCAACGAGATAGAGATAACTTTGAAGGTCATAGGCGGCAAGTGGAAGCCCCTTATCCTCCGCTATCTGAGAGACGAGGGGGAAAAGCGCTACAGCGAGATACTGAAATACCTGGGCAGCGCCCCCAAGAAGACCCTCACCGCCCAGCTTCGGGAGCTGGAGGCGGACGGCATAGTGGAGCGGAAGGTGACGCCCAGCGTACCGGTCCGGGTGTCCTATGCCATCACGGAGCACGGGAAGACCCTATACCCCATACTCAAAGCCATGTGCGACTGGGGCAACGCCAATGTGGGTGGCCGCTACGTTATGACCCATCCGGACTGCGGCTGCGAAAAAGGTAAATAGCCCGGCAACAAGAAAGCAATAAGAAAGCACCAGGCCCCGCAGGAAAATCCTGCGGGGCCTGAGATTATGTTTGGGGTAGTGCTTAAACTGCCTGCCTGGGGCGGCTCAGTATTCAAAGCTGCCCCGGTAGACCTTGATGGCGCTGCCGGTGAGGGTGATCTTTTCCCGGGTGTAGTTCACGGTGAGCTCGCCTCCGGGGAGGCTGACGGTGACGTCGCTGCCCATGTCGCAGCAGCCGTTCTCCACCGCCGCCGCCACGGCGGCGCAGGCGCCGGTACCGCAGGCCAGGGTCTCCCCGTTGCCCCGCTCCCACACCCGCATGCGCAGGGTGTGCCGGTCCACCACCCGGACAAATTCGGTGTTTATCCTCTCGGGGAACTCCGGGGCGTATTCAAACTTGGGCCCCAGGCTCTGGAGGTCCAGGGCGTCTATGGCGTCGCAAAAGACCACACAGTGGGGGTTGCCCACGGACAGGCAGGTGACGGAGTACTCCTTCCCGTCCACGGTGAGGGGGCTGCTTATCATGGGCGCATCGGAGCTGACGGGCAGGTCGGCGGGCTCAAAGCTGGCCCGGCCCATGTCCACGGCCACGGAGCTGACCTGGGCATCCCGGACAAAGAGCTTCAGCTGCTTTACGCCGCTGCCGGTCTCCACGTTGATGTACTCGCTGCGCACGTAGCCCCGGTCGTACATGTATTTTGCCACGCAGCGGAGATTGTTGCCGGCGATGGGGCTCTCGCTGCCGTCCTTGTTGAAGGAGCGCATCTTCACGTCGGCGATGCTGCTGCGCTCCATGAGCACTATCCCGTCGCCGCCGATGCCGTAGTGGGCTCGGCAGAGGCTGACGCAGAGGGACTCGGGGCAGCTGATGCTGTTGTCGAAATTCTCGATGAAGATATAGTCGTTGCCGCAGCTTTGCATCTTGGTGAACTCTATGCTCCTCCGCCAGAGACGCATGGAGTTTATGTCCACCAGCTCCGTATTCTCCTGGGTGAAGCGGCTGGAGATGATGTCCGCCAGGGCCATGGCGGTGTCCAGGGAGGTGAGGCAGGGGATGCCCAGCTGCATGGCCCGCCGGTGCAGGGCGATATAGTCGCCCATGGTGGCGTCCTTCACGGCCCCGGTGTATATGATGTAGCGCAGTTTGCCGCTCTCCATCAGGGAGCTTATCTCATTGCTCTCCGTGGCGTTGGGCAGGGCGGTGACGCTCAGACCCAGGGAGGCGATGGCCTGGGCGGTACCGGTGGTGGCGTAGAGCTTCAGTCCCAGCTCGTAGAAGCGCCGTGCCAGGGCCATGACCTCCTGATAGTCGCTGTCCTCCACGCTTATCAGCACGCCGCTGCCCAGTATCTCGTGGCTGGAGGGCAGCTTCATGCCGGAAGCGGTGAGGCCCTTGAACATGGCCTCCGCCAGGGTCTTGCCTATGCCCAGCACCTCGCCGGTGGACTTCATCTCAGGGCCCAGGATGGAGTTGGCGTCCCCCAGCTTTTCAAAGGAGAACACCGGCACCTTCACGGCGTAGTAGGGGGGAGTGCGGTAGAGGCCGGTGCCGTAGCCCAGGTCCTCCAGCTTCTCTCCCAGCATGATGCGCCCGGCGATGTCCACCATGGGGACGTTGGTCACCTTGCTGATGTAGGGCACGGTGCGGGAGGCCCGGGGGTTGACCTCGATGACATAGAGCTCCCCGCCGTATATCAGGTACTGGATGTTCACCAGGCCACGGGTGCCCAGGGCCAGGGCCAGCTTTTCCGACACCTGGCAGATGCGCTGCAAAAACTTGTCGCTGAGGTTGTAGGGGGGATAGACGGCGATGGAGTCGCCGCTGTGGACTCCCGCCCGCTCTATGTGCTCCATGATGCCGGGGATGAGCACCTTCTCCCCGTCGGAGATAAGGTCCACCTCCAGCTCGGTGCCGGGCATGTACTTGTCCACCAGCACCGGGTTGTCTATGCCCCCGGAGAGTATGGTCTCCATGTATTTCCTGGTCTGCCCGGCAGAGCGGGAGATGCTCATGTTCTGCCCGCCGATGACGTAGGAGGGTCGCAGCAGCACCGGGTAGCCCAGCTCCTCCGCCGTCTCCAGGGCCTCCTCCAGGGAGTTGACTCCCCGGCCCCTGGGGCGGCTGATGCCGAACTGCTCCAGCAGGGCGTCGAAGCGGGCCCGGTCCTCCGCCAGGTCTATGCCGTCGGCGGAGGTGCCCAGGATATTCACTCCCAGGCTGTCCAGGTACTTGGTGAGCTTAATGGCGGTCTGGCCGCCGAAGGCCACAACCACGCCTATGGGCTTTTCCACCCGCAGGATGTTCCCCACGTCCTCGGGGCAGAGGGGTTCAAAGTAGAGGCGGTGGGCGGTGTCGTAGTCGGTGGAGACGGTCTCCGGGTTGTTGTTGACTATCACCACGTCGTAGCCCAGTTCCCGGAGGGTCCACACGCAGTGGACGCTGCTGTAGTCAAATTCTATGCCCTGGCCTATGCGGATGGGGCCGGAGCCCAGCACCATGACTACGGGCTTGCCGCTGCGGGGGAAGTGGGAGGCCTCGCAGTATTCGTCAAAGCTGGAGTAGAAGTAAGGAGTCTCGGCGTCGAATTCTGCGCCGCAGGTGTCCACCATCTTGTAGCTCATGGGCAGGCCCGGCAGCTTCTCCATGCCGGTGATGCGGCAGAGGGCGGCGTCGGGATAGCCCAGCCACTTGGCCCTTTTGTATTCCTCCATGCTGAGGGCCTTTCCCTCAATGGACTGCTCGAAGGCGGCAAGGCCCGCCAGCTTGTAGAGAAACCATTTGTCGATGCGGGTGACGGAGTGTATCTCCTCCACGGAGACGCCGGCTTTCAGGGCCTCAAAGACGGTGAAGAGCCGGTGGTCGTTCTGCTCATGGAGCCGCTCGGTCACCGGGGCTGCGCTGAGAGGCTGGGCGTTGAGAGTGTCTAAACCTATCTCAGCCCCACGGACGGCCTTCATCAGGGCCATCTCAAAATTGGGGGCTATGGCCATGACCTCGCCGGTGGCCTTCATCTGGGTGCCCAGCTGACGGCTGGAGCCGGGGAACTTGTCAAAGGGCCACTTGGGCAGCTTCACCACCACGTAGTCCAAGGTGGGCTCGAAGCAGGCGCAGGTCTTGCCGGTTATCTCGTTTTTTATCTCGTCCAGGGTGTAGCCCAGGGCGATGCGGGTGCTTATCTTGGCTATGGGGTAGCCGGTGGCCTTGGAGGCCAGGGCCGAGGAGCGGGAGACCCGGGGGTTCACCTCGATGACGGCGTACTCAAAGGAGTCCGGGTTCAGGGCAAATTGGCAGTTGCAGCCGCCCACTATGCCCAGGCGGGAGATGATGTCCAGGGAGGCGGAGCGGAGCATCTGATACTCCTTGTCCGCCAGGGTCAGGGCCGGGGCCACCACTATGGAGTCCCCGGTGTGTATGCCCACCGGGTCGAAGTTCTCCATGGAGCACACCGCCACGGTGTTGCCGGCGGCGTCCCGCAAGGTCTCAAACTCTATTTCCTTCCAGCCGGAGATGCAGCGCTCCACCAGTATCTGGTGGATGGGGGACTGGTCCAATCCACCCTTGGCTATGACGCGCAGCTCCTTCTCGTCGGCGGCTATGCCTCCGCCGGTGCCCCCCAGGGTGAAGGCGGGGCGGACTATCACCGGGTAGCCTATCTCCCGGGCTATCTCCAAAGCCCTGTCCAGATCCTCGGCGGTGGCGGAGGGGATGACCGGCTGGCCCATCTCCTCCAGGGTCTCCCGGAAGAGTTCCCGGTCCTCGGCCCGGTCTATGGCCTCAATGTCCGAGCCAAGCAGGCGCACGCCGCAGCGCTCCAGGGTTCCGTCCCGGCTCAGCTGCATGGCTATGGTGAGGCCGGTCTGGCCCCCCAGCCCTGCCAGCAGGGAGTCAGGCCGCTCCTTTTCTATGATGCGCCGCACAGTCTTTGCGGTGAGAGGCTCCAGGTATATCTTGTCCGCCAGGTGCTTGTCGGTCATTATGGTGGCGGGGTTGGAGTTTACCAATACGGTGCTTATGCCCTCCTGGCGCAGCACCCGGCAGGCCTGAGCCCCGGCGTAGTCGAACTCTGCCGCCTGGCCTATGACTATGGGGCCTGAGCCGATGACCAGCACCTTGTGTATGCTCTTGTCCTTAGGCATTGCCCACACCTCCCATCATGGCTGTAAAGCGGTCGAAGAGAAAGCCGGTGTCCCTGGGGCCGCCGGCGGCCTCCGGGTGGAACTGCACCGTAAAGCAGCCCAGCTCTGGGTAGTCCAGGCCCTCGCAGCTGAAGTCGTTGGCGTTAATGAAGCTGAGCACGCCCTTGCCCTCCATGCTCTCGGACACCACGGCATAGCCGTGGTTCTGGCTGGATATGAAGCAGCGGCCGTCGGACAGGCGCTTCACCGGCTGGTTTGCGCCCCGGTGGCCGTATTTCAGTTTCACCGTGTCCCCGCCCAGGGCCAGGGCGGTGAGCTGATGGCCCAGGCAGATGCCGAAAATGGGGACTTTGCCCAGGAGCTTTTTTATCTGGGCAATGGCCTGTACGTTCTCCTTGGGGTCGCCGGGGCCGTTGGAGAGCATGACCCCGTCAACGTCCAGGGCGAGCACCTCCTCCGCCGTCACGTCGAAGGGCAGGCTTATCACCTTGCAGCCCTTGGCGCAGAGGCTGCGGATGATGTTCTGCTTGGCCCCGTAGTCTATGAGGGCCACGGTGAACTTCTCCTGCCCCCGGGCGGGGAAGACGCGCTTTTCCCGGTGGCTCACCCGGGAGACGGCCCCGGCGCAGGAATAGGCTTGTATTTCGCTCAAATCGGCGGGGGGCGCGGAGAAGATGCCGGCGTTCATCACGCCCTCCTCCCGGATGATGCGGGTTATCTGCCGGGTGTCCACCCCGGAGATGCCGCAGACGCCCCGCTCCTTGAGAAAGCGATCCAGCTCATATTGGCTGCGGAAGTTGGAGGGCTGCTCGCACATCTCCCGGACCACGTAGCCCCTGGCAAAGCAGCCTCCCTCGAAGTCCTCCGGGATGACTCCGTAGTTGCCGATAAGGGGGAAGGTCTGCATTATTATCTGCCCGGCATAGCTGGGGTCGGTGAGAGTCTCCATATAGCCTACCATGCCGGTGGTGAACACCAGCTCGCCGATGCTCTCACCCACGGCGCCTATGGCCTGCCCCTCAAACACCATGCCGTTGCTTAAAACAAGATAAGCTTTTTCCATTTTATCACTCCGTCGCAGCGGGAGGCAGTCAGATACCGACTGCCTCCCGCTAGGTTTCCCGCCCGGCGGGCGGCTTACAAAGTCGCCGCCATTACGGCCTTTATTGTGTGCATACGGTTCTCCGCCTCGTCAAAGACGATGGAGGCCTCGCTGCGGAAGACCTCATCGGTGACTTCCATGGCGTCTATGCCGAATTTCTTGTAGACGTCCAGGCCGGTCTCCGTCTCCAGGTCATGGAAGGCGGGCAGGCAGTGCATGAAGCGGCACTGGGGCCCGGCATTGTCCATGAGCTGCTGATTCACCTGGTAGGGCAGCAGGTCGTGGATGCGCTCGGCCCAAACGCTCTCCGCCTCCCCCATGGACACCCACACGTCGGTGTAGATGACGTGGGCGCCTTTGGTGGCCTTCATGGGGTCGGTCTCAAAGCTGAGCTTGGCCCCGGTCTGGGCGGCTATGGCCCGGCATTTTTCCACCAGGGCGGAGTCGGGGAAGTATTTCTCCGGGGCGCAGGCCACAAACTCCATGCCCATCTTGGCGCAGCCTATCATAAGGGAGTTGCCCATGTTGTAGCGGGCGTCTCCCATGTATACCAGCTTCTTGCCCTTGATGGAGCCGAAGTGCTCCCGAATGGTGAGCAGGTCTGCCAGTATCTGGGTGGGGTGGTACTCGTTGGTCAGGCCGTTCCACACGGGGACGCCGGAGTATTTTGCCAGCAGCTCCACCCGCTCCTGGCCGAAGCCCCGGTACTCTATGCCGTCGAACATACGGCCCAGCACCTTGGCGGTGTCCTCTATGCTCTCCTTCTTGCCTATCTGGGAGGCCTTGGGGTCCAGGTACACCGGGTGCATGCCCAGGTCCGCCGCCGCCACCTCAAAGCTGCAGCGGGTGCGGGTGCTGGTCTTTTCAAAGATGAGGGCGATGTTTTTTCCCTCAAAGAGCCGGTGGGGGATGCCCGCCTTTTTCTCCGCCTTCAGCTTGGCGGCCAGGGCCAGCAGTTCCTCTATCTCTTCCGGGCTGAAGTCCAGCAGGGTGAGAAAGCTTTTTCCTTTAAGCGACATGTCCTTCACCTCACGCACAGGCGGCCTTGATGACTTCAAGGGCCTTGGTCAGTACATCCACGGGGATATTCAGAGCGGGCAGCAGCCGCACCTTGTCCTTGGCGGTGAGGCAGAGCACGCCATTGTCCATGCACTCCTTCACCACGTCCCCTGCGGGCTTCACGGTCTTGATGCCCACCATCAGGCCCATGCCGGTGACGGCCTCCACGCCGGGGGCCCCGGTGAGCGTGTCCTTTATCAGCTGTCCCTTGGCCTTCACCTCGTCCAGCAGCTGTTTGTCTATACGCCCTATGATGCTGATGGCTCCGGCGCAGGAGACGGGGTTGCCGCCGAAGGTGGAGCCGTGGTCGCCGTAGCCCAGGGTGAACTCGGTCTTCTCCCCCATGAGGGCGGCGCCCAGGGGCAGGCCGCCGGCAATGCCCTTGGCGGTGGACACCAGGTCCGGCTCCACGCCGTAGTTCATGTAGGCGTAGAGCTCGCCGGTGCGGCCGTTGCCGGTCTGCACCTCGTCGAAGATGAGCAGTATGTCCTCTTTCTTTGCAAAGTCTGCCACGGCCTTTACGAAGTCCGGCTCCAGGGGGATGACTCCGCCCTCGCCCTGGATGCACTCCATCATAATGGCGGCGGCCTTGTTCTCCAGAGCCTTGGCCTTCACGTCCTCAAAGTCGTTGGCCTTGGCGTAGACGAAACCGGGAGTCAGGGGCTGGAACAGCTCGTGGTAGTGCTCCTGACCGGTGGCGGCCAGGGTGGTGATGGTGCGGCCGTGGAAACTGTTTTCCAGGGTGACTATGGTGTAGTAGTCCTTGCCCTTCTTGTCAAAGGCGTATTTCCTGGCGGCCTTGATGACGCACTCGTTGGCCTCGGCTCCGGAGTTGGTGAAGAAGACCTTTTTCATGCCGGTCTTTTCGCAGAGCATCTTTGCCAGGATGGCGCAGGGCAGGGTGTAGTAGAGGTTGGACATGTGCTGGAGCTTGCCCAGCTGGGCGATGACGGCCTGCTGCCACTCATCGTCGGCGGTGCCGAAGGCGGTGACGCCGATGCCGCTGCCCATGTCGATGTACTCCTTGCCGGTCTCGTCGTAGACCAGGGAGCCCTTGCCGCTGACCAGCTCCACGGGGAAGCGGGCGTAGGTGTTTGCTACAAATTCTTTGTCGATGGCTTTGATGTCAGTCATTTTTATCCTCTCCTATTACCATAGTGCCGGCGCCCTCGTCGGTGAGTATCTCCATGAGTATGGAGTGGGGCACCCGGCCGTCCATTATTATCACGCTTTCCACGCCCCTGTTCAGGGCTTCTATACAGCAGTCCACCTTGGGTATCATACCGCCGGAGATGACGCCGCTGGAGTAGAGCTCCTTGGCCTGCTCCACGGTGAGCTTGGGGATGAGGGTGGAGGGGTCGTGCTGGTCTCTCAGTATCCCGGCGATGTCCGTCATCATTATGAGCCTCTCGGCCCCCAGGGCCCCGGCTATGAAGGCGGCGGCGGTGTCGCCGTTTATGTTGTAGGCCTTGCCCTGCTCGTCGCAGCCCAGGGTGGATATCACGGGGATGTAGCCCTTTTCCAGCATGTCCATCACCGGGCGGATGTCCACTTTGGTTATGCGCCCCACGAAGCCCAGCTCCGGGTCCTTGGCCTCGGCTCTTATGAGCCCGCCGTCTATGCCGGAGATGCCCATGGCCCGGCCCCCCTGCATCTCCAGGAGATTTACCAGGGTCTTGTTTATCTTGCCGGAGAGGACCATCTGCACAATGTCCATGGTCTCCTGGTCGGTGACTCTCAGCCCTCTCACGAAGACGGGCTCTTTGCCCAGCCGCTCCATCAGCCGGTTTATCTCCGGGCCGCCGCCGTGGACCAGGACCACCTTCACGCCCACCAGCCACAGCAGGACTATGTCCTCCATGACCTGCTGCTTCAGCTCCTCGTTTATCATGGCGTTGCCGCCGTACTTTACCACCACTATCTTGCCGCTGTACTGCCGGATGTAGGGCAGGGCCTGGGTCAGCACCTCGGCTCTCTGGGAGTTGGTGAATATCAGCTCGTTCATATCTTAAGTCCTGTAGTCTCCGTTTATCTTCACGTACTCATAGGTGAGGTCACAGCCCCAGGCCACGGCCTTGCCCTCCCCGTCGCCCAGAGACACGTTTATGCCTATCTCCTTTTCCAGCAGCACCTGCTTTGCCAGTTCCTCGGAGAAGGGGATGCCCGCTCCGTCCTTGCAGACGGCCACGGTGCCCGCCGGGGAGGTGAAGCTCACGTCCACCTTGTTCACGTCCACCTCCACGCCGCTGTAGCCTATGGCGCAGAGGACGCGGCCCCAGTTGGCGTCGGCGCCGAACATGGCGGCCTTCACCAGGCTGGAGCAGATGATGCTCTTGGCTATGGTCTTGGCGGAGGCCTCGTCGGCGGCGCCGCTGACGGAGCACTCCAGCAGCTTGGTGGCCCCCTCGCCGTCCCCGGCAATGCAGCGGCAGAGATAGACGGTGAGGGTGTTCAGGGCCTTCATGAAGACGTAGAAGTCCTCGCCGGGGGCGCTGATCTCCTCATTGCCCGCCAGGCCGTTGGCCAGGATGGAAACCATGTCGTTGGTGGAGGTGTCCCCGTCCACGCTGACCATGTTGAAGGTGTTCTGGATATCGCCCTTTAAAGCTGCCGAGAGCATCTCCGGGCTGATGGCGGCGTCGGTGGTGATAAAGACCAGCATGGTGGCCATGTTGGGGTGTATCATGCCGCTGCCCTTGGCTATGCCGCCGATATGGCAGGTCTTGCCCCCCAGCTGGAATTCCACCGCCAGCTCCTTGGGCTGGGTGTCGGTGGTCATGATGGCCTGGGCGGCATTGCCGCTTCCGTCCTCTGCCAGCTCCGACACCAGCTGGGCCATGCCCGCCTCAATGGGCGTGATGTCCAAAGTCTGGCCGATGACGCCGGTGGAGGCAACTATCACATCTTCGGCCTTGATGTCCAGAGCCCGGGCGGTGAGGGCGCACATGGCCTGGGCCTTCTCTATGCCGTCGGCATTGCAGGTGTTGGCGTTGCCGCTGTTGCATATCATGGCCTGGGCCTTGCCGTCGGCAATGTTGGTCTTGGTGACGGTGAGGGGGGCCCCCTTCACCAGATTGGTGGTGTACACCGCTGCGGCGGAGGCGGGGACTTCACTGAATATCAGAGCCAGGTCCTTCTTGCTGTGGTTCTTGCGTATGCCGCAGTGTATGCCTGCGGCCTTGAAGCCTTTTGCGGCGCAGACGCCGCTGGTGACAGTTTTCATTCTTTTCTCCCTTGCTGCTCTATATCGTGAGGCCGGTCTTCTCGTCCAGGCCCAGGATGATGTTCATATTCTGAATTGCGGCGCCGGATGCGCCCTTGCCCAGATTGTCAAAGCGGGATATGAGGAGGATACGCTGGTCGCAGCCGGCCACTCTTATCTCCATGTCATCCCTGCCGGAGAGGGCCGCTCCCGAGAGAAGTCCGCCCTCCGGGTCGTCCTCCTCAAAGTGGACAAGGCCGGAGGAATAATATTCCCGGTAGACCTCCTTTATGTCCTCCATGCTCCCCTTGATGTCCTTTTTGAAGAGGGGCACCGTGAGCTCCATGCCGCTGTAGTAGTCGGCAACTATGGGGCAGAACACCGGGGCCTCCTCCAGGCCGGAGATCAGGCGCATCTCCTTCAGATGCTTGTGCTGCTGAGTCAGGGCGTACTGCCTGGGGGCAGAGAGAAGGGGACTTCTCAATGGGTCCTCATACTCGGCTATCATCTTTTTCCCGCCGCCGGAGTAGCCGGTGAGGGAAAAGCAGCCAAGCTTCAGCTCCGGCGGGATGATGCCCGCTCTCACCAGGGGCTCCGCCAGGGAGATGAAGCCGCTGGCGTGGCAGCCGGGGTTTGCCACTCTCTTGGAGGCGGCCACCTTTTCCCGCCGGCCCTTCAGCTCGGGAAAGCCGTAGTCCCAGCCGGGATCGGTGCGGTGGGCGGTGGAGGTGTCGATGAGGGCGGTGGAGCCGTGGCAGAGGGCGGCGGCCTCTATTGCCGCCGCATCCGGCAGGCAGAAGAAGGCGATGTCCGCTGCGTTGATGGCCTCTTCCCTGGCCTTCGTATCCTTCCTCAGCTCCTCAGGCAGGGAGATAAGCTCTATATCTCCTCTCCCGGAGAGCCGCTCGTGGATGCGCAGTCCGGTGGTTCCGGCGCTGCCGTCGATGAATACCTTAGTCATCTTTCAGAAACTCCTCCACGTACACAAGCTGCATCTCCACAGAGCGGAGTGAGGTGCCGCCCTGGGAGATGCGCTTTTCAACACAGGTGCAGAGGTCTATCTCATTGTAGAGATCCTCGTCAAAGACGGGGCTGAAGGTTTTGTAGACCTCCAGAGGCAGGGTCTCCAGCACCTGGCCGTCAGCCATACATTTTGCCACTATCTCCCCGGATATCTTGTAGGCGCTGCGGAAGGGCAGGCCCTTCTTCACCAGATAGTCCGCCAAGTCCGTGGCGTTTATAAAGCCCTTCCGGGCTGCGGAGAGCATGTTGTCCTCATGGACCGTCATGGTATCTATCATGGGGGCCGCCACCTGCAGGCAGGCCTTCACCGTATCCAGGGCGTCGAAGATGCACTCCTTGTCCTCCTGCATGTCCTTGTTGTAGGCCAGGGGCAGGCCCTTCAGGGTGGCGAGCAGGCCCATCAGGTCCCCGTACACCCGGCCGGTCTTGCCCCGGATGAGCTCCGCCATGTCCGGGTTTTTCTTCTGGGGCATGATGGAGGAGCCGGTGGTGTAACCGTCGGAGAGGGTGACGAACTTGAATTCCCAGCTGCACCAGAGTATCAGCTCCTCGGAGAGCCGGGACAGGTGCATCATAAGAATGGACATGGCGCTCATCAGCTCCAGGCAGTAGTCCCGGTCGGAGACGCCGTCCATGCTGTTGAGGGCCACGGAGGAAAAGCCCAGGGCCTTGGCCTCCATCTCCCGGTCGGTGTCATAGGTGGTGCCCGCCAGGGCGCAGCAGCCTATGGGGGACACGTCCATGCGCTTCAAAGCGTCCTCAAAACGGCCGGCGTCCCGAATGAGCATCATGCAGTAGGCCAGCAGATGGTGGCCGAAGGTGACAGGCTGGGCCCGCTGGAGGTGGGTGTAGCCGGGCATGATGCTGCTCTTGTGGGCCTTGGCCTGGCCGCAGAGGGCCTTGACCAGAGCCTTCAGCAGCTTTTTCACTTCCGCCATCTCGTCCCTCAGGTACATCCTCAAATCCAGGGCCACCTGGTCGTTGCGGCTGCGGGCGGTGTGGAGCTTCTTGCCGGTGTCCCCGATGCGCTTGGTGAGCTCCTGCTCCACGAACATGTGTATATCCTCGCTGAGGGGGTCAATCTGCAATGCGCCGCTGTCTATGTCCTCCAGTATGGACAGCAGGCCCTCCGTCAGCTGCTCATTGTCTTCGGGGCTGATGATGCCCCGGGCGGAGAGCATGGCCGCGTGGGCTATGCTGCCGGTGATGTCCTGCCTGTACATGCGGCTGTCAAAGGATATGGAGGAATTGAAATCGTCCGCCACGCTGTCGGTAACTCCGGAAGTGAGCCCGGCCCACATTTTTGCCATAACTGCTGTTCTCCTTATAGTATCGCTTTATCCGGCGTGGGGAACACGCCGGATAAATAATCATTTTATTTCTTGCCGTCCACCAGAGCCTGGACCTTGATGGGCAGGCCGTAGAGGTTGATGAAGCCCTCTGCGTCCTTCTGGTTATAGTCGCTCTCGCCGAAGGTGGCTATCTCCTCGCTGTAGAGGGAGTTGGGGCTCCAGACCCCGGCGTTTATCATGTTGCCCTTGTAGAGCTTCAGCTTAACCTTGCCGCTGACCTTCTCCTGGGTCTTGTCCACAAAGGCGCTGAGGGCCTCCCGCAGGGGGGTGAACCACTGGCCGTTGTACACCAGCTCCGCAAAGGTGATGGACAGCTTCTGCTTTTCGTGGAGAGTGAGCTTATCCAGGCAGATGCTCTCCAGCACGCTGTGGGCCTTGTAGAGTATGGTGCCGCCGGGAGTCTCGTAAACGCCCCGGCACTTCATGCCCACCAGGCGGTTCTCCACGATGTCGATAATGCCGATGCCGTTGGCCCCGCCTATCTCATTGAGCTTTAGGATGATGTCCTTGGCGCTCATCTTCTCCCCGTCCAGGGCCACGGGCACGCCCTGCTCAAAGTCCAGGGTTATGTAGGTGGGCTTGTCGGGGGCGGCGATGGGGGAGACGCCCATCTCCAAAAAGCCGGGCTTCTCGTACATGGGCTCATTGCCGGTGTCCTCCAGGTCCAGGCCCTCGTGGGACAGGTGCCACAGGTTCTTGTCCTTGGAGTAGTTGGTCTCCCGGTTTATCTTCAGAGGAACCTTGTGGGCCTCGGCGTAGTCTATCTCTTCCTCCCGGGACTTGATGTTCCACTCACGCCAGGGGGCGATGATGGGCATGTTGGGGGCGAAGTGCTTGATGGCCAGCTCAAAGCGGACCTGGTCGTTGCCCTTGCCGGTGCAGCCGTGGACTATGGCGTCGGCCCCTTCCTTCTTGGCTATCTCCACCAGGCCCTTGGCGATGCAGGGCCGGGCGTGGCTGGTGCCCAGGAGATACTCCTCATACACGGCCCCGGCCTTCATGGTGGGGATGATGAAGTCGTTCACATACTCCTCGGTGAGGTCCAGCACATAGAGCTTGGAGGCCCCGGTCTTGAGGGCCTTCTCCTCCAGGCCCTCCAGCTCGTCGGCCTGGCCCACGTTGCCGGAGACGGCGATGACTTCGCAGTTGTTGTAATTCTCTTTCAGCCAGGGGATTATGATGGAAGTGTCAAGACCGCCGGAATAGGCGAGGACGACTTTTTTGATATCAGCTTTATTCATTGGGATGCCTCCATGTTTTTATGTTATGGGCAGATTATAATGTAAGGCCGCGGCTTTGTCAATAAGGAAAGTGAATATTTAGCCAAAATATATGAAATAAACCAGGACAATATGCAATAAGACCCTGTATATACAGTTTAAACGTGAATATTAATCGCTTTATTCATATCCTGATCTCCCGCCCTTGTACAAATTGCCCTACAGGAGCAGGGCGGGAAGGGAAAATAATGCTGGACTTTTCCAATGTATTGTGGTATATATGTATACAGCTATACAAAAATACACGAGTCCAGCCCGAGGTCCCCGAGGGGAAAGGAGAGATGGCAAATGCTGGAACTGTCCGCAAAGACCAATCTGCTGGAGGAGAACGACTACAAGTTTTCCCTCCAGGATGTTAAGGAGCCCATACTGTACCGGGATGTGTACAGCTATGAGGAGGTGCCCAAGATAGCCTTCAACCACCGGCGGGTGCCCATGTCCATGCCGGAGGATATCTGGATAACCGACACCTCTTTCAGAGACGGGCAGCAGTCCGTGAACCCCTACACTCCGGACCAGATAGTGGAGCTGTACAAGATGATGCACCGGCTGGGCGGGCCTTACGGCCGCATCCGGCAGACGGAGTTTTTCATATACAGCAAAAAGGACCGGGAGGCGGTGGAGCGCTGCCTGGAGCTGGGCTACAAGTTCCCGGAGGTGACCACCTGGATACGGGCCAGCCGGGAGGACTTCCGCCTGGTGAAGGCCATGGGCATAAGGGAGACGGGCATACTGGTCTCCTGCAGCGACTACCATATATTTAAAAAGCTGAATATGAGCCGCAGCCAGGCCATGGAGCACTATCTGGCCGCGGTGAAGGACGCCTTTGACGCCGGGGTCATGCCCCGCTGCCATCTGGAGGACATCACCCGGGCGGACTTCTACGGCTTTGTAGTGCCCTTTGTAAACGAGCTGATGAAGCTCTCCAGGGAGGCGAAGATCCCGGTGCGCATCCGGGCCTGCGACACCATGGGCTATGGGGTGCCCTATACGGAGGTGGCCCTGCCCCGGAGCGTGCCGGGGATAGTCTACGGCCTGCAGCATTTCTCCGATGTGGAGAGCCGCTATCTGGAGTGGCACGGCCACAACGATTTCTACAAGGCGGTGGCCAACGCCTCCGCCGCCTGGCTCTACGGGGCCAGCGGGGTGAACTGCTCTTTGCTGGGCATAGGGGAGCGCACCGGCAACGTGCCTCTGGAGGCCATGGTCTTTGAGTACGCCTCCCTGAGAGGCTCCCTGGACGGCATGGACACCACGGTGATAACCGAGATAGCCGAGTATTTCCGCAAGGAGATAGGCTACAACATCCCGCCCATGACCCCCTTTGTGGGGCGGAAGTTCAACGAGACCCGGGCGGGCATCCACGCCGACGGGCTTTTGAAGGACGAGGAGATATACAATATCTTTGACACGGAGAAGCTGCTGAAGCGCCCGGCCAAGGTGGCCATAAACAAGAACTCGGGCCTGGCGGGCATAGCCTACTGGATGAACCAGAACTACTTCCTCCGGGGGGAGGACAAGCTGGACAAGCGCTCCCCGCTGGTACAGGCTCTGAAGGAATGGGTGGACGGGGAGTACGAAGGCGGCAGGACTGCCAGCCTCTCCACCGAGGAGCTGGAGGAGAAAATATTTGAGCTCTCCGGCGGGCAGTTCAAGCCCCAGGGATAAGGAGGAGAGAATATGAGAGAGCACAAAAGCATTTCCATAGCCGACCAGATCTTCGAGCAGCTGGAGCGGGACATACTCACCGGGAAGTATTCCCGGGGGGAGCTTTTCAGCGAGCTGCGCCTGTCCTCGGAGCTGGGGGTCAGCCGCACTCCCATCCGGGAGGCCATACGCCGCCTGGAGCAGGAGAACATCCTGAAGGAGACCAGCCGGGGCATGGTGGTTATGGGCATATCCCGGGAGGATATGCTGGATATGTATGAGATACGCATGCAGCTGGAGGGCCTGGCCGCCCGGCGGGCCGCCGCCAATGTCAGCGACGAACAGCTCAAAGAGATGGAGGAGACTTTGGACCTCCAGAGCTTCTATGTGGAAAAACAGGAGGGGGGCAGCCCCGAGCAGATACGGGACCTGGACAGCCGCTTCCACCAGCTGCTCTATGAGAGCAGCGGCAGCCGGGCCTATCAGGAGGTGCTCAAGGCCCTGCACAAAAAGATAATCAAGTACCGCTGCGCCTCCATAAGCAAGCACATCCGGGCGGTGCACTCCCTGGCGGAGCACCGGGCCATATTTGAGGCCCTGGCCGCCCACGACGGGGAGGCCGCCGAGAAAGCGGCCCTGGAGCACGTGGCCAACGCCCGGGACAGCATGATAGAAATGGAGATGTGAGACATGGGATACAATCTTGCGGAGAAGATAATAAAGGAACATCTGGTGTCCGGCAGCATGGTCCCGGGGGAGGAGGCCGCTTTGAGGATAGACCAGACCCTCACCCAGGACGCCACCGGCACCATGGCCTACCTGGAGTTCGAGGCCATGGGCCTGGACCGGGTGAAGACGGAGCTGTCCGTGGCCTACATCGACCACAACACCCTCCAGTCCGGCTTTGAAAATGCCGACGACCACCGCTACATCCAGACCGTGGCTAAAAAGCACGGTATCTGGTTCTCCCGCCCCGGCAACGGCATCTGCCACCAGGTGCACCTGGAGCGCTTCGGCGTGCCGGGGAAGACCCTCATCGGCTCCGACAGCCACACCCCCACCGCCGGGGGCCTGGGCATGCTGGCCTTCGGCGCCGGCGGCTTGGACGTTGCCGTGGCCATGGGGGGCGGCGCCTACTATATAACCATGCCCAGGGTGATAAAGGTAGAATTAAAGGGGGCCCTGCGGCCCTTTGTCACCGCCAAGGACGTCAGCCTGGAGATACTGCGCATCCTCTCGGTAAAGGGCGGCGTGGGGAAAATCATAGAGTGGGGCGGCGAGGGCGTAAAGACCCTGACCGTGCCGGAGCGGGCCACCATCACCAACATGGGGGCGGAGCTGGGGGCCACCAGCTCCATCTTCCCCTCCGATGAGATGACCCTGGCCTTCCTGAAGGCCCAGGGCAGGGAGAAGGATTTCCGGGAGCTGCAGCCCGATGCCGACGCGGACTACGAGCGGGTGATAGAGATTGACCTCTCCGCTCTGGAACCTCTCATAGCCTGCCCCCACATGCCCGACCAGGTGGTGACGGTGAAGAGCCTGAAGGGCACCAAGGTGGACCAGGTGTGCATCGGCTCCTGCACCAACTCCTCCCTCTACGACATGCTGAAGGCGGCGGCCATGCTGAAGGGGCGGCAGATAAGCCCCGAGGTTTCCATGTCCGTCTCCCCCGGCTCAAGGCAGGTGCTGACAATGCTCTCCGACTGCGGGGCATTGTCGGACATCCTGTCCTCCGGGGCAAGGCTCCTGGAGTGCGCCTGCGGCCCCTGCATAGGAATGGGCTTCTCCCCCAACTCCGGGGGCGTGAGCCTGCGCACCTTCAACCGGAACTTCCGGGGCCGCAGCGGCACCGCCGACGCCAAGGTATACCTGGTCTCTACGGAGACCGCCGTGGCCGCAGCCCTCACCGGGGAGATCACCGACCCCAGGGAGCTGGGAATAGATAAACTCAATGTGGCCATGCCCGCCGCCTTCAAGGTGGACGACGGTGCCCTGCTGCCCCCGGCCCCCGGGGATAAGGCGGGGGAGGTGGAAGTGCTCCGGGGCCCCAACATCAAGGCCATCCCCGAGGGCAGGCCCCTCACCGACACTATAGAGGTCCGGCTGACCTTGAAAGTGGGGGACAATATCACCACCGACCACATCATGCCCGCCGGTGCCAAGATACTGCCCTACCGCTCCAATGTGCCAAAACTCTCGGAGTTCTGCTTTGCCGTGTGTGACGAGAGCTTCTCCAAGCGGGCCATGGAGGCGGGGCAGAGCATAATCGTGGGCGGAGCAAATTACGGCCAGGGCTCCTCCCGGGAGCACGCCGCCCTGGTGCCCCTGTACCTGGGAGTGAGGGCCGTAGTGGCCAAAAGCTTTGCCCGCATCCACCAGGCCAACCTTATAAACGCCGGCATCCTGCCTTTGAGCTTCAAAGACCCGGCGGACTACGACCGGCTGGAACAGGGGGAGGAGCTGGAGCTCTCCGGAGTGCTGGAGGGCCTGGAGACAGGAGAGATGAGCCTCCGCGCCAAGGCTGGGGAGATAAAGCTGCTGTGCTCCTTTACCCGGAGACAGCGGGAGATACTCAGAGCCGGCGGCCTGCTCAACTATACAAGAGAGGGGAACAAGTGATGGACAAGAGCGAATATATAGAGAAAGCGGCGGAGCACTTTAAAGAGCTGCTGGCCCAGCAGCTGCAGCGCCAGGAGCGCATGGAACAGGCGGCCCCCGCCAAGGACTTTTCCAAGATGGGAAAGATAGTCATAGGCGTAGTAGGGGGCGACGGCATAGGTCCCATCATCGTGTCCCAGGCCCGGCGGGTGCTGGAAAAGCTGCTGGCAGAGGAGCTCTCTTCCGGGCGCATTGAGCTGAGGGACATCCGGGGCCTGACCATAGAGAACCGCCTGGTCCGGGGCTGCGCCGTGCCGCCGGAAGTGCTTGAAGAGATAAAGAACTGCGATGTGCTTTTGAAGGGGCCCACCACTACCCCCAAGGGCGGCACTCTGGAGAGCGCCAACGTGACTCTGCGCCGGGAGCTGGACCTCTTTGCCAATGTGCGCCCGGTGGAGATACCGGAGGAGGGCATCGACTGGATGTTCTTCCGGGAGAACACCGAGGGTGAGTACGCTTTAGGCAGCCGGGGCATCGAGGTCCCGGGGAAGCTGAGCATGGACTTCAAGGTCACCACCGACGCCGGTACAAGGCGCATCGCCCGGGCGGCCTTCGACTACGCCAGGGCCAACGGCAAGACCAAGGTGGCCATAGTCACCAAGGCCAACATCATGAAGAAGACCGACGGCATGTTCTCCCGTATCTGCCAGGAAGTGGCGGCGGAGTACCCGGAGATCACCGCCGACGAGTGGTATATAGACATCATGACCGCAAACCTGGTGAACAAGGATATCCGCAGCCAGTTCCAGGTCTTCCTCCTGCCCAACCTCTACGGGGACATCATCACCGACGAGGCCGCCCAGCTCCAGGGGGGCGTGGGTACTGCCGGCAGCGCCAATCTGGGGGCGGGCTACGCCATGTTTGAGGCCATCCACGGCTCTGCGCCCAGGAAGATGGAGAAGGGCGAGGGGGATTACTCCAACCCCTCCAGTATCCTGAAGGCGGCGGAGATGCTGCTGCGCCATATCGCCCTGGCAGACAAGGCGGACAGGCTCTCCGCAGCCCTGGCCGCCTGCGCCGAAGAGGGCCGGGTGGTGGTCACCGGCCATAAGGACGGGGCCACCTGCCGGGAATTTACCGACTACCTGCTGGAAAAGCTGTAAAAAGAATAAGAGAAAAACATCAAAACAGCCCCGGATCTGCGCCTATGCAGAGCCGGGGCTGTTGAGACTGTCAAAAAAGCCTCGCAGAGTTTTTTCGCCGCGGCGAAAAAATAATTTTAATCGTTTTCCGCGGCGACATGTGCGTCGCGGAAAACACTTCTCACGGAGCTGAGTGTCGAATTGTACGCCGTAGGCGTACAAC
>DBFSDV010000048.1:0-12369 GCA_048417135.1 Candidatus Limivicinus sp. | reverse complement strand
TCAGCCCGTGCATGAAGCCGTTGAGGGCGTTGGTGTGGATGTCCCCGGCTATGAGCCTGCCGTCCTGGATATAGAGGGTGACGAAGACGGGGCTGTCGCTGTCCGGGTAGTTGGTCAGCTGATAGCTGTACTGCTGGCAGCTCTCACCCAGGTGTTCGCTGAGGTCGTATCCCTGGGCCTGCTGCATGCGGTTGTATTGGCTCATTATCCCCTCCAGCTTCTCCGGCACCACCACCGTGCGGAATTCCTCCGTGTCCGTGTCTATCTCCCAGCCCAGCTCCAACAGAAAGGCCTGCCGGCCCTCCGTGGTGGACAGGTCGTAATCGGACGCCCCGGCGACGTGCCAGCGCAGGAGTATCAGCGCCAGCAGCACCGCCGCCAGCAGGACCACTATGGCGGCGGCTCTTCTCTTGGTAAGCCCGTGGCTTTTTAACATTTCCTCTCACCTCAAGACAGACTATTCAAATTTCCAGAAGAGTATGCTATAATACCTCCATTGACGCAGAAAAAGCACAGAGCGGAACGGAGGCGGAGGGTATGGCCATGATGAGGCTGGACAAGCTGCTGGGTGATATGGGCATCGCCTCCCGCAGCGAGCTGAGGCAGATAATAAGGAGCGGGAGAGTCACGGTGGACGGCCTGGCAGTCACCGCCCCGGAAAAGCGCATAGACGGCGGCAGGGCCCGCATCACCTTGGACGGGCAGGCGCTGGAATACAGGAAATTTCGATATTTCATGATGGACAAGCCCGCCGGTGTGCTCAGCGCCACGGAGGACTCCCGGCAGGAGACTCTGCTGGACCTGCTGCCCCCGGAGCTGAGGCGTCTGGGCCTCTTCCCCGTGGGCCGGCTGGACAAGGACACCAGCGGATTGATACTCCTCACCAACGACGGGGACTTTGCCCACCGGGTCATATCCCCCAAGTCCGGGATATGGAAGCTGTACCGGGCAAAGGTGGACGGGCAACTGGACGCCGGGGACGTGGAGGCCTTTGAAAAGGGCCTGGTGCTGGGAGACGGCACCAAATGCCGGCCGGCAGGCCTGGAGCTGCTGCCGGGAGGGGACTGCCTGGTGAGAGTGACCGAGGGGAAATACCACCAGGTCAAGCGGATGCTCTCCGCCAGGGGGGCCCCGGTGCTCATGCTGCGCCGCCTGGCCATAGGCGCTCTGGAGCTGGACGAAAAGCTGGGGCCCGGAGGCTTCAGAGAGCTGGAGAGCCGGGAATCGGAGCTGGTCTTTGGGCAGGATGCTCTGGAGAAATAGTATAAAAAAATCAGCCTTTACCGGGATTTTTTTAGCGTTAGAGATACATTGAGAAAAAAGTTCACAAAAAACCGAGATAGTTTCTATTGAAAATTACATAATAATGAGTTAATATGTAAAAAGAGAATTGCGAGGGTATGGTATTTTGACCATATTAACAATGCGGCCGGGCTGCGCACAAGGTATAGGAGGAAGAGATTATGTCCAGCAGGATATTCCAGAACGTAATTATCCAGATGAAAGACAATGTAGACAGGACCATTGGCGTAGTGGACGAGCAGGGTTTCGTGGTGGCCAGCAGCGAACTTGCCATGATAGGCTCCCGGCTCGACGATTTCCATCTCTATGATTTTGAAGGGGGAGAGCAGCCTGTGTCCACAGGCAGCCGTATCTACTGCCCCCTGTCCTCTCCCAGCCCTAAGATAGATTATGCCGCCTTTACCGAGGGCAGCGACCAGATGAGCAGGACCATCTGCGCCATCGCGGCGGTGGCCTTCAACGAGGCCAAGAACAATTACGAGGAAAAGCACAACAAGGCCGCCTTCGTAAAGAACATCATTTCCGACAATATCCTGCCCGGGGACGTGTATGTCCGGGCCAAGGAGCTGCACTTCGTCACCGACGAGCCCAGGGTGGTGCTGCTGGTGCGCCAGATGGAAAACCCCGACGTGTCGGCGGTGGAGCTGGTGCAGCGCCTCTTCGTGGACAAGCAGAAGGACTTTGTGCTGAATATTAACGAGACGGACGTGGTGGTGGTAAAGTCCCTGCCCTCCGTCAACTGCCCCGACGAGATAATGAAGGCCGCCAAGACCATAGAGAAGACCCTCATGGAAGAGCTGGGCATCAAGACCGTCATCGGCGTGAGCACCAACGCCCGGCACCTGAGGGAGCTGGCGGACAAGTACAAGGAGGCCCAGGTGGCCATTGAAGTGGGCCGGGTCTTCGAGAGCGAAAAGAGCATCATCAATTACGAGAACCTGGGCCTGGGCCGCATCATCTATCAGCTGCCCACCACCCTGTGCGAGATGTTCCTCAACGAGGTCTTCAAGAAAAAGCCCATAGAGACCCTGGACGAGGACACCCTGGAGACCATAAACAAGTTCTTCGAGAACAACCTGAACGTCTCCGAGACCTCCAGGAAGCTGTATGTGCACCGCAACACTCTGGTGTACCGCCTGGAGAAGATAAAGAAGATCACCGGCCTTGACCTGCGGGAGTTCGACCACGCAATAGTGTTCAAGGTGGCAATGATGGTAAAGCAGTATCTGGACTCCCTCAGCAACAGCAAGTACTGAGGCCCATGATGCTTTGTTATAGATAGAAAAAACCCTGCGTATTTCACTTTGGAGGACTATTTATCTATGATCCATATGAAAAATGTGAGGAAGGTTTACGAGAGCAGCAACACCCTGGCTCTGGACAACGTAAACTTTACCGTGGAGGACGGAGAGTTCGTCTTCCTGGTGGGACCTTCCGGCTCCGGCAAGACCACCATAATGAAGCTCATAACCGGAGAGATCCGCCCCACTTCCGGGGAGATCGTGGTCAACGACTTCGACATGAGCAAGATCAAGCGCCGCAAGCTGCCCAAGATGCGCCGCACCCTGGGCGTGGTCTTTCAGGACTACAGGCTCATTGAGAACATGAACGTGTATGACAATGTGGCCTTTGCCATGCGGGTGGTGGGCGCCGCCAACAAAGACATCAAAAAGCGGGTGCCTTACATACTGGAGCTGGTGGGCCTGGAGGGCAGGGAAAAGCGCCTGCCCAATGAGCTCTCCGGCGGCGAGCAGCAGCGTGTGGCCATAGCCAGGGCCCTGGTGAACAACCCCAGGATGATTGTGGCCGACGAGCCCACGGGCAACCTGGACCCGGTGCGCAGCCTGGAGCTGATGCTGCTGTTTGAAAAGATAAACGAGATGGGCACCACCGTGGTGGTGGTCACCCACGAGAAAGAACTGGTCAACGCCTTCTCCAAGCGGGTCATCACCATAGACGGAGGAGAGCTTGTCAGCGATGCAGGGGATGGGTATTACATATGAGATTAAGTAGATGCGGTTATCTTATCCGTGAGGGCTTCCGCAGCATAACCACTCACGGCTTCATGTCATTTGCCTCGGTCACCATCATTATGGCCTGCCTTATCATCATGGGCAGCTTCTCCCTGCTGTCGGTGAATATCGACGCACTGATAAAGGATCTGGAAAACGAGAACGAAATGGTGGCCTATGTGGACGAGAACATAGAGGACGAGGCGGAGGCCGCCTCCCTGCAAAGCAGCATCGAGGCCGTGCCCAATGTGGCCTCTGCCCAGTTCGTCTCCCGTACCGAGGCCATGGACAATTTCATGAGCCAGTATGACTCCGACTTCAGCGTGGGCATAGAAGAGGACGTCTTCCGCCACCGCTTTGTCATCCAGCTTTCCGACATCGCCCTGATGTCCGACACCAAGGCCGCCCTGGAATCCGTGGACGGGATTGCAAAAGTTCTGGCCCATCTGGAATATGCGGACTTTTTCGTCACGGTTCGCAACATCGTTAGTGTAGTATCTCTGATACTGATAGTTATACTGGTGTTCGTTTCCGTCTTTATAATGTCCAACACCATAAAGCTGGCCACCTTCGGCCGCAGGGAGGAGATAGCCATCATGAAAATGGTGGGCGCCAGCAACGGCTTCATCCGCCTGCCCTTCGTGGTGGAGGGCCTGGTGCTGGGTATCCTGGGCGGCGGCCTGGCCTACCTGGCCGAGTGGGGCCTCTACTCCCTCATCAGCTCCAAGCTGGTCAGCGGCCTTGCCGGAAGCTTTATCTCCATAGTGCCCTTCAGCACCATGGCTCTGCCTATCCTTGCTGTATACCTGGGGACCGGAATTTTGGTAGGCGTTTTTGGAGGCGTCAACGCCATCAGGAACTATTTGAAAGTTTGAACGTCTATCATCCATGGAGTATTATGCTCCGGGACAGGCAGCAGGGGGCTGCCCGGCCTAACAACGCAGTAAGGAGATCAAAATGAACAAAAAGAAAATCGTGTCAGCTATAGCGGTGCTGCTTGCACTGCTGATGGCACTGTCTCTGGTGTTCAGCGTCATCCCCGTGTCCGCCTATGCCGACGAGCTGGATGACCTGCAGGCCCAGAAGAACGACCTGTCCAACCAGGTGAAGGAATGCCAGGAGCGGCTGGAGCTGCTGAAGGAGCAGCAGTCCAATGTGCTGGAGCAGAAGGCCGCCCTGGACGAGCAGAACAGGTTGGCCAATGAACAGCTGGAGCTGGTGGCCAAGGAGATCGACGAGTACACCAGGCTTATCCAGGAGAAGGCCGAAGAGGTGGAGGCCGCCAAAACCAAGGAGGAACGGCAGCTGGCCCTCTATCAGGCCAGGGTCCGGGCCATGGAGGAGAGCGGCGGATTCAATATCCTGGCCGTAATCGTCAACTCCCAGAACTTCTCCCAGCTGCTCACCGCCATCGACGACATGAGCGAGATAATGGCCAGCGACCGGGAGCTCCAGGAGGAATATGTGGCCGCCCGGGAGGAGACCGAGGCCATAAAGGCCGAGTATGAGGCGGAAAAGGCCGAATACGAAGAGGCCCAGGACCAGCTGGAAGAGGAACGGGCCGAGATAGGCCGCCAGATCCAGGCCAATGCCCAGGAGCTGGAGGACCTGCAGGAAGAGATAGAAAAGGCCATTCAGGAATATGAGGCGGCAGAGGCGGCAGAAGAGGCGGCGGCAGCCACCATCGCCAACATGATAGCCGAGTACCAGCGCAAGAAGGCCGAGGAGGCCGCAGCCAACCAGAGCGCCATCATCGACCAGATGAATCAGGCCAATGAGGAGGCTATAGCCAACGGCGAGGAGCCCCCCTACAGTGAGGAAGATATTGAGAATGCCACCAACTCCGGCAGCCAGTCCGGCGGCGCCACTTCCACCGGCGGCCTCACCTGGCCGGTGCCCTGCAGCACCAGGGTCACCAGCCGCTTCGGTTACCGCACCGACCCCTTCACCGGGGCCACCACCTACCATAACGGCATAGACATAGACGGCTTCAACAACGACGGCAACATCATCGTTGCGGCGGCTGACGGCACGGTCATCACCGCCTCTTACGACAGCGCCTACGGCAACTATGTGGTGATAGACCACGGGGATATGACTACGCTCTATGCCCATATGTCCGGCATGGCCGTCAGCGCAGGGGATTACGTGAGCGCCGGCCAGACCATCGGCTACCTGGGCGCCACCGGCAGAGCTACCGGTACCCACTGCCACTTTGAAGTCTTCGTAGGCGGAAGCAGAGTAGACCCGGCCTCCTATTTCAGCGGCCTGACTTACTACAATTGCTGACGCCGTCAGTTTAAGGGATACAGATATATGAAAAAGACAAAGATAAGATCCGCTCTGGCACTGCTCCTGGCTTTTGTTATGGCCGGCTCACTGATGTTTGCCGCCCTGCCCGTCACGGCCTATGCCGTGACCCAAAGCGAGATAGACGAGCTGGAGGCCCAGAGGGATGCCATTAGAGCCCAGCGCCTGGAAAAGCAGGCCATCGTGGACGAGCTGGAAGAGCAGAAGGCCACCGTGGTCGCCCAGAAGCAGGCCATGGACGAGCGCAACATGTACACCATCCAGCAGATGCAGCTCAACAGCCAGGAGATCGCCCTCTATGACGAGATGATAGCAGAGAAGGCGGTGGAGCTGGAAGAGGCCCAGCGCCTGGAAGAGGAACAGCTGGAGCGCTACCGCACCAGGGTCCGGGCCATGGAGGAGAGCGGCGGATACAATATCCTGGCCATCATCTCCCAGTCCGATAATTTCTCCGAACTCATAACCGCCATAGACGATATGGGGGAGATTATGGAGAGCGACCGGCAGCTGGAGGACGAATACATAGCCGCCCGGGAGCACACCGAGGAAGTCAAGGCCGAATATGAGCAGACTCGCACGGAGCTGGGCGCCCTTCAGGACCAGCTGCGGGCCGAGCAGGCGGAGCTGGAGGCGGAGATAGAAGAGGCCATACAGCTCATCCTCTCCCTGGAGGACGACCTGGAGAACCGCCAGGCCGAGTTCGACGCCATCATGGCCGCCGAGGACGAGGCCAACGCCACCATCGACAAGCTGGTGGCGGAGCTGGAAGCCCAGCGGGCCGCCCAGAGCGTGACCAGCTCCGGCGGCAGCGCCAATGCCACCGGCAGCTTCCTGTGGCCGGTTGCCTCCTATGTGTATGTGTCCAGCCGCTTCGGGCTGCGCATACACCCCATCACCGGCGAGGAGAAGACCCACACCGGCATAGACATCGCCTCCAACCAGGGCACCGCGGTCTACGCCTCCGACGGAGGCACCGTCACCCTGGCCGGCTGGAACGGCGGCTACGGCAACTGCATCATGATAGACCACGGCAACGGCTACGTGACCCTCTACGGCCACCTGTCCAGCATTTCCGTGTCCGAGGGGCAGACCGTCAATCAGGGCGATACCATCGGAGCCGTGGGCAGCACAGGCAATTCCACCGGGCCCCACCTCCACTTTGAGGTCCTGCAAAACGGAACCCGCATAGACCCGGAGCAGTTCTTCAGCGGCCTGACCATCTCCGCCGACGCCGGAGTCTGATAATTTTATCCCCGACCCTATTTTGACCCTATGCCGGACAGCCTTTTTGGCTGTCCGGCTTAGCGGCGATTTAATACCCATCATTCCCCAGGAGGTTTTAAATGGCTAATCTTGGAAACCGTTTGCTCAGTGCCATAGGCCAGTTCTTCTTGGCCATACTCAATATCAGGATAAAATTCAAATACTTCCTGCTGGTCTTCGTGATATGTATCAGCGGAGCCGTGGCCTACACCTACTACACCATGCTGGACAACGTGGGCGGTAAGGAGGACTACGAGGAGGCAATGCGCTACATCCAGATAAAGGATGTCATTGAGGACAATTTCATCGACGAAGTGGACAGGGAAGCTCTGGGGAATTACGCCGCGGCAGCCATGGTCAGCGGCCTGAACGACGCCTGGAGCCGCTTCATGTCCGCCGACGAGTACAAGACCTATCAGCTTTCCACCGCCAATGAATATCAGGATATAGGAATATCCATGATAAAGGATGAAAACGGCGGCGGCTTCCAGGTCATCGGCGTGAACGCCACCTCCCCGGCGGCCTTGGCGGGGCTGACCACCGGCATGTATATCACCTCCGTGGATGGGGAGGATATCACCGGCTACACCCTGGAGCAGGCCCGTACCGCCATCCGCTCCAAAATGAACACCAAGTTTACCCTGGACCTGGACGGGGGCCGCAGCACCATAGAGGTGGACTGCGCCTCGGTTTACGTCAGCCCCGTCACCTACCGTCTGGAAAAGACGGAGGCCGGATACGTGCAGCTGAGCAGCTTTGAGGCCGGCAGCAGCAGCGACGCCATTGCCGCCATCGAGGACCTGCTGAGCCAGGGGGCCAGTGCCCTGTGCATAGACCTGCGCAACAACCCCGGCGGGCTCCAGTCGGAGGTCACCGCCTTCCTGGACTACCTGCTGCCCAACGGCGTGCTGTTTTCCGTGGTTAGCAAGGACGGCAGCAAGGAAACCGTCCAGTCCGACGGCATGTGCATACAGCTGCCCATGTGCGTGCTGGTGAACACCGGCACCTTTGCCGAGGCGGAGCTCTGCGCCGCAGTGCTCCAGGAGTACAACTGGGCCACCATCCTGGGTGAAGTCACCACGGGAAAGACCAGGACCCAGGAAGTGATAACCCTCAGCGACGGCAGCGCCCTGATGCTCTCCACCGGCAGCTATGTCACCGGCAACGGCAACGATATTAGCAAAAACGGCGGCGTCGTCCCGGACGTCATCACCTATAACAGCGATGAGTCCGCCACCGGCACCACCCAGGGCACCACCGGCGAGAGCACCGGTACCGCCAGTACTTCCAACGACGAACAGCTCATGGAGGCCCTTACCCTGCTCAGCCGCAGCTGAACACCGGCGGCAGGGATAATATACAATGTCAAAAATAATTCCCCCAGGGGAAAAGGAGATCGTTAAAATGCCAAATTCCAGCAGATTCAAAATGAGCCAGGAGCGCCTGGAGTCCCTGAAGGATGAACTCTACTACCTGGAGACCGTGCGGGAAAAGGAAGTGGCGGAGCTTATTAAGGAAGCCCGCAGCTTCGGCGACCTTTCCGAAAACAGCGAGTACGACGAGGCCAAGACCGAGCAGGGCAAGCTCTATTCCAAAATTGCCGAGCTGAAGGTGCTCATCGAAAACGCCGAGATCGTGGACAATCTGGACGCGGACGCCCCCAAGGACACGATAACTCTGGGCAGCGTGGTGAAAGTGCGGGACGTGGACGACGACTTCGAGGAGACCTATGAGATAGTGGGCTCCCAGGAGGCCAACCCCCGCATGGGCCGCATCTCCGACGACTCCCCCGTGGGCCGGGGCCTTCACGGCCACAGGGCCGGGGAGACCGTCACCATCGTCGCCCCCGCCGGGGAACTGAAGTTTGAGATAATCTCCGTGGAAAACAAGTAATTTCTCAGAAAAGGATAGGGGTAGAATATGAGCGAGCTTAACAACAATCAGCCGTCCCAGGAGCCGGAGCTCTCGGAAATTTTGCAGATACGCCGGGATAAGCTGGCCGGATTGCAGCAGGAGGGGAGAGACCCCTTTCAGCAGACCAAATTCGTCAGGACCGCCTGGTCCAAAAAGATCAAGGACGGCTATCCCGAATTTGAGGGTAAGACCGTCTCCGTCTGCGGGCGCATGATGTCCAAGCGGGGAATGGGCAAAGCCATATTCTGCCACATCCAGGACGGACAGGGCCAGATACAGCTCTATGTCCGTTCCGACGCCGTGAGCCAGCAGGAGTTTGCCGACTTCAGAAAGTACGATATCGGCGACATCATCGGCGTCAGCGGCTACGTCTTCAAGACCAAGACCGAGGAGATCTCCGTCCATGTCCAGTCCGTGGTGCTGCTGAGCAAGTCCCTGCGGCCCCTGCCGGAGAAATTCCACGGCATGACCAACACTGAGCTGAAGTACCGCCAGCGCTACGTGGACCTTATCGTCAACGAGGACAGCCGCCGCAACTTCATCATCCGCTCCAAGTTCGTCAGCTATGTCCGCCGCTTCCTGGAGGCCAGGGGCTACATGGAGGTGGAGACCCCGGTGCTCAACACCATCTCCGGCGGCGCCACCGCCCGGCCTTTCATCACACACCACAACACCCTGGATATTGACATGTACCTGCGCATAGCCACGGAGCTGAACCTGAAGCGGCTCATCGTGGGCGGAATAGAGAGGGTCTATGAGCTGGGCCGCATCTTCCGCAACGAGGGCATGGACACCCGCCACAACCCGGAGTTCACCACCGTGGAGCTCTACGAGTCCTACGCCGACTTCAACGACATGATGGACCTCTTTGAGGACCTGCTGTCCGGAGCTGCCATGGAGATACTGGGCACCTATGACGTGCAGTGGCAGGGGAAGGACGTGTCCCTGGCCCCGGGCTTCAAGCGCATGACCATGGCCCAAACCGTGAAGGAGACTCTGGGCATAGACTTCATGGCCATTGAAAGCGACGAAGAGGCCGTGGCCGCAGCCAAGGCCGCCGGCGTGGATATGGATAAAGTGGAGCCCACCTGGGGCCACGCCCTCTACGAGTGCTTTGACCAGAAGGTGGAGGAGACCCTGGTGCAGCCCACCTTCATCACCATGCACCCGGTGGATGTCTCGCCTCTGGCAAAGCGCAGCCCCAAGGACCCCCGCCTCACCGAGCGCTTCGAGCTCTTCGTGTGCAGCAGCGAGATGGGCAACGCCTTCTCCGAGCTCAACGACCCCATCGACCAGAAGCAGCGCTTCCAGAAGCAGGTGGAGCTGAGAGCCAAGGGGGACGACGAGGCCGGCATGATGGACGAGGATTTCATCAACTCCCTGGAATACGGCATGCCTCCCACCGGCGGCCTGGGCATAGGCATAGACCGCTGCGTCATGCTCCTCACCGGCAGCAGCTCAATAAGGGATGTCATCCTCTTCCCCACCATGAAGCCCATGGATATGAAGGCCGCGGACAGGGATATCCCTGAGGCCGCAAAGACCGGCATCATCGGCAGCGCAGAGGCTCAGGCCCAGATAGAGATAAAGGATGAGCCCATCGACTTTTCCAAGGTGGAGATAGAGCCGCTGTTTGCCGACTTCGTGGACTTCGAGACCTTCAGCAAGTCCGACTTCCGGGCGGTGAAGGTGAAGGCCTGTGAGGCGGTGAAGAAGAGCAAGAAGCTCTTGAAGTTCACCCTGGACGACGGCAGCGGCGCCGACAGGGTCATACTCAGCGGCATCCATGAATACTATGAGCCGGAGGAGCTGGTGGGCAAGACCTGCATCGCCATAACCAATCTGCCCCCCAGACCCATGATGGGCATCGACTCCTGCGGCATGCTGATAAGCGCCGTGCACCACGAAGAGGGCCAGGAGCGGCTGCATCTTCTGATGGTGGACGAGCACATCCCTGCCGGAGCCAAGCTGTATTGAGAAATACTGTTGGTACAATAAAGTGTGCTGATTCTGAAAAATCGCATAATGAACGGAATAAATGGGCAGTCCTTAATTGGGATTGCCCATTTTCAAATAAGGGAAAATAATATCAATAAAGTGAGAGCCATGTATATTAAAGAAGTAAAAGAAGACAAAAAGCAATATCTTGATTTGCTGTTATTGGCAGATGAACAGGAAAATATGATAGACCGATATCTTACAAAGGGGACAATGTATGTTTTAGAAGATGATGGAGTCAAAGCCGAATGTGTTGTGTTAGATGTCGGTGACGGAGTGCTTGAAATAAAAAACATTGCCACAGATCCACAGTTTCACGGCAAGGGCTACGGTAAAGCATTGATTGAGTTTATTATCAATAAATATCAGGGCGATTATTCCATATTGCAGGTGGGAACGGGTGACAGCCCATCAACAGTCCCGTTTTATGAAAAGTGTGGTTTTACCCGTTCTCATATTATTAAGAACTTCTTTACTGATAATTATGACCACCCGATTTATGATGGTGGTGTGAAGCTGACAGATATGGTTTACCTGCGAAAATATTTATAGGAACAAGGTTGTGACTGACATATCCAATGTTAATATGCATTGCTTGCAGCAACGGCCGCCTCTGAATACAATGGCGGTAACGACCGAAAGGAAGGTGCATATCCATAATGCTGAATGAAAACATCAAATCTGTCAGGAAGTCAAAAGGCCTTTCCCAGGAGGAACTGGCTGTAAAACTGAATGTAGTGCGGCAGACGATTTCCAAGTGGGAAAAAGGCTTATCTGTCCCTGATTCCGAATTGCTGATTTCCCTATCAGAAGTGTTGGAAACTCCCGTAAGCACTTTGCTGGGAGAAACGATTGATGAACCAAAGCCGGATGATTTAAAAGTGATTTCCGAAAAGCTGGAGCTTATAAATCTACAGCTCGCCAAAAGGAAAGAGGCGAGACGAAAGATATTCCATTGGGGATTTGTCTCGCTGTGTGCCTTGGTCATAATTGCGTTTGCGCTTGTATTTGTGCTGGGCAGCCCGTACCTGGGGTGGGATTACAGCAAACCTGAAACCCAGGTCATGGGAGTAGGTTTTCACGCATTGGAGTGGCTGTTCGTGAGATTGGCGCCGCTTGTCCTGATTGGGGCAGCCGTTGGAGCTTTTTTGACACGGGAGAAAAAATAAACAAGCAACAGAGGACTGCTTGTTTACATAATATAAATGCGCCTTCTTTGGCAGGCTGAAGAACGGGCAGCACCTGGGGATTGCCAGTTCTTGCTATACGGGAAGCCGTAATCGATGCTGCGGCCTGACGATTTTAAAACTCCGGGGGATGAAGCCAAGCGGCAGAATACAGCTCCGGCATAAAAATATTCAAAGGGAAATACGGCCTGAAAAAAACAGGCGTTTTTGGGGAAAATCATTGCGGCCCGCCGTTTTTCGGCGGGCTGTCAACGCCGGGAGAAAAATAATGTAAAACGCCGGGAAGAAATTGACGCCAACGCCGGAATTGAGAATGCCGGAATACTTACTGCCGGAGTGTGTACCGCCGGTTAATGATTCGCCGGAGCCGTTATCGGCGGTAC
>DBFSDV010000047.1:0-9118 GCA_048417135.1 Candidatus Limivicinus sp. | reverse complement strand
GCAAGCGGGATTTACCTACTCTGTTTGAGGCCACTGCTGCCCAGCTGGGCATTAGACATAAGCTCATCCGCCCTTACACTCCTAGACACAACGGCAAGGTGGAGCGCAGTCATCGTGAGGATCAGAAACGCTTTTACTCCTCCCATAGTTTCTATTCCCTGGACGACTTTTCCATGCAGCTCGCTGTTTACAACCGCCGCTCCAACAGCCTCCCTATGAGACCTTTGCACTGGCTTTCTCCTTCTCAGTTCATTGTTCAATATGTTTGACAATCCTACATTGAGAACTGTCCGGCTGCCTTAAAGCCATAATTGCCCGTATCAGGGCGCGAAAAAGCGGGAGCTCATGCGCTCCCGCTTTTCTGCCGTTTTCCATTTTCCATCTCCCCGTGGAGATAGGCCAGGGCGTCGGACAAGGTGCCCAGCTGGTCTATGAGGCCGCTCTCCACCGCCTCCCTGCCGTAGATGACGCTGCCCACGTCGTTTGCCAGCTCGTCGGTCTTGCTCATGTAGCTCACATAGTCCTCCCGGCTTATGTGGGAGTGCTCCGTCACAAAGGATACTATGCGCTCCTGGATGCGGGAGAAGTAATTGTAGGTCTGGGGCACGCCGATGACCACGCCGTTTATCCGCACCGGATGTATGGTCATGGCCGCCGAGGGGGCAATCATGCTGCGCTTTGCCGCCACCGCCAGGGGGACGCCTATGGAGTGGCCGCCCCCCAGCACCAGGGACACCGCCGGCTTCTTCATCCCGGCTATCAGCTCCGCTATGGCAAGGCCCGCCTCCACGTCTCCCCCCATGGTGTTTAGCAGCACCAGCAGTCCCCCTATCTCCGGGGACTCCTCAATGGCCGCGATAAGAGGCAGGACATGCTCGTATTTCGTGGTCTTTGCGTCCTCCGGCAGCACCTGGTGGCCCTCTATCTGTCCCACAATGGTCAGGCAGTGTATGCTGCCCGCAGAACTGGAGCCCAGCTCCTTTATCTCCTTCAATTCTTCCATGCCTTCACCTCCCGGATATTTTACCCGAAAGGCGGCGGAATAAATCGGAGAACTTAACTATTCTTCCCGGCAGCAGAAAACGGCGGGAGAAATTCCCCCGCCGCCGTACAGGATAGAATATCTTATCTATCGGAGTAGGCCGCCAGCACGCCCTTATAGGTCATGTAGCAGTCGAACTTTGCCACCACCTCAAAGGGGGCGTGCATGCTCAGCACCGGGACCCCGGCGTCAATGGTGTCGATGTTCCGGTTGGCCATGAACATGGCTATGGTGCCGCCGCCGCCCTGGTCCACCTTGCCCAGCTCGCACAGCTGCCAGACCACGGACTTCTCCGAGAACAGGCGTCGGAGATAGGCCACCAGCTCGGCGGAAGCGTCGCTGGTGCCGGACTTGCCCCGGGCGCCGGTGAACTTGCTGATGCCCATGCCGTAGTTTATCTTGGCCTCGCTGCGCTTCTCGGAGACATCGGGGTACAGGGGGTCATAGGCGTTGCTCACGTCGGCGGAGAGGCAGAAGCTCTTCTCATAGCAGCGGCGGAGAGCCACGCCCTGGCTCTGGCACAGATCCTCCATGAAGAAGTCGAAGGCGGCGCTCTGCATGCCGCTGACGCCGTCGGAGCCGGTCTCCTCCTTGTCTGCCAGGATGCACACGCAGGTGCGCTCAGGCTCCTCCACGTCGAAGAGGGCCTTCAGCTCCGCATAGGCGCAGACCCTGTCGTCGTGGCCGTAGCCGCCGATGAGGGAGCGATCCAGGCCTATCTCGCACACATCGTAGGCCGGCACGGCAGTGAGCTCGGCGGAGAGGAAGTCCTCCTCGTCGATGTCGTACATGTCCTTTAGAATACTGAGCACCGCCAGCTTCACCCTATCCTTGCCCTCGTCGGCATAGGGCACGGAGCCGATAAGGACCTGCATGCCCTCACCGGTAATTCCGTCCTTCATAGTCTTTTTCATCTGGTCGGCGGCCAGATGTGGCAGCAGGTCGGTGATGACGAACTTGGGCTCCTCCGGCTCCCGGCCGATGGAGACCTCCAGCACTTCCCCGCTTTTGAGGGCCACTACGCCGTGGAGCTCCAGAGGTATAGTGACCCACTGGTATTTCTTTATGCCCCCGTAGTAGTGGGTGCGGAAAAAGCACATCTCGTCGCTCTCATACATGGGTATCTGCTTGAGGTCCAGGCGGGGTGCGTCCACATGGGCCCCGGCTATCACGGCGCCGTGGCTCAGGTCCTGCTTACCTATCACAGCCAGCATCAGGGCCTTGCCCCGGTTATTGCGGTAAAGCTTCATCCCGGGCCTGAGCTCCATGCCCGGCTCATACTCCACAAAGCCCTGCTCCTCAGCCAGGGCTATGGCGTTCTTCACCGCCTCCCGCTCGGTGCGGGAGCTGTTTAGGAAGGCCATGTACTCCCGGCAGTAGTCCTCCAGGGCCAGACGCTCCTGGCCGTCGATCAGGTCATAGCCGTTCTTCTGCTCATAGAACAGCTCTTTTCTCATGTCATCCATTGTTCAGCATCTCCTTAAATAGTTTCATGCAAGCCTTATGAAATTCCTCTGCATCACCGTCGTTGCGGAGCACATGTCCGCAGAGTTCCTCAAAATAGGAATCCGGGCGCTGGGCGTCTATGCGCATTTCGGCATATTCCCGGCTGATACCGTCCCGGGCCATTATGCGCTCTATGCGCTTTTCCCTATCGGCCAGCACCGCCACGGTGTGGCCGCAGCGCTTTGCCTGGCCGCCGGCAAAGAGCTCTATGGCGTCTATGGCGGCGATGCGTCCGCCCTCCAGGGCGAAGCTGCGCAGCCGCCGCTCCACCTCCATGTCCACATATCTGTGGCTTATGGAGTTGAGCTTTTTTAAGGCCTCCGGGTCGTTGAAGACTATGGCCCCCAAGGCTTTCCTTTGGAGCATACCCTCCGCCACCACGCCGGGGAAGGCGGAGTCTATCTCCTCCAGCAGCTCAGGGTTTGTCTCCAGGAGCCGGTGATAAATATTGTCGCAGTCCAGCACCAGAGCCCCCAGGCTCTCCAGGGCCTTCAATGCGGTGGTCTTGCCGGAGCCGCTGCCGCCGGTGATACCTATGACCTGCATATTCTCTACCAGGGCTTTTTCAATGTCCTCCGCCGGCAGGGCACCCTGGCGCAGTATTTTATATGGGGTCCTGCTCATGTCGATTATAGTGGACTCAAAGCCCAGGCCGCAGGGGCCCCCGTCTATTATCCCCTCAATTTGCCCGTTAAAATACTCGTAGACCTTTTGGGCCGTCTTGGGGCTCTCGGAACCCGAGGGGTTTGCCGAGGGGGCGGCAAAGGGCAGCTGCGCCAGCCTCAGCAGCTCCAGGGTCATCCGGTGCTCCGGGCAGCGCAGGCCCACGGTGTCCCCTCCCGCCAGGACTATGGAGGGGATGTGCTTTTTTGCCTTCATGATTATGGTCAGCGGGCCGGGCCAGAACTTTTTAGCCAGAGCCCTGGCCGCCCGAGGCACATCCTCACAGTAGACGTCCATGGCCTCCGGCCCCGGGACCATCAGGGACAGGGGCTTTACGGAGGGCCGCCCCTTCACCTCGTATATTTTTTCCACGGCCTCCGGGTCCAAGCCGTTGCCCGCCAGTCCGTAGACCGTCTCCGTGGGCACGGCCACCAGCTTCCCGGCCCGGATGAGCTCCGCCGCCGGGGCCAGGTCGTCCCTGAAAATTTTTGTCTCCATCTCTCTATTCCTCCGCCTGGGCCTGGAGCCGGGCCGTCTGGTCAGTGGTTATCAGGCAGTCGATAAGCTCGTCCAGGTCCCCGTTTATTATACTCTGCAAGTTGAAGTTCTTCATATCCCCGCTGAGCCGGTGGTCGGTGACCCGGTTCTGGGGGAAATTGTAGGTGCGTATGCGCTCGCTCCGGTCTCCGGAGCCTATCTGGCTGCGGCGCTCGCTGGCCAGGGCCGCATTCTTTTTGGCCTGCTCCTGCTCGTAGAGCTTGGAACGCAGTATCTGCATGGCTCTGTCCTTGTTTTTATACTGGCTGCGCTCATCCTGGCACTCCACTACCAGGCCCGTAGGCAGGTGGGTTATCCTAATGGCGCTCTCGGTCTTGTTCACATGCTGGCCTCCGGCGCCGGAGGAGCGGAAGGTGTCTATCTTCAAATCGTTCATGTCCAGCTTGAAGTCCAGTTCCTCCACCTCCGGCAGCACCGCCACGGTGGCGGCGGAGGTGTGGATGCGGCCTCCCGACTCGGTGACCGGGATGCGCTGGACCCGGTGGCCTCCGGCCTCAAATTTCAGCCGGGAATATGCCCCCTGGCCCTCAATAACAAAGCTTATCTCCTTTATGCCTCCCAGCTCGGTCTCGCTGACGTTGGCTATCTCCAGCCGCCAGCCCTTGGACTCGGCATACATGCTGTACATACGAAAGAGGTCCGCGGCAAAGAGCATGCCCTCCTCCCCGCCGACGCCGCCCCGTATCTCCATAATGACGTTCTTACCGTCGTTGGGGTCCTTAGGCAGAAGGAGTATCTTTATCTCCCGGCTCAGCTGCTCCCGCCGGGCCTTGGCCTGGGCATATTCCTCCTGGGCCAGCTCCTTCATCTCCGCATCGCCCATCAGCTCCATGGCCTCTTCCATGGCCTGCCCCGCCTTTTCATAGGCGGTATAGGCCTCAACCACCGGAGCCAGCTCCCTGGCCTCCCGCTCATATCGGGCATAGGCAGAGGCGTCGGAATAGGTCTCCGGCAGCTCCAGCCGGGCGCACAGCTGCTCGTATTGGTCTTTTAAGCTTTTCAGTTTCTCGAACATACCTGGACTCCACATATAAGATAACACATTTTAGCACAAAGGAAATTCAAAGTAAACAGAGAAAAGGCAGCGCCACGGCGGCGCTGCCTTGACTATATTTTTCTCTCAGCTGCCCAGATAGGCCTTCTTGACTTCCTCGTTGCTCAGCAGCTCCGCGCCGGTGCCGGAGAGACCTATGCGTCCAGTCTCCAGCACATAGCCGGTATCCGCCGTCTTCAGGGCCATGTTGGCGTTCTGCTCTATCAGCAGTATGGTGACGCCCTGGCGGTGTATTTCCCGGATGATATCGAAGATACCTCTCACGATAATGGGCGCCAGGCCAAGGCTGGGCTCATCCATCATTATGAGCTTGGGCCGGCTCATGAGGGCCCGGGCAACGGCCAGCATCTGCTGCTCGCCGCCGGAGAGAGTGCCTCCCGGCTGCCAGGAGCGCTCTTTCAGTCTGGGAAACAGACTGTACACCCACTCGATGTCCTCTTTCAAATCGTCCTTACGGAGATAAGCCCCTATCTTCAGATTCTCCAGCACCGTCAGGTCGGCAAAAATACGCCGTCCCTCCGGGACGAGGGTGACGCCCCGCTTCACTATTTCCGTGGGGTCAGCGGCGGTGATGTCCTCTCCCTGGAAGCTGATGCTGCCGCCGGAGGGCTTTACCAGGCCGGCGATGGCTCGGAGGGTGGAGCTCTTGCCTGCGCCGTTTGCACCTATGAGGGTGACTATCTCCCCCTGCTTAACATCAAAGGAAATGCCCTTGACGGCCTCTATACCGCCGTAGCTCACCTTTAAATCCTTTATGCTTAAAATGACGTCGCTCATTCCACCACCCCCAGATATGCGTCGATGACTCTCTTGTCCGCCTTGACGATTTCAGGCGTACCGGAGCAGATAAGCTTGCCGAAGTCGATGACATAGATGCGGTCGGAAAACTGCATGACCAGGTCCATGTGGTGCTCAATCATCAGTATGGTCAGGTCATGGTTCTTCCTCAGCTCCACTATGTACTCGCCCAGCTCCTGGGTCTCCTGCGGGTTCATGCCGGCTGCCGGCTCATCCAGCAGCAGCAGCTTGGGATTGGTGGCCAGGGCCCTGGCGATCTCCAGCCGCCTCTGTATGCCGTAGGGAAGAGAGCCGGCTATCTCGTTTTTCAGGTGGTCCAGCTTCTGTTCGGCCAGCAGTTCCATGGCTTCCTCCCTCATGCGCCGCTCCTCATTGGCGTTAAGGCGGAGGGTAGCCGAAAAGACGTTTTGCTTTGCTCCCATATGCTTTGCAATAAGAACATTGTCCAGCACCGGCAGAGCGGAGAAGAGCCTGATATTCTGGAAAGTACGGGCGATGCCCATGTAAGTTATCCTGTCCGGAGTGGGGGCGTAGACTTTGTCCGTCATGGCGTCCGGGTCCAGGCTCTTTGCCAATTCCATGCGGCTGGCGGCACGCTCCTTCAGCTTGCCGTTAAGGGCCTGCGTCTCCTGGCGGCATCTAAGCTCAATGTCTTTTTTCTTTTTCTCAAAAGCGGCATAGAGCTCATCCCGTTTTGCCTGATCCTGGACCTTATCCAGCTCCGCAACGGTGAGCTGCTCAGCTGCCTCCGTCTCTGCAGAGCAGCTCTGCTCGATGGCCTCTATTTGGCTCAGGACCTCCGGGTCGTCCATGCCGTCATAGCGGGCGGTAAAGAGGATTCCGTGGCTGCCCAGATATTCCTTGGCCATTTTGCCTTGGGGATGGTTGCGCACTATGGTGTTTCCCATAAACTCAATGCGCCCGTTGGTGGGCTGGTAAACGCCGGTGACACAGTTAAAGGCGGTGGTCTTACCTGCGCCGTTGGGGCCGATGAGGGCCACTATCTCCCCTTTGTTGACTTCCAGGGACAGGTCGTTCACGGCGATAACGCCGCCGAACTGCATGGTTATATTGTCCAGGCGAAGTATGTTTTCACTCATTTTGCGGCACCTCCTTCAGGCTTTGCCGGGGCCGTTTTCTTTATGCGCCCTAAGCTCCTGAACACATCCGAGAGCTCCTTGTCGCCAAACAGTCCCTTACGGAAGAAGAGCACCACCACCATTATGATGACGCTGAACACCACCATACGGAAGCCGCTGTTGAGGAAGGGCACCTTTGCGGTGGCAGAGGCATAATAGTAGATATCGTAGCCCAGAATCACCACGCCCAGAATAAAGGCGCTCCACATCTCGCTGAGCTTCTTGGCTCCGGCCTTGCGGCGGCGGAGCACCAGCAAAACGGTAATGCCCACGGCCGCCAGGGCGAGAATAATCACAAAGGCCCAGTAGCCGGCGGCGGTCTTGAAGCTGGTGGGCACATCCAGGAAGCGCAGCCACCACTCGCTGCAGGCCATATACAGGAAGGCCGCAATGGTGCTGCCGGAGATGGAGCCGATGCCGCCCAGCACAACTATCAAAAGGATCTCATAGGTCATGGTGGAGGTAAAGGTCTTGGCCTGCACCTGGTTCATGAACATGGCCAGCAGCGCTCCGCCGATACCGGCAAAGAAGGAGCTGATAATGAAGCTCATGCGCTTGTGCTTGGCCAGGTTGATGCCCATGGCCTCGGCGGCCACCTCATCCTCACGGATGGCTTTGAAAGCTCTGCCGTAGCTGGAGTTTATCAGCAGGACAATGAGCCAGATACATATTCCCGAAATGGCAAAGGCCACAAAGGTGCTTAGCCTCAGCACTATCTCTCCCTCCGCATTGGTGATGTTGAAGCTGGCAAGGGTGGGGAAATTCTTCAGGGCATTGGCGCCGTTGGTCACCTTGCCCAGGGCCTCCCACTGGAAGATGGCACGGATTATCTCGGCAAAGCCCAGGGTGGCAATGGCCAGATAGTCACTCTTCAGCTTCAGCACCGGCAGTCCTATGAGCCAGGCAAAGAAGGCGGCAACAAGTCCGGCGCAGATAAGGGCGATTATTGCCCCTATGACAAAGCCTATAGCTCCGCCCACACCGTCGCCGCCCATCAGATTCTGCATAGCCTCTGTGATGGAAAAGTTAATGGCCGAGCCGTCAAAGATATAATAGACGCTGTCACGCTGGGCAACAGGTATGGTCAGTATGGCAAAGGTATATCCGCCCAGGAGCATGAATCCGGCCTGGCCCAGGGAGAACAGTCCGGTAAAGCCGTTGAGCAGGTTCATGCTGGCGGCCACCAGAGCATAGACTGCGCCCTTTTTCAGGGCAGTAAAGACGATGATGTTCTTGTTGGGGTTCAGGGTATTTTCCAGCACTATCACCAGCGCCAGAACAGCCAGAACTCCAAGGAAGGCCAGAGCGGAGCCTTTTTTGCTTTTCTTTTCAAGTGTTACAGCAGGCATAAAAGCACCTCCTCAGACCTTGTCGGTTACCTTCTCACCAAACAACCCGGTGGGCTTAAGCACCAGGATGATGATGAGCAGAGCAAAAGTAAAGGCATCGGAGAATACGGTGAAGCTGGTGCCTTTGATTATGTTCTCGCAAATGCCAATGATGAACGCACCGATAACCGCACCGGGGATGGAGCCGATGCCTCCGAACACGGCGGCAACGAAGGCCTTAAGGCCGGGCATGGAGCCGGAGAGAGGCACTATCTGGGTGTAGTTGGTGAAGTAGAGCAGGCTGCCTATGGCGGCAAGGGTGCTGCCTATGACAAAGGTAAAGCTGATGACGGAATTGATTTTTATTCCCATGAGCTGGCAGGTCTCAAAGTCCTTGGCCGCAGCCCGCATGGCAAGGCCGATCTTGGTCTTGTTGATAAGTATCTGGAGCAGCACCACCAGGGCAAGCACCAAAAACGGGGTAACGATGGTGACCCACTTGGTGCTGGTGCCGTAGATTATAACTGACTCGCTGAGGAAAGGCAGCCGGGGATAGCTCTGGGGCAGGCCGCCGGTGTAGTAGGTGGCAAAGTTCTGGATAAGGAAGCTCACGCCGATGGCGCTTATCATAACGGACATGCGGGGAGCGCTGCGGAGGGGCTTATATGCCACTCGCTCTATACAAAAGCCCAGCGCCGCCACCGCTATTATCGTCAAAGGTACGGATATGTACAGAGGCATGCTGGCTGAGGCATACACCAAAATCAGGCCCGCCGTCATAAATACGTCGCCGTGGGCAAAGTTAATCAGGCGCAGTATGCCGTAGACCAGGGTGTAGCCTATGGCTATCAGCGCATACTGACCGCCCACGGATATGCCCGACAGCAGGATGGAGACAGCAAATTGCACTTATTTCTCTTCCTTTCATTGCTTGGACTGCCTCGTAAAGAGCCGTGTTTCGGCCCCTTGCGAGACAGCCCAGGTCTTTCTGTTAAAACCGTTTGGCGAGGGCGAAAGCCCTCGCCAAAAC
>DBFSDV010000046.1:0-38479 GCA_048417135.1 Candidatus Limivicinus sp. | reverse complement strand
GCATCTTTACCTGCAGTATACAAAAAAAAATTGTGCTTTGTCAATGAATAAACATATTTGCCGAGCCCAGAAATGTCCTCCAATTTTTGTGATAAATCACTATTTTCTATTGCTTTTGCGGTCATTTATTGTGTATTAATTACAGGCTTTCGCCTTACTGCAAGGCAAAAATAAATTATTGCCTCGCAGTATAGTACTATAATGTAAAAAAATGACTTGTACGAAACGCCCTGTATATAAGAAATCGCCTTTTCTTTTCTGTGTCCCGGTCAAAATAATCGGGGCAGGATGTTTCCAGTGTTTCGTTTTCTTCCCTGCTCACCATGCTGTGCTCCAGAAACTGCTCCGGCTCCCAGCCGGCGGCATAGATGTTGTCCGACAGGCTCAGCTCCTCTACGGCAGGTCCGTCGTAAAACAGGGCAGCAGAACTCTCCCCGTCATCCACTATAAGAATTCCAGACCCTGGGCCGTGGTGTATACCCGCTCCTGAAGCTGCATTGTCCGGGTCAAATTCCAGATTTCCCTGGGCGAAGCAGCCCTTTACATTACGCCACAGGTCCGTATCTATTATCCCCCGGTCCGGGCCCAAGCTTATGTGGTTTTGCAAACGGAAGCTGCCGTTCCTCCACGGAAAAATCCGAGGCAAAGGTATCCCTCAATTCCTCAAACACCAGGTCCGCCGTTCCGCCGCCCTTCTTCTTTGCATAGCCGCTTCTCAGGCGCATCAGGCTCAACTTTCTCACCACTGCCGCCAGCCAGGCTTTTAAGCTTCGGGGCCGCTGGGGAGGCATGCTGTTCCAGGCGGCCATGTACGTGTCCGCCACACACTCCTCGCTGTCCCGGGAGTCGGAGAGGATGTTCAGGCTTATGCTCCGGCACAGCCTGCCGTATTTCATATCCGTCTGGGTTATGGCCTGCTGGTCCCGCAGCCAATACAGCTCAATTATTTTTCTGTCGTCCATACAAACCTCCTGTGAGCGCTCTCATCTGTATAGTTACTGTTTTGGTGCGTCAGATTACAGGCTGCACAAAAAATTCCCCGGGGCCATTGTATCACGGCTCCGGGAAATTGCATTTTAATATTTGCCTGCGGCGGCCTTCTCAGCCCTCTATCAGGCCCTGTTCTATAAGGAATTCATTGGCCACTTCTGCCGGGTTTCTGCCCAGGCTGTCCACCTGATAGTTCAGCTCCCGCATCACCTCGTCGGACAGCACGCTGCACAGCATCTCCAGCACCGGCTGCAGCTCCGGGTATTTGTCCAGAGTATCCTGGCGCACCAGAGGTATGGCATAATAGGGCACGAAGAAGCTCTGGTCATCCACCAGGGTGCCCAGCTCATAGGTCTTTAAAAGCCCGTCGGTGGAGAAGGCGGTTATTATATCCGTCTCATAATTCGTTATGGCGGAATAGCGCATACCGCCGTCCAGCACCCTAATATCGGAAAAGCTCAGGTCGTAGACCTTTTCCAGACCCAGCCAGCCGTCCTCCCGGTTGGAAAATTCAGGCGTCGGGGAGAACATCAGCTCGTCTCCCAGAGCCTTCAGATCGCTTATGCACTCTATACCGTATTCCTCCATCACGTCCGGCATCATGGCAAGCACATAGGTATTGTTGAAGTTCAGCTCCTGCAGCACGGCAATGCCGAACTGTTCAGCCATCTGTTCTCTCACCGTCTGATACACATATTCCCGGTCGGACACCGCTTCATTGTTCAGCATGCTCACAAAGGCCGTGCCGGTGTAATCTATGTACAGGTCTATATCCCCGCTCTTGATCGCCTCAAAGCAGATCTGGGTGCCGCCCAGATTGATGCGCCTGTCCACCTTGATGTCGGTATTGCCCTCTATCAGGTCGGAGACCATATAGCCCAGCACCTGCTGCTCCGTGTAGTTCTTGGAGCCTACGCTGATGACCTTTTCCTCCTTGCTGAAGGCATTGACGGCCATGGCCCCCAGGGACAGGGCCAGCACCAGGGCAATGGCTGCGAAGGCCAAATGGCGGTTGCGGCGCACACGGGCGTTGGTGTTTTTGTCCAGCTTGACGCTGCCCAGGCGGAAGCTGACGGGAGTGACCAGTCTCTCCACCCGACCCACAAGGAAGTCCATAAGCAGGGCCAGTATGCAGGACGGTATCGCTCCGGCAAGAATGAGATTGTTGTTCAAGGTCTGTATGCCGGAATATATCAGATATCCCAGGCCTCCGGCGCCCACAAAGGCCGCTATGGTCACCAGGCCCACGGCATTCACCGAGGCAATGCGTATACCCGCCATGATGACCGGCAGAGCCAGTGGGAAACGCACCTGCCACAGGACCTGGAGCTTTGTCATGCCCATGCCCTTGGCCGCCTCCAGTACGTCGGCGCTGATGCCCTTGAGCCCGGTATATGTGTTTTTCAGTATCGGCAGCAGCGCATAGAGCACCACGATGAAAATCGTGGGCAGGCTGCCTATGCCAAGCAGGGGGATGAGGAAGCCGAAAAAGGCCAGGCTGGGCACCGCCTGCACCACGTTGGCTATGCCAATTACCGGCTTGTTCAGGTGCTTGACACTGGCTATCAGCAGTCCCAGCGGGACGCCTATCACTACGGCGCAGGCCACGGCCAGCAGCGTCAGCTCCACATGCTCCACCAAGGCCTGGAGTATCTGGTCCTGGCGGTATATAACATATTCAAAAAAATTCATTCTGCCGCCCCCTTTCAGCTTTCAATAAACCTGGCGCCCAGAGTGGTGACCAGGCTGCTGTTGGTAATGAGCCCTGCCAGCTCATTGTTCTCTCCCACCACAGGTATGGCGGACAGCTGGTTGTCCTTGAGGGTACGAAGCAGATTGACTATGGAGTCGCCCCGGGAAACCGTGATGCAGTCGCTTATCATGGTATCCCGCACCAGGGCATTTCTGTCCTGGGCCTGGCGTATCATGCGGGCGGTTATTATGCCCTTGAGCTGGTGCTTGGAGTTTACTACCAGGAGACTGTCTACCTTGTTCTGGCGCATCACCTCTATGGCCTGAATCAGAGTATATCCGCCGGCAGTGGTGACCGGGTCGGATATCATTATGTCCTCGGCTTTTATCAGCTCCGGGCTGTTCCATATCCGGTTGCGTCCAACAAAGGCGCTGACAAAGCCGTGGGCCGGATTTTTCAGTATCTCCTCCGGCGTGGCATACTGAAGTATCTTGCCGCCGTTCAATATGCAGATGCGGTCGGCGATCTTTATTGCCTCGTCCATGTCATGGGTGACAAAGACTATGGTCTTGTGCAGCTTGCTCTGCAGTTCTACAAGCTCGTCCTGGAGCTGTGACCTGGTTATGGGGTCCAGCGCAGAGAAGGGCTCGTCCATCAGGATGATGTTCGGGTCCGTGGCAAAGGCCCGGGCCACACCTATCCTCTGCTGCTGGCCGCCGGAGAGCTGTATGGGATAGCGGTACAAAAACTCCTCCGGCTCCATCCCCACCATCTCCATCATGGCCAGGGTCCTGCTCTTTATCTCCTCCGGAGACATTTTCTTCAGCTTGGGCACTACCTGAATGTTCTCCTCCACAGTCATGTGGGGGAAAAGCCCTGTCTGCTGAATAACGTAGCCTATGTTCCGCCTCAGGCTGATAACGTCCTGCTCCATGATGTTGACACCGTCAATGAGTATCTTTCCGGAGCTGGGCTGTATCAGCCTGTTGATCATTTTCAGGGTGGTGGTCTTGCCGCAGCCGGAGGGTCCTATGAGCACCACCAGTTCCCCTTTGTTTATGGTCAGGTCCATATCCTGGATGACCATATCCTGCTTGTAATACTTTGATACCTTGATGAATTCTATCAATGACATCCCGCCTTTCCTGACTGCTATATATCAGCGCCATAATTTTACATTAATTATACTATACGGCGGGCTTTTGCACAATACGCCTTTACAGGCGCAAAATCTGGGATTTATTTACATTTTCCAGATAATCCCTCCAAAAAAAGTTCAATAAATTCCGTTTTTATTGTCATTCGCGGCCATTGTCCCAAACATTTGTGCCGGTATTAAAGCATAAATATGCTGTAAAAAATTATTTTTATCCGTTAAGAAAACAGATATTAAGTGGGTAGGAGCCATATTCTGACGCCCGGCTGCGCCAATTTTGGAAGCATACCTTTATATTTTCAAGATTTTTCTTCTCTCCCGCCTCTTTAAAAGCAGCATATAGCCCAGGCACAGGACAAAGTTCACCAGGGCCGAGGCGGGCACCGCCAGGCTTATCAGGAACATCCCGGTGTTGGGCAGGCGGCTGAGGTAATAGGACAGAGGTATGCGCACCAGGAAGGAGGAGGCCAGGCCCTGGGCCATGACGAAGGCGGTGTGCTCCCGGCCGTTGAAATAGCCCAGAAAGCAGAAGACCACGGAGCAGATCACGTACTCTATGCCGCTGCCCCGGAGATAGTCCGCCGTGGCCTCGATGACCTGGGGGTCGTTTTCAAAGACGGAGGCCAGGAAGCTGCCGCCGAAAAAGGTGAGCAGGAACATGGCCGTGCCGAAGACCAGGGAGATGAGGGAGGCCTGGTACAGGGCGAGGTCCGCCCGCCGGCGGTTCCCCGCCCCCATGTTCTGGGCCACGAAGCCGGACAGGGCAGACATGAAGGCCATGGGCACTATGGACAGGAAGGCAAAGAGCTTTTCCGCTATGCCCACCCCGGCGGAGGCTATGAGCCCCAGGGTGTTCACTATGCCGGTTATTATCAGGAAGGACATGCCCGTGAGGAAATCCTGCAGGGCGATGGGGGCCCCCAGCCTGAATATGTGAGCCGCCGTCCTCTCCCCTGCGGCGCGGCCCATGTCCGGGCGGAAAGGCAGGGGCCTGAACTTCATGTAGACCAGGGAGAACACGACGCTTGCGGCCTGGGCCAGCACCGTGGCCATGGCCGCCCCGGAGGCGGCCATGTCAAAGGCTCCCACGAAAAGTATATCCAGCGCCACGTTCACCAGGCAGGCTATGAGCACGAAGATGAAGGGGGAGCGGGAATTGCCTATGCCCCGGAATATTCCGCTGATACCGTTGTAGGCGGTGATGAAGACTATGCCCCCGGAGCAGATGCGGATATAGCGTATGGTCTCCGGCACCGCCTCCTCCGGCACGTTCAGCAGCTCTGCGGCCTGGGGCGCAAAGGTCAGCATCAGCCCGGTGAGCACCAGGGCCACGGGGACGAAAAGCCTTATCTGCCCGGCCACCACCGCCCCTGCTTCCTCCCTTTTTCCTGCGCCCATGGCCTTGCCCACCAGCACGGTGACGCCCATGGTCAGGCCGCTTATTAGCCCGGTGACCACCTGCATGGCTTGGCTGCCGGTGGCCACGGCGGAGACGCTGGCCGTGGGAGAATAGTGGCCCACCACCGCCAGGTCCACCCCGCCATACAGGGCCTGGAGCAGCAGGGAGAGCATCAAAGGCAGGGCAAAGCGGATGAGGGGCGGCAGTATGGGCCCGGAGAGAAAGGCGTTATTCTCCTGCTGATTTGTCTTAGCTCCCATTTTCATCCTCCAGGTATGCCGTGCATATAATATATCGAATAGAAAAAGCCAACAAGCATACACTTGTTGGCGATAATGTATCAAACGAAGTACCCCCGGTACTCTGACATTGTAGCACACAGGGGGAAAAAGTCAAGTTTTTTAACCGCTTCTTAACGCCTCTCCCCCGCTTCCCGCCCCCTTGCCCGTTGACAAGAGCGGGTACATAGTCTATACTTTTCATCACTACACTTTCAGGAAGGAGGCCGGTCTCATATAATGGACAGCGGCGACAGTGACCCCGGCAGTAAGCCCCGCATTATAATTTTTCTTTTGGAATAGACAGGCCGGCACTCGTGGCATCTTTTGATGTGTCACGGGCTGTGGTCTGTGTTTTTTTATACCTTTCCCCGGCAGTAAACAAAGTCTTTTGAAAGAGGTTTTTGCAGAATATGGGCTCATCCATAGTATTTCTATTGTTTATTCAGATAGTTCTCATTGCTCTCAACGCCGTCTTTGCCAGCGCGGAAATAGCCGTGCTGACGGTGAACGAGGCCAAGCTGGAGCGTCTGGCCCAGCAGGGCGACCGGCGGGCCGGGCGGCTCTTCCGCCTAACCCGGGAGCCGGCCAGGTTCCTGGCCACCATCCAGGTGGCCATAACCCTCTCCGGTTTTCTGGGCAGCGCCTTTGCCGCCGACAATTTCTCCGATCCCCTGGTGGACCTCATCCTGGGCCTGGGGGTGAACATCCCCCGCGCCACTTTGGATGTCGTCGCGGTGGTGCTCATCACCCTCATCCTCTCCTACGTAACCCTCATCTTCGGCGAGCTGGTGCCCAAGCGCATAGCCATGAAGCGCAGCGAGCAGATAGCCATGGGCATCTCCGGCCTGGTCAGCGGCATCTCCGTGGCCTTCAAGCCCCTGGTGTGGCTGCTCAGCGTGTCCACCAATCTGGTTTTGCGCCTGTGCGGCATAGACCCCAACGAGGCGGAGGACCAGGTCAGCGAGGAGGAGATACGCATGATGGTGGACGCCGGCAGCGAGAAGGGCACCATAGACCACCAGGAGAAGGAATTCATCCAGAACGTCTTCGAGTTCAACGACATCATGGTGGGAAACATCTCCACCCACCGCACCGACGTGGTCATCCTATGGCTGGAGGACAGCGACCAGGTATGGGAAAAAACCATCCATGAGAGCCGCCACACTCTCTATCCCGTCTGCGACGGCTCCCCGGACAAGATAGTGGGCATACTCAACGCCAAGGACTACTTCCGCCTGGACAACAGGTCCCGGCAAAGCGTCATGGCCCGGGCCGTACACCCGGCTTACTTCGTGCCGGAGACCGTCAAGGCGGACCTGCTGTTTCGCAATATGAAGAAGACCCGGAACACCATGGCGGTGGTCATGGACGAATACGGCGGCATGGTGGGCATCATAACCCTCTACGACCTTATAGAGGAGCTGGTGGGGGATCTGGGGGATGAGCCCGACGACCCCGGCGACCCGGAGCCCTACATCGAGAAGCTGGACGGCGGGCTGTGGAAGCTGGTGGGCAATGTGCCGCTGAAGGACATCCACGAGGCCACTGGTCTGGAGCTCTGCTCCGAGGACTACGACACCTTCACCGGCTTCGTCTTCGACGCTCTGGGCACCATACCCGACAACGGGGAGCAGGACATCGAGCTGGAGCTGAAGGGCATGAAGATACATATAAGCCGCATCCTTGACCACCAGATAGACCTGGCCACCATTGCCGTCCCCACGGAGCCGGAGGCGGAGGTGGACTGAGCCTCCAGGGCAGCAAAAAGGGTATCGCGTAAGCTGCGATACCCTTTTTCCATAGCTTATAAAATCATTCGCCTATCTCTTTATCCGTAAACTTCACCGTCACGGCCTGCACCAGGTCCATGCCCTCAAAGACCGAGCTGTCGAAATAATCCTGGGGCGTATAGCTGCGCATGCTTGTCCCGCTGTCGTAGACCATGACGGCCAGTGGGATCTCCTCATTCAGCCGGATGGTTTGAAATTCCGTCAGGAAACCCTTGGTGCTGCTCAAGAGCTCCTGCTCCAATTCTATCTCCTCCGAGCTGAAAGAGCCCCGCCCGGCGCAGTTAATATTGAAGTCTATGCTGTAATTGTCCCTCAGCTCCATGGCAATAGTCCCGGACAGGCGGGAGACCGGCCGGCGCTCCTTGCCTATGGACATGGCTCCGCTTCCCGTGACTTCCCAGGCGCCTGCATCCGTGAGGCGGTAGGCGCTTAGCTCTATGGTGATGGCTTCCTCCGGAGCAAGGAAGGAAAATAGCCCGGCGCTGTCCTCCATGCCGAAGGCGCCCAGCAGCTCCTGCTGGTCCTGGGAGAGCTCATAGGGGGCGACTCCCTCCTCCGCCGGTATGCCGAGGCCTGTCTCTCCCCGGGAGCAGCCGCACAGGAGCAGGGCAAGGCTCAGCAGCAGCAAGATGCGCTTCATGGCTTTTTCCTCCTTTCAAATTCTGAGCTTTCATTCCGTTTTCATTCTACCATAGTCCCGGGAGTTTTCAAACTCCTTTTGCGGCATTTCATCCCCGGGGAATACTCCATGGCAAAGCGCCGGGCACAGGGCTTGCACAGCCCTGTGCCCGGCGCCGTCCGTTCTGTTTTTACAGCATCTCCGCCAGGTCGTACACCAATTGCCGGCTCTTGTCCCAGCCCAGGCAGGCGTCGGTGATGGACTTGCCGTAGCAGCCGCCGCCCACGCACTGGGCCCCGTCCTCGATGTAGCTCTCTATCATCAGGCCTTTCACCAACTTGCACACCTGGGAGTTGAGCTTGCGGTTGACCACTATCTCCTTGGCTATGCGTATCTGCTCCAGGGGCTGCTTGCCGGAGTTGGAGTGGTTGCAGTCGATGATGACGGCGGGGTTGGTGAGCTCCGGGTTCTCCTCGTAGAACTGGCTCACCAGCAATATGTCCTCATAGTGGTAGTTGGGGTGGCTGTGGCCCTGCTTGTTCACATAGCCCCTCAAAATGGCGTGGGCATAGGGGTTGCCCTGGGAGTGCACCTCCCAGCCCCGGTATATGAAGGTGTGCTTGTCCTGGGCGGCGGTGATGGCGTTCATCATCACGGTGAAGTCCCCGGAGGTGGGGTTCTTCATGCCCACGGGCACCTCAATGCCGCTGGAGGTGAGGCGGTGCTGCTGGTTCTCCACGGAGCGGGCCCCCACGGCCACATAGCCCAGGATATCGTCCAGGTACTTGTAGTTCTCGGTGTACAGCATCTCGTCGGCACAGGTGAAGCCGGTCTCCTGCACCACCCGCATGTGCAGGCTGCGTATGGCTATGAGGCCCTTGAACATGTCCGGCTTGTGGCCCGGGTCCGGCTGGTGGAGCATGCCCTTGTAGCCCTTGCCGGTGGTGCGGGGCTTGTTGGTATAGCAGCGGGGGACGATGAATATTTTGTCCTCCACCTCCTCCTGGAGGCGGCGCAGCCTGGTCATATAGTCCAGGACGCTGTCCGGATTGTCGGCGGAGCAGGGCCCTATGATGAGCAGCAGCCTGTCGTCCCTGCCGGAGAGTATCTTTTTAAGCTGTATATCCCGCTCTTCAAAGCACTTTGCCATCTGCCCGGTGAGGGGGTACATCTCCTTGACCTCGGCGGGGATGGTGAGCTTGCGTACAAATTCCATGTTCATAGGGCTATCTCTCCTAACAAGGGGCTTTTTCAGCCGTTTTATGTCTCGCTGGACATTATATGCCCGCCAAGTCCCCTTGTCAACGGCAAAGGGCGCCGGGGAGGCCCGGCGCCCTTTCAGCTTTTATTTTGCTTTTTCCGATTCACTCCACTGCCTTCAGGGATTCGGACATGCTTATCCGGCTGAGCTTGTAGCTCATGGCTATCCTCACCAGCACCGCAAAGGCGAAGGTGAGCAGCAGGCTGAAGATATAGCTCTGCCAGGCGATGCGCACGTCAAAGCAGATGCCGTCGGTGCGTATCTGGGTCATGACGAAGGCGTGGAGGAGCTTGCCCAGGGGCAGGCCCAGCAGGGCCCCCAGCACCGTGAGCATGTTCACCTCCCTGAACACATAGGCGGAGGACTCCCCGTTATAGAAGCCCAGCACCTTTATGGTGGCTATCTCCCTTATCCTCTCCCCTATGTTGATATTGATAAGGTTGAAGATAACGATGAAGGCCAGAGCCCCGGCGCAGAGGATTATAAGCACCACGATGATGTTCAGGCTGGAGAAGGAGCTGTCCACGGAGTTTCTGGTGTCCTGGCTGAGAGCCACCCGGCTCACCAGCTCGTCGTCCAGGAGCTTGGCGGAGGCGGCGTTCTGGTCGATGTCCTCCTTGAAGATGACGTAGGCGGTGTTCACCGGGGTCTCCCCCTCCAGCTCCATGAGAGTTTCCGGGGTGACAAACATATAGTCGGAGATGTAGTTGTCAAAGACGCCGCAGACCGTGAGACTCAGGCTCCTGAACTCGTCGTTGGTGACGGTGACGCTGTCCCCCGTCTCCACGCTGAGCATGGAGGCCATGCCTTTGGACAGGAGTATCTCCCCCTCGCCGGGCAGGGATACCTCGCCCTCCTCGCAGCGGAGCTTGATGAAGTCCTCCAGCTCCCCGCTCATCACGGCGCTGAGGTTGGAGCTCTTCAGATTGTCCTTGGAGCCTATGTCCACGCTGGTGGAGGACAGGTACAGCAGCTCCTCCAGGCCCTCATGCCCGGCCAGGAAGCTCTCCTGCTCCTCTTCGCTGAGAGGGTCGGTGAAGTTCAGCTCCGCGTCGTATACGCTTATCTCCCCGTACTGATAGTCGGTGACGTTCTGGATGGAGTCCCGCACGCCGAAGCCTGTGAGCAGCAGCGCCGTACAGCCGCTGACGCCCAGTATCATCAGGAAGAAGCGCTGCTTGTAGCGCATCACGTTGCGCAGGGACACCTTGTGGAGAAAGCCTATCCTGCGCCACAGCCAGCCTATGCGCTCCAGGAAAATGCGCTTGCCGTTCTTGGGGGATTTGGGCCGGAGTATGGAGGCGGGCACCTCCCGCAGCTCCTTGCGGCAGCTGTATATGCCCACTCCCGCGGTGCACAGCAGGGCCACCGCCAGGGAGACGGCGAACATTACCGGGTCAAAGTTGTATGTCAGCTGCTCGGTGAAGTTATACATGCTGCTGTAGGCGTTCCAGAAGGCCTTGGGTATGAAGTAGGTGCCTATGAAAAAGCCCAGCACGCTGCCTAAAAAGCCGGAGGAACCGGCATAGATGATATATTTCAGGCTGATGGTGCCCTTGTCGTAGCCCATGGCCTTCCACACGCCTATCTGGGTGCGCTGCTCGTCCACCATCCTGCTCATGGTAGTGACACAGACCAGGGCCGCCACCAGGAAGAAGAACACCGGAAACACCACGGAGATGTTCTCGATTATGGCCGAGTCGTGCTCAAAGGCGGCGTAGCCCGCATTCTCGCTGCGGGTGAGCACATAGACCGTGGGCTCGTCGATATCGGCTATCTCCTCCTCCGCCTCGTCCAGGTCGGCGTAGTAATCCGCCAGCTCCGCCTCGGCGTCGGCAAAGGACTCCTCTATCTCGTTCATCATCCGGTTGTAGTAGCCGGGGTTTTCCGAGGGGGAGAAGCCCATGGAGTTCATGAAGTCCTCCACCTGGGCGGCGGCATCGGCCTTCTGCTCCTCTATCTCCTGGGCCGCCTCGTCCAGAGTCTTGCGCCCGTCGGCTATCTCCTCCAGATTGTCCAGCACCAGCTCCTTGTATCTGAGCCAGGCCTCATCCTCCGCCAGGGCAGTTATCTCGTCCTCGGTCTCCTCAATTCTGGCGTCGTACTCGTCGCTGTAGGAGCTGGACCTGTCGTCTATGGTGATGAAGACTTCCTCATAATAGTCGGCGGTGAAGCAGTCCCTGTCGATATACATGCAGGAGGAGACGTGGCCGTTGCCCAGGGGGCTGGCATCCCGCTCCATGTTGATGTACAGAGGGCTGGTCACCAGGCCCACCACGGTGAACTCCGTCCTGGAGAACTCGTCCAGGGTGTCCTGGGAGTTGGTGTCGGACAGGCTGATGGTCCTGCCCAGCATGTCCTCTCCCCAGTTGTCTGCATCCAGGGCGCACTCGTTCTCAGCCTGGGGCAGGCGGCCGGAGACAACCCTCAGCCGGTTCACGCCGGAGGTGATGGAGTTTGCCCGGAACACCAGGTCGTTGCCGTCGATGTTCACCAGCACGTCCTCATAGCAGCCGCCCTCGGCCACCTTCACCAGATCCTGCTCCGCCAGATTGAACACATTGTCCTGGGAGAAGCCTATGGTGGAGACCACCCGGTAGTCATAGAAATTCTGCTCGGTAAAATACTCGTCGGCAGAGTCCACCAGCATGGGCCTGCATATGCGCAGTCCCGCAAACAGGCCCACACCCAGGGCGACGATGGTGAGTATGGCCAGGTATCTGCCCAGGCTGTTTTTTATCTCTCTTAAAGTAGAAGTAATGAGAATATCCACAGCATCACCACTCTATCTGCTCTACGGGGATGGGCTTCTCGTTCACGGTCTCCGACACTATCCTGCCGCTTTTCACACGGACCACCCGGTCGGCCATGTCGCAGAGGGCGGAGTTGTGGGTGACGATGACTATGGTCATGTTGGTCTGGCGGCAGGTGTCCTGCAAAAGCTTCAGTATGGCCTTGCCGGTGTTGTAGTCCAGAGCGCCGGTGGGCTCGTCGCACAGCAGGAGCTTGGGCTTTTTGGCCAGGGCCCGGGCTATGGCTACCCGCTGCTGCTCGCCGCCGGAGAGCTGGGCCGGGAAGTTGGCCGCCCGCTCCTCCAGGCCCACCTGTTTCAGGACCTGGGCCGGGTCCAGATGGTCCGGGCAGATCTGCACCGCCAGCTCCACATTCTCCAGAGCGGTGAGATTGGGTATAAGATTATAAAACTGGAAGACGAAACCGATGTCATAGCGGCGGTAGGAGGCCAGCTGCTTTTCGTTGTAAGTGGAAATGTCCTTCCCGTCCAGCCAGACCTTGCCCCCGGTCATGGTGTCCATGCCGCCCAGGATGTTAAGTATGGTGGTCTTGCCCGCGCCGGAGGCACCCACTATCACGCAGATCTCCCCCTGCTTCACGGTGAAGCTGGCGCTGTTGAGGGCGTGGATATCCACTTCCCCCACTCTGTAGATTTTCTCCACATTCTCAAAGCTTATGAACTCCGGCATTTTCCCTTCTCCTTTATCTTGGCCTTTCCGATTTATTATAGCCCTCCCGCCGGAGGATTTGTTAAACCCTGTGTAAATATTATCCCGAAACCTGGGACCGGCTCCCGCTTTTTCCCGGCCTTCTTCAGTTCTTCCCCGGCGAGCCGGGCTGCTTCAGGGGCAGCAGGACGTGGAAGCAGGCCTTGCCCTGGGTGTATTCGCAGCTTATCCTGCCCCCGTGGGCCTGGACTATGCTCTCGGCTATGGGCAGGCCCAGGCCGTAGCTGCCGTCCCGGCTGCGGGCCTTGTCCGCCCGGTAAAAGCGCTTGAAGATGTCCCGGCACTCCTCCCGGCTCATCTCGGGGGCGGGGTTGGAGACACTGAGCAGGCAGTGGCGGCCGCCCTGGCGGCTCAGCTGCAAAGTCACCGGGCCCCCTGGCAGAGAGTATTTCCCCGCATTGTCCAGCAGTATGTCCGTCAGCTGTCTCAGCTGCTGCTGTCTGCCCTCCAGGCTTATGCCCGGCTCCACCTTAGTCTCCAGAGCCAGCTCCTTTTCATAGTACACCGGCTCAAAGGGCAGCACGCAGTCGCTCACCAGCTTGGAGAAATCCAGCTGGGCTATGTCCTCCCGGCTGCGGCCGCTGTCCGCCCGGGCCAGCTCCAGCAGGTCCTCCACCAGGGTGCGCATCTGCCGGCTCATGGTGAGTATGCTGGAGACAAACTGGCTGCGCTGCTCCGGCTCAAAGTCCGGCTGCTCCAGCATCTGGGCGTTGGTCATTATCACCGCCAGGGGGGTCTTCAGCTCATGGGAGGCGTCGGCCACGAACTGCTTTTGCTGCTGCCAGGCCTTGTCCACCGGCTTCACCGCCCAGCGGGCCAGCAGCAGGCTTATGCCGAAAAACACCCCCAGGCTCAAAAGCCCCAGCAGGGCGCAGGTCTCCGTCAGGCTCTTCAAAGTGGCCCGCTCGCTGGAGATATCCACAAACACCAGGCGCTGGTTCATGGGGTTTATCACCCGGCAGTAGCGCAGGTTATACTCCTCAATGGTGCCCAGGCTCTTGCCGGAGGATATGGCCGCCTCTATTATTTTCGCCAGGAACTCCTGGTCGCTCAAGTCGTAGTAGCCGCCGGTGACGGCCACCAGGTCCCCGCTGCGCCCCAGCTGCAAGACGAAGTAGGGCAGCTGCACGTCCTGCCTGCCCTCTCCCGGCAGGCTGATTTGAAAGGGGTCCTCCGCCAGCTGCTCCATCATGCTGATGCTCTGCTGCTCCAGATTGGCCCGGGTGAACTGGAACACCAGGCCGAATATCACCAGCAGCATCAGCGTGACTATGAGCATGTTGACGCAGACAAATTTAAGCCTCAGCTTTCTGAGCATCCCTCAACGACCTCCAGATGATAACCTTGCCGCCTTATGGCCTCTATGCGCAGGTTGGAGCCTATGCTTGCAAGCTTCTTTCTCAGGAAGCCCACATAGACCTCCACGTGGTTCTCCACCGCGTTGGAGTCATAGCCCCAGACCCGGGCCAGAATGACCTCCTTGGACAGGTTCTTTTCCCTGGTCTGCATCAGCAGACGCATCACGTCAAACTCCCTGGTGGACAGGCGCACGGAGTTTTCCCCGCATATCAGTGTGCTGGTGGACAGATCCAGGGCGGTGTTGCCGTAGACCATCTCGTCCACCTGGCCCCCCTGGCGGCGGAGCAGGGCGTTGATGCAGGCCAGCAGCTCTCTTATGTCAAAGGGCTTGGTGAGATAGTAGTCCGCCCCGGCGTTCAGGCCCTCTATCCTGTCCTCCAGCCCGGAGCGGGCGGTGAGCATAAGTATGGGGGTGTTGCAGCGCTGGGAGCGCACCTGCCTTGCCACCTGGTAGCCGTTCATCCCCGGCATCATCACGTCCAAAATCAGCAGGTCGTAGACCCCCAGCTGGGCATAGTCCGCCCCGCTCTCCCCGTCGTAGCACACGTCCACCTCAAAGCCCTTGCTGCGCAGCATAGTCCGCATGGAGTCGGCAAGCATTTTTTCGTCTTCAATAATGAGTATTTTCATTTGAACATCTCCTGATCTCAGTTTAACATTATAATAAATCGCGGGTCTTAATTAAAGCTGAAAAAATCGCTGTTCATAATTCTTTTACAGCTTATTCAGAACCAGTTCAGTATCGGGTGTTATTCTGCCCTCAGATAGATCGTTTGCCAGACGAGCCGTCTCATCCGGTCTTCCGTGTGCAGGGCCGATGCCCCGGTGCATACCGGGGATAAGCCGACGGTGCTGCACGGTGGCAGCGGGGGTTCGGGTGCCATATATTCACTTGGGTGCAGTCCAAAAGGCGGGCTGCACCCAAGACCAATTTACGGCCCTTATCTCTCCCCTTTTCCCGCCCCGCCGCCTTCCCGGCGCCCCCGCCTTTTCCGCCGCGGAGGCCCCGCCGGAAGCGGCGGGAATTTATTTTTTATGTTCATAATTTTTTCAAGTATCTTTCAGGCAATTTTAAGTTTTGCTGGTTATAATACAGCCAAGATAAAAAGCAAGGTTGGGCCCGGGTCCAGCTCCCCCAGGTCCCGACCGGTAAAGGAGAGAAAATTATGAGCGATTATAATTACGAAAACAACAACGGCGTTTTCAGCAACGGAACTTCCGGCTATACGCCTGAAGATAATGCTGCAGAAAACAAAAAGCCCCGCAAGCACGGCCACGGCAAGATAATTGCCCTGGCCCTGGTGGTGTCCCTGCTGGCAGGCGCCGCAGGCGCCGGCGGCGTGCTTGCCCTCAGCGGTTCCGGCAGCGAGACCCACTCCCAGATCCTGGAGGGCGTGCGTCCCAGCACCACCATCGACGTGGCCACCATAGACACCAGCGAGGAGATGACTCCCGCCGAGGTCTACGCCCAGAACGTGGCCTCCACCGTGGGCATCACAACCTCCATCACCACCAACTACTTCGGCTTCGTCACCACCTCCGCCGCCTCCGGCTCCGGCTTCATCATCACCGACGACGGCTACATCCTCACCAACTACCACGTCATTGAGGACTCCGACTCCATCAAGGTATCCACCTACGACGGCGACAGCTATGACGCCACTCTCATCGGCTACGACGAGAGCAACGACATCGCCGTGCTGAAGATAGACGCCGAGGGCCTCAGCCCCGTGGTGCTGGGCGACTCCGACAACCTGAACGTGGGCGACAGCGTGGTGGCCATAGGCAACCCCCTGGGCGAGCTCACCTTCTCCCTCACCGCCGGCGTGGTCAGCGCCCTTGACCGGCAGGTCACCTTGTCCAGCAACGTGACCATGGACCTTATCCAGACCGACTGCGCCATCAACTCCGGCAACTCCGGCGGCCCCCTCTTCAACCTCTACGGTGAAGTGATAGGCATCACCAACGCCAAGTACTCCAGCAGCGGCTCCGAGGCCTCCATCGACAACATCGGCTTTGCAATACCCATAAACAACATACTGGACATCGTCACCAGCATCATCGAAAAGGGCTATATTGCCAAGCCCTATATCGGCGTGTCGGTGCTCACCGTGGATGAGGAGACCCAGGCCTACGGCCTGCCCGCAGGCGCAGCCGTCAAGTCCGTCACCGAGGACAGCCCCGCCGAAAAGGCCGGCATCCAGGTCAACGACATCATCACCGCCGCCAACGGCACCGAAATAAGCTCCAGCGACCAGCTGGTGGACCTGGTGTCCAGCCTGTACGAGAGCGCCGAGCTGAAGCTGAGCATATACCGTCAGGGCGAGGAGCTGGAGCTCACCGTCACCGTGGGCGAGCAGATCCAGTCCGCCCTGGCAAACGAGAGCCAGGCCCAGGTGGAGCAGCAGAGCATGGAGGAGCAGTACCGGGGCTTCCCGAGCTTCCGTGACTTCTTCGGCTATTGAGTTTCCTCCCGCTTTCGCTTATCCGGTTTTCCCCAGTCGTTCCAGACTTTAAAAACCCATATTGTCCGTCCTGCCGCCGGGGGCCTTTCCCCCGGCGGCAAATTCTGTTCCGCAAAGAATTAAAAATTCAAAATATGGCTATTGAAAAAACAACCGTTTGCTGGTAAAATTTTTTACCGGCAGGTTAGATATACCGCCTGTACGAAAACTTTGATACCCTCTCTTTGGTTGGCCAAAGACCGGATAAATCAGAAAGGAACGAGCAATGGCAAAGCTTTACGGCAAGGACCTGCAGCTCTTGGCCGCCAAGGCCCGGCTGCTGGCTGTGGATGCGGTGTACACTGCCGCCTCCGGGCATCCCGGCGGCTCTCTCTCCTGCATGGACATTTTGGCCGCCCTGTATTTCAACGAGCTGAACGTTGACCCCGCCAGGCCCTGCTGGGAAGACCGGGACCGCTTCGTCCTCTCCAAGGGGCACTGCTCACCGGCCCTGTATTCCATACTGGCCCTCAGAGGTTTCTTCCCCCCCGAAGATCTGAAGCTTTTCCGCTCCATAAAGGGGCATATGTCCGGCCATCCGGATATGCGCCATGTGCCGGGGGTGGACATGTCCACCGGCTCCCTGGGCCAGGGGCTGAGCACCGCCGTGGGCATGGCCCTGGCAGCAAAGCTCCGGGGCAAGACCCACCGCTGCTATGCCGTCTGCGGCGACGGGGAGATGGAAGAGGGCCAGATCTGGGAGGCCCTGATGGCCGCCGCCAAGTGGCAGCTGGACAATCTCTGCGTCTTCGTGGACGTGAACGGCCTGCAGATAGACGGCCGCACTGCCGACGTCATGCCCACCGAACCCCTGGACAAGAAGTTTGAGGCCTTTAACTGGAACGTGGTCAAAATAGACGGCCACGATTTTGAGCAGATACTCTCCGCTCTGGACTCTGCCCGCAGCTTCAAGGGCAAGCCCACCGTCATCCTGGCCTCCACCGTCAAGGGCAAGGGCGTCTCCTTCATGGAGAATCAGGCCGGCTGGCACGGCAAGGCCCCCAATGCCGAGCAGTTTGCCCAGGCAAAGGCGGAGCTGGAAGCAAAAATAAGAGAACTGGAGGGAAACTGATATGGCCGGAAAGATAGCAACCCGCAGCGCCTACGGCGAGACCCTTGTGGAGCTGGCGGAAAAATACCCCGAGCTGGTCGTGCTGGATGCGGACCTCTCCGGTTCCACCATGACCAAATCCTTTGCCGCGGCCTATCCCCAGCGTTTCTTTGACTGCGGCATAGCCGAGTGCGACATGGCGGGCATTGCCGCCGGCATGGCTGCCGACGGGCTCAAGCCCTTTATAAACAGCTTTGCCATGTTCTCCACCGGCCGCATATACGAGCAGATAAGAAACTCCATCGCCTATCCCCGGCTGAACGTAAAGATAGTGGGCTCCCACGGCGGCGTTTCCGTGGGGGAGGACGGGGCCACCCATCAGTGCATTGAGGACTTCAGCCTGATGCGGGCCATCCCCGGCATGCTGGTCTGCTGCCCCTGCGACGGCAACGAAATGCGTCTGGCCGTGAAAGCTCTTATGGAATATGAGGGCCCGGCCTACCTGCGGCTCCAGCGTCTGGCCACCGAGGTCTTTACCGACGAGCTGGAAAACTACAGCTTCCAGCTGGGCAAGGGCTGCACCCTGAGAGAGGGCAGCGACCTGAGCATCATCGCCACCGGCCTCATGGTGAGCAAGGCCCTTCAGGCCGCCCAGCTGCTGGCCGCCCAGGGCATACAGGCCAGAGTGATAAATATGCACACCATCAAGCCCCTGGACGAGGAGCTGGTGCTGAAGGCGGCCCGTGAGACCGGCTGCATCCTCACCAGCGAGGAGCACACCGTCGTAGGCGGCCTGGGCGGCGCGGTCTGCGAGCTGCTGAGTGAAAAGTGCCCCGTGCCCTTGGTGCGCCACGGCGTCAACGATGTGTTCGGCCGCAGCGGCAGCGCTGCCGACGTGCTGGAGTACTTTGGCCTCACCGCCGAGGGCCTGGCCGAAAAGGCAAAATATGCCCTGAGTTTGAAAAAATAATCCTCTCTATTTTAAAGGAGGCTTAGGCTATGTGGTTTATCCTGGCCCTGCTCTCGGCGGTCTTTGCCGCCCTCACCTCCATTCTGGCCAAGGTGGGCATCGAGGGCGTCAACAGCAATCTGGCCACGGCAGTGAGAACAATGGTGGTGGTGGGCATGGCCTGGCTCATGGTCTTCGTCACCAATACCCAGGGCGGGCTCACGGACATCAGCCGCAAAAGCTGGCTTTTCCTCATCCTCTCCGGCCTTGCCACCGGGGCCTCCTGGCTCTGCTATTACAAGGCCCTGCAGCTGGGCGAGGCTTCAAAGGTCGTACCCATTGACAAGCTGAGCATCGTCTTCACCATAGTCCTGGCTTACTTCTTCCTCCACGAACAGGTGAACACCAAGTCGGTCTTCGGCTGCCTGCTCATCGTGGCCGGCACCCTGCTGATGGTGCTGTGAGCCTGCCGTCCCGAAGGGAGATTTCAATAATCCAATACTCATGAAACGCAGAAACGGCGGCCCCAAGAGGGGCCGCCGTTGAATATTTATGCGCTTAGCTTCAGCGGATGAAGTTTGTCTTTATGGACTGCTCCTGCTCCGGAGGGGTCACGCCGGCGGCCTTCCCCGCCTCCACGCTCTTTATGAGCCAGGCGATGTTCCGGCCCAGAGTGCGCATGGTCTGCATACCTTCCACATCCTGCAGGGTCTGCTCCGGGCTGTTGCCGTGGACCTGATTCCAGTACTGGGAACCGGCCACATGCATATTGCTGATGGTGAAATACTTGTTCAGCCGGTCGAAGGCGGCGCTGGCCCCGCCCCGACGGCAGGACACCACAGATGCGGCTATCTTGCCCGCCATGCGGCCTCCGCCGCTGAAGAAGAGCCTGTCCAAAAAGGCGCAGAGCTGGCCGGAGGGCCCGGCAAAATACACCGGAGAACCCACCACAATACCCTGGTATTGGTCCAGCTTGTCCAGCAGTTCGTTCACCCGGTCGTCAAAAGCGCAGCGGCCGGTCTTTACGCAGCTGCGGCAGGCGATGCAGCCGGCCACGGGCTTGGTGCCCAGATACAGAAATTCCGTCTCCACGCCGTTTTTCTCCAGAGTGTCCGCCACTTCCTTCAGGGCAGTGTAGGTGCAGCCGAACTCATGGGGACTGCCGTTTATCAGTAATACTTTGCTCATGCTTCTATATCCTCCCTTTTTATTTCGTACCAGTATTGGAGACAGGAATAGAGCTTGTCTCTTTCCTCGCCGTATACCAATTCCTCAGCCTCCGCTGAGCTCATACCGGCTTCAATATATTTCTGCTTTCTCTCAAGGCTGCTCGAATAACCCTCGCAGTTAACATTACTAAAACATCGCCATTCAACTGAGCCAATGGCCTGTTCATGACTGCTTCCGGTATCTCTTGCATACTTGTACACATTCCAAGCGGCATCCCATGTAAGCTTTTCCTGCTCCATAAATTCTTCTGCATCGTATTCACTTATCCCCGCAGATATAGCCAAGTCGTATATATACTGAACATATTCTTCTTTTCCCAGAAGCTGTCTGTCTACTCCTGTTTTCTCCAACCCCATCTCATGAGCTTCTTGGTCTTTTTTACCTTCAGCTCTAGCTTGCATATAAATTGTTGCATAATCGTATTCGGCGGTTTCATTTACTCCACTTATATTCCATGAACGAAATGAGGCCATAGTCGCAGCGAAAGCCTCAAATCCCTCAGTCCATGGACTTGACCACGCATCTGACCCCTCCGCCGGCCAGTCCAGCCCGTTCTCCAGAGCGTACTGCTCCGGGCTTATGAACCTGGGCCTGGGCGTCTCCGTGGGCTCCGGGCTTTCCGCAGGTGCAGGAGTATCCGCAGGCGCAGGGCTCTCCGCCGCTGTGGGGCTTCCCTCAGCCGGGACAGGCGTCTCTGCCGCCGTGTCGGCTTTCTCCCTGTTGGAGAGCGCTCCTATCAAAATAGTCGCCGCCGCCAACAGCAGCAGGATGATAATGCCGATTGCCACAAAGGCCCTGTAGTCCCGCTGTCTCTCCTGAGCCGGTTCTCCGCCTTTGCCTCCACGGTTCTTTGTCTCTGCCCCGCAGTAGCTGCAAAACAGGGCTTCGTCGGGTATCTCTTTTCCGCATTTCCAGCAGAACATTTTTCTCCCCCCTGATTTATGCTCCATGGAGAGACGGCCGCCTCTCCATGGAGCATTTTCTCAGTATTCCACTTTCATGAAGCCCTGGCTTCTTATCTTCATCACATGGCAGCTGCCGGGGCCGAACACGGCCTCCATCTTCTGCCGGAAGTCCTTAAGCATATCGTCGGGGACGAAGGCCTGGACGGTGCCGCCGAAGCCGCCGCCGTGTACCCGGAAGGCCCCCCGCTTGCCCAGTATGCTGTCGCACATGGCCAGGGCCAGAGCTGCCGACTGCTCCTGCACGCTGCCGGTGACAATCACATTCTGCAAATACATCCAGGAGGACTGGCCAGAGCGGCGCACGGTCTGGAGAAAGGAGTCAAAGTCCCCGGCCTCCAGGGCGCTGCAAAGCTCCTCCACCCGCCGGTTCTCCTGGAAGATATGTATGGCCCTCAGCACCGCCCGGTCCCCGGCCTCTCTTCTCAGGGCGGGGATGGCCGCAAAGAACTCCGCATCCTCCACATCACGCAGGACCTCCTTGCCGAAGTGGGCGGATATCTTCCTCATCTCGGCGGGGATGGCGGCGTACTCGTGGGTGAGGCTGGCGTGGTCCGCCCCCACGTCTATCATGCACAGGCTGTGTCCTGCGGAAGCAAAGTCGAACTTCACCGGGCGCACCTCCGGCTTTGCCGGGTCCTTGAAGTCTATGGCTATTATGCCGCCCCAGGCGGAGGCCATCTGGTCCATGAGCCCGCAGGGCTTGCCGAAGAAGCGGTTCTCCGCCGCCTGGCCCATTATGGCCAGGTCTGTGGCGTTCAGCTCCTCATTGCAGAAAAGCCCGTTGACCACGGCGCCCATGAGCACCTCAAAGGCCGCCGAGGAGGACAGGCCGCTGCCCTGCATGACCTGGGAGGTGACGAAGGCGTCAAAGCCCCGGACAGCATAGCCCCGGCGGGCCGCCTCGCTGCACATGCCCCGCACCAGGGACATGGTGCTGCCATACTCCGCCGCCACCGGTTCCAGGTTCCCCAGGTCCACCGTGATCATGTCGTAGCCTTCGGATTTGACATGCACCATGCTGCTGCCGTTTTCTGCAGCAGCAGCCAGAATGTCCACATTCACCGAGCCGGCCAGGACTTTTCCCCGCTGGTGGTCGGTGTGGTTGCCCCCTATCTCAGTACGCCCGGGAGCGGAATATATAACAGGCTTCGCCTCGCCGAACAGTTCATGAAAGCCTTTTAGAAGCTCTTCTATCCTCTTTTCCATATCTGCCTCCATAGCTCCAGTTTTCTTAGCTTTTGCTTGTTTCCAGTCTATCCCAGGCCGTCTCTTATGTCAAGAATTTTCCCATAAGCCGCGGCCCCCCGCCGAGCATAAATTCGGCAGTTTGATTTACATATTATTGTTTACTTAATATCATTTACGTAACATATTGATTTAGTGTATTATGTTCAATAAATCCCCGTTAAGAAAATTATGTGTTGACAAGCAGAGACAATGGGACTATAATCCAGACAGTTTTCGGGAAAGGAGACGGGTCATATGCGCAGCAATCGTACCAACAGCATGATGATGGGTATGATGTACATGTTCCGCATGTGCATGATGATGTGCGCGCAAAAACATGACTCGCCTTGTTTCATATCCATCTGAAAAGTGCTGAAAACTGTACTTGCACAGGCTTGGGAAACAATGTGAGTTTCCCAAGCCTGTTTTTTTATTGAAAGGACAGAGAAAATGATTGAACTGAAAAAGCTCTCCAAGGTCTTTGAAAGCGCCTCCGGCTCCGTGGAGGCCCTGCGGGATGTGGACCTGACCATAAACGACGGCGAGATATTCGGTATCATCGGCCTCTCCGGCGCAGGCAAGAGCACCCTGGTGCGCTGCATCAATCTTCTGGAGAGGCCCAGCTCCGGCCAGGTCATCATCGACGGCCGGGACATGACGGCTCTCAGCCGCCCGGAGCTGCTGAAGATGCGCAGGAGCATCTCTATGATATTCCAGGGCTTCAACCTGCTGGAGCAGAGGACCGTGCTGAAAAACGTCTGCTTCCCTCTGGAGATATCCGGGGTGAAGAGGCAGGCGGCGGAGAAGAAGGCTCTGGAGCTGCTGCAGCTGGTGGGCCTGGAGGAGAAGGCGGACAAGTACCCCTCCCAGCTCTCCGGCGGCCAGAAGCAGCGGGTGGCCATAGCCCGGGCCCTGGCCACCGACCCCAAGTACCTTCTGTGCGACGAGGCCACCAGCGCCCTGGACCCCAACACTACCCGCTCCATTCTGGAGCTGCTGCGCACCATCAACCAGACCATGGGCGTCACCATCATCGTCATCACCCACGAGATGAAGGTCATCGACCAGATATGCGACCGGGTGGCCGTCATAGACCACAGCTCCATTGCCGAGGAGGGCAAGGTCAGCGAGGTCTTCACCAATCCCCGCTCCGACATCGCCAGGGAACTCATCCTCCCCACGGACCGGGCGGCCCTGGACACCGCCGGCGGCCGGCGCATAAGGCTCATTTTCAACGGCCTCTACTCCCAGGAGCCCATAATCTCCCAGATGGTCCTGGAGTGCCAGGCCCCGGTGAACATACTCTTTGCCGACACCAAGGAGTACGAGGGCTCCATATACGGGCACATGATAGTGGAGCTGCCCAGCGACCAGCGCCAGGCAGACAAGATAATCACTTGGCTTAGCAACAGCAAGGTGGTATGGAAGGAGGAGCACTGAGATGTTTTCGGAGATGTTTTACAAGGTCTGGGAAAACGGCCTTATCCAGATGGGCGTTGTGGAGACCATATACATGACCCTCATTGCCACCTTCTTCTCCTACCTCTTCGGCCTGCCCCTGGGCGTGATACTCAATGTCACCGACCAGGGCGGCATCCGGCCCACCCCTTGGGTCAACCGCATCCTGGGCTTTGCGGTGAACTTCTTCCGCAGCATCCCCTTTATCATCCTCATGGTGGCAATGCTCCCGGTGGCCCGCTTCATCCTGGGCACCAGCCTGGGAAACGGGGCCGTGATAGTCATGCTGGTCATCGGCGCCTCCCCCTATGTGGCCAGGATGGTGGAGTCCTCCCTGAAAGAGGTGGACGCCGGCATCATAGAGGCCGCCCAGTCCATGGGCTGCACCAACTTCCAGATAGTCTATAAGGTGCTGCTGCCCGAGTCCAAGCCCTCCCTGATAAACGGGGCCGTCATCTCCATGGTGACCATCCTGGGCTACTCCGCCATGGCCGCCACCATCGGCGGCACCGGCCTTGGCCAGGTGGCCATAATCTACGGGCATCAGCGCAGCAACGCCGACATAACCTGGATATGCGTGCTGCTCACCGTGGCCATAGTCCAGATAATCCAGATAGTGGGCACCCATATCGCCCGCCGCACCGATAAACGTATAAAGTGAGGCAGAGCCATGATATTCACCAGTCTTTGTAAGCTGCGAATGTAAAAGCAAGGACCCATACAAAGCTTTTCCACATTCACAACTTATAATTAATAAAAAGGAGAAACCAAAATGAAAAAGATCATCGCTATCGTTCTTGCAATCGCCGCCGTCTTCAGCTTTGCCGCCTGCGGCAAGAGCTCCGAGGACAAGGTCATCAAGGTAGGCGCCAGCTCCACCCCCCACGCCGAGATACTGGAGCAGGTGAAGGACGCCCTGGCCGAAGAGGGCTACGAGCTGGAGATCGTCATCTATGACGACTACATCCTGCCCAACCAGGCCCTGGACGAGGGCACCCTGGACGCCAACTACTTCCAGCACACCCCCTACCTGAACAGCTACAATGAGTCCAACGGCACCGACCTGGTCTCCGCCGCCCTCATCCACTACGAGCCCTTCGGCCTCTACGGCAACGGTGTTGACTCCGTGGCCGACATCGCCCCCGGCGCCACCATCCTCATCCCCGCCGACGACAGCAACGAGACCCGCGCCCTGCTGCTCCTGGCCCAGGAGGGACTCATCACCCTGCCTGAGGACGCCAGCGCCGAAGTTGGCGTCACCACTCTGGACATAGTGGACAACGGCGGCTTTGACGTGCAGGCCGTCCAGGCCGACACCGTTCCCGCCCAGCTGGCCAACAGCGACGTGGGCACCGTGGCCGTCATCAACGGCAACTACGCTCTCCAGGCCGGCCTGAACGTGGCCGACGCTCTGGCCATCGAGGACGCCTCCGGCGACGCCGCCCAGACCTACGCCAACATCATCGCCTGCCGCAACGGCGACGAGAACAGCGAGAAGATCCAGGCTCTGGTGAACGCCCTGCTTACCGACAGTGTCAAGACCTACATCGCCGACACTTACAACGGCGCCGTGGTCGCCATCTTCTGAGCATATAGCATATTCAAAACAAGCTGTAACAGCCCCGGTCATCTGACCGGGGCTGTTACATATTTCACTGTGTTTCTTTCTCCGGCTTTTCCTCCGGCAGCAGCCGCTCCGCCCAGCTGCGGGCAAACATGTTGTCCTTAAGGCTCACAAGGCTGAAAGCCCCGCTCATGGCCTCTCCTTCCAGGTCAAAGCGGGCCAGGCTGCCCTGCTTCAGCTCCTTTTCCACCACCGGGGCATAGAGGAAGGAAACCCCCAGAGAGTCGGCCAGCAGAGTCTTTATTATGGAAAAATCACTTACGGTCATCTGCTGGGAGAAGCTGTCCAGTCCGTAGCCCTGCCGGAGCAGCATCTGCCGGAAAACGTCCCTGGTTCCTGAGCCGGGCTCCCGGACTATTATCCGCTGCTCCAGGAGCTGCTCCACGCTCACCTGTTGCCCCGCAAAGGGGTGGCCGGCAGCGCAGACCCCAAAAAAGGCTTCCCGGCGGCGTCCCAACAGCTCATATCTCTCCCGGTCAAAGTAGCCCTCTATCAGCGCCAGGTCCAGCTGCAGGCCGTCCAGGGCCTGGAGGAGATGGCGGGTATTGTCCACTAATATGGAGAAGGACAGCTCCGGACACTCTTTTATGAGCCGCTTTACCCTGGACGCTATCACAAATTCCCCTATGGTCTTGGTGGCCCCAACTCTCAGGCTGAGGGCAGCCGGCGCTCTCATGGCCTCCTCAGCCTTCCGGCTGTTATAGGCCAGGGAGCGGGCCAGGCCCAGCAGCCGCTGGCCCTCCGCAGTGAGGCTCAGGCTCTTGCCACGATAGGAGAAGAGACGGCAGCCATAGTGCTCTTCCAGGTAGTGGATATGATGGGTGACGGCAGGCTGAGTCAGGCACAGCCGCTCCGCCGCCCGGGTATAGTTCATGGTCTCGCACAGCACCAGAAAGGTGTTTATTCTCGTGTCCAGCATAGCATCACCAATAAAAATAAATTATGGTTATATTATAAAGCGTAATTTTATTTTATCGTTATACTGTAATATAATCAAGTGGAATTTTGGGAAAAGAGGAAAGAGGATATGGAATTTATCAAGAAAAAAGGGCCCGGTCTGCTGCTGTGCCTGGTCATTGCCGTCCCCTGCTGGCTGCTGGGCAAGGCTCTGCCGGTGGTGGGCGGACCGGTGTTTGCTATCCTGGCGGGAATGCTGCTGACCCTGCTCTGGAAGGACAAGAGCAAGGTACAGGGAGGCATAGCCTTCACCTCCAAGAAGATACTGCAATACGCGGTCATACTACTGGGCTTCGGCCTGAACCTGTCGGAGATAGCCAAGGTGGGCACCCAGTCCCTGCCCATAATCTGCTCCACCATCGCCACCTCCCTTATCGTGTCCTTCATTCTTTGCAAGCTTATGAGGATGCCCGCCAACATCTCCACTCTGGTGGGCGTGGGCTCCTCCATCTGCGGCGGCTCCGCCATTGCCGCCACCGCCCCGGTCATCGGGGCCAACGACGAGGAGATAGCCCAGTCCATCTCCGTCATTTTCCTTTTCAACGTGCTGGCGGCCCTTATCTTCCCCACCTTCGGCGGGGCCATAGGCCTGAGCAATGAGGGCTTCGGCCTCTTTGCCGGCACCGCCGTAAACGACACCTCCTCCGTCACCGCCGCCGCCTCCACCTGGGACAGTCTCCACGGCACCAACGGCGCCGTGCTGGAGTACGCCACCATCGTCAAGCTCACCCGCACCCTGGCCATCATCCCCATCACCCTGGTCCTGGCCTTCCGGCGCACCTGGCAGGCCAAGAAGGGCAGCGGCGCCAGCTGCGGCAGCTTCTCCCTGAAGAAGATATTTCCCTTCTTTATCCTGTTCTTTGTGCTGGCCTCCGTAATAACCACCCTGTCCACCATGACCGGCGTGGACGAGGCCTTCTTCCAGCCCTTCAAGGAGCTTTCAAAGTTCTTCATCATTATGGCCATGGCGGCCATCGGCCTCAACACCGATATCGTCAAGCTGGTGAAGAGCGGCGGTAAGCCCATATTCATGGGCTTTTGCTGCTGGGTGTGCATCGCCGCCGTGAGCCTTGCCATGCAGCACTTCCTGGGTCTGCTTTAAAAACGTCTCTTCAGCGCCGCTCCTTATAAATATTTCAAGCCGGTGGACAAAACCACCGGCTTGAAATATTTATGGTATCTTATTTTTGCGGGCATGGCCCGCTTTTTATTTTGCCGCAGGCTGGTTCAGTCTTCCTGCTCCTTCTTGCCGTATTTTCGCTCCCAGGCCCTGCGCTGCCGGACTCTTATGGCCTCGCCGATGCGCTCCTTGGTTTTGGGCAGCAGCTCGTCTTCCACCTTGTCCTTGCCTTTCAGCAGCAGACGCACCAGGAAGATGACGAGCAGCACCAGGGGCAGTATCCCCGTCAATATGGCTCCTATGAGCAGGGCCAGGCACCAGTCCTCTATGCAGCGGGCGGCGTTCTCCCAGTAGGGCAGGATGACGCCGTGGGTCTGCATGGAGCGGGAGCCGAACTGCTTTATCAGCTTAAGCACGCTCTCAAAGCTGTAGCGGCTGGAGTTATCCACTATAACTCCACCGCCTATGGGAAACTTCTCCTTGGCCACGCTCAGGGCAAAGCCCTTCACCGGCTCGGCCATTACCACCTCGTAGCATTCAATGCCCACGCTGCCGCTTGAGCTCCCCGTGCTCCCGGTGCCTGTGCCGGTGCTGCCCGTGCCGGTGCCGCTCGTCCCGGAGCTGCCGGTACCGGCGGTGGCGGAGGCAGTCTGAACGCCGCTGCCGCCTTTGATGGAGCTGTAGGCCTCATAGCTCATGTATATACCCATGCCTGAGGTATAGGCTTTAAGGCTGGCAAAGTCCTGTTCACGTTCTATCACCCCGGCCACCACAAAGGGCACGCCGTCTATCTTGAAGCTCAGGCCCTCCAGCTGGGTGCCGCCGAAGAGGAGCCAAGCGGTGTCCTCGTCCAGGAGCACCCGGTCCTTCATCAGGTCGTCGGGGCTGATATAGCTGCCGCTGAGCAGGCGGATGGGGTGGAAGTCGAAGAAGTTGCCCCCCACGGCTATGACGCTCACATCCCCCTTGCCCTGGTCGCTGGCCACGTAGGCCTTGCCGGTGGTGGACCAGGCGTCGCAGAAGAGCTGGGCCTCGGTGTCTATATCCAGGGCCGCCTCGTGGAACTTGGTCATCATATCGTTGCGGAAAGTGTACACCTGTTCCAGGCTCAGCTTCTGGTCCACGGACATGAAGCAGCTGAGCTGGCTGAACTTCAGTTCCCCCTCGCCCTGCCAGCGCTCCGCCTGGTGCTGGCTGTCCAGCAAATTGGCCAGGTGGGAATACACCAGCAGGCATGTAAGGCACAGCAGGGCCAGAACCGCCGCGGCTATGGGCAGCGCCAGGCGCTTCAGCTTTTCTCTCATGCGTTGTTCTCCGCCATTCTCACCTGGTCGCCGCTCTTCACCGGGGAGTTGCTGGTGGTGATGACATAGTCCCCGTAGCTCAGGTCGGCCACCACGGCGGAGTTGTTGTCGTCGGAGGCCAGCACCTCCACGCTCACCCGCTTGGCTATATAGCGGTTGCCCAGGGGCGAGGACTTGGCCTCGATGGCCAGGACGAACTTGCCGTTATTGTCGCTGCGGATGGCGCTGTTGGGCACTATTGTGTCGTAGTTTGCGCTCTTCTGGCCCACGGAGATGGTGAGCTCCGAGCCGGAGGTCACGTCGCCGGAGAGCTCAAAGGTCAGCTCCTTGTTGGTCTGGGGGTTCTTGGGGTCGGTGCGGATATTGGAGAGGGTGGCAACTATCTCGTTGCCCCAGTAGTAGTTGCTGACGGTGGCGGTGTCCCCCACTCTCAGGCGCTGGGCCTGGTCGTTGGTGACGGAGAAGGAGAGGGTGTGTCCCATATCCGGCACCTCAATGGTGCAGACCACAGTGTCTTTGGTGACGGTGTCCCCGGCGCTGACATTTATTGCGGTGACCACGCCGTTGACGTTGGCGGTTATCTGGTCGCCGGCGTCGCCGGAGAGCTGTTTCACCTTCTCCTGGGCCGCCTTTATCTTCTCGGCCTGCTGCTGCAGGTCAATGGAGGCGGAGGCCAGGGTCTTGTCGTTCTGGGACTGGGTGAAGTACAGATTGTTGCAGGCGTCCTCGTAGGCGTCCTCGGCGGCCTCCATCTCAGCGGTGGCCTTATCCAGGGCCTCCTTATAGGGCACCAGCTGGTAGTTCACCTGCTCGTTATATTTCAGCAGTGCGTCATACTTGGCCTTGGCGGTGTCGTAGGCGCTCTTGGCATTTTCCAGCGTTGCGCTGTTGCTGGTGGAGAAGGCGTTCAAATCGGCCTGGGCGGCCTTCAGCCACTGCTCGGCAGTGCTCATGTCTTTAACGTCGTTGGGAGTGGTCTCTCCCGGCTGATAGCTGCCCATCAGCGTGATATCGGGGATATCCGAAGCGCTGGACAGCAGCACTATGCCGCCGCTGCGCCGGGCAGTATTTGCCATGGGCTGGGCGTTCAGGCCCTCCGTACCGCCGGAAGTATCGGCCCCGGTGCCTGAACCGCTGTCTTTACCTGCACCGCCCGTCCCGCTGCCCTGGTCCTGGCTGCCGTCGGATGTGGAGGGGTCAACAGGCGTCAGGCTGCTCAGCTGGTTCACCCGGTTCTGCCAGTCCACCACCTTTGCGTTCAGGGCCTGGTAAGCGCTGTCATAGCTGGACTGCACGCTGATAAAGGTGTTGTATGCGGATTTCATGGCGGTCTCCGCTTCGCTGAGCTTGTCCAGGGTGTCCTTGTTAGAGAGTTCGGCCTTCATCATCTCATAGGTGGTATAGGCGTCGCTGTAGGCCTTGTCTGCCTCGTCAAGAGCCTTGCTGGCCGACTCCACCGCCCGCATCTCCGTGGTGTTGTTGAAGCTGGGCATGCTCACGGCGGATTTCTGGTAGGCGTACTGCAGGTCCCGCAGAGTCTCCTTGGCCGCCTCCAGCTCCTGGCTGTCCCCGGCGCCCAGGACGAACAGGGTGTCCCCGGTCTGGACTTCCTGGCCCACCTTCACCATGACGGAGCGTATCTCCCGGGTCTGGGTGGTCTTCACGTCGTGGCTGCCGTTGGCCTTCACGGTGCCGGTGCCCCGGACCTTGGCCACAATGGAGCCGTCGGTGACGCCGGCGGTGGCCACCTCCGGCAGGCTGCGGTTCATGATGGTGTTGGAGAAGAAGGTCAGCACCAGCAGCACCGCCAGGAAAATTATGGCGGCATTCTTTACCCATTCTCTGTTCTTAGGTTTAAATTCCATAATACACCTCTAAAGCTTTGCTCTCCGTCAGCCCTTGACGCTGCCGGAATTGGCTATGCCCTCCACCAGATATTCCTCGCCGTGGAGGAACAGCAGCAGGGACGGTATCATATACACGGTGGCCATGGCGAAGGCCAGGCCTATCTCCCCGGTATTAATGTTGGACAGGAACACCGACAGTGGCTGGCTGTCCGCATCCTGCAATAGGATGAGGGGCTGCTCCACCATGTTCCAGTAGTCGATGAACACCAGGATGGCAATGGAGTACAGGGCCGAGCGGCACTGGGGCAGACATATCTTTGTGAATATCTGCCACTCCCCCGCCCCGTCCACCTTGGCCGCCTCGATGAGGGAATAGGGTATGCGGCGCATGAACTTGGTGAGCAGGAACACGGAGAAGGGGGCGAAGATCCCCGGCAGGATGATGGCCCAGGAGGTGTTCAGTATGCCCAGCCAGTCGCTGACCAGGTAGTTGGGCACCAGGGTCACCTGGTAGGGCATGAGCATCAGGATGACATAGAAGAAGAATATGCCGCTTCTTATCTTGCCCCGCCATCTGGTGAAGCTGTAGGCGGCCACGGCGGCCACCGCCACCTGGAAGATGACTATGGGCACCACCAGGAAGATACTGTTCCACAGCTTCAGCAGGTACTCCGGGGATTTTATGAGCCCCGTCACATACTGGGAGAGGGTGACCTTGTCGGGTATGAACTTCAGGTTCACGGTCTTGGACACATAGCCGCCGGTGGTGGTGGAGAATATCATGCCGTAGTTGGCCTTTATCTCCGACTCGGACATGAAGGAGTTGGTTATGGTCAGCACCGTGGGCAGCAGGAACATTATGGCAAAGGCGGCGCAGAGAAGGAACATGGCGCCCCGGCCGAAATAGTGTTTCTTTTTCATCCCTCCACATCCTTTCCGAACCAGTCCTCCGCAATGAACAGCAGGGCTATCAGCACCACCATGACTATGGCCATTATCACCGCCGCGGCGGAGAGCTTCTGATAATCCAGGGAGCGGAAGGTGTTGTTCATAAAGTGCTGGAGCATGTACAGCTTTTCGTAGGGGTAGTCCCCGGTGAGCAGGTACACCTCCCGGAAGACCTTGAAGGAGTTTATCAGGGACAAGATGGTGACAAAGAGCACCGTGGGGGACAGGTAGCGCAGCTTGATGGCAAAGAACTTGTAGGTCTCGCTGGCGCCCTCCACGTCCGCCACCTCCAGCAGCTCCCTGGGGATATTGGCCAGGCCCGCCATGAAGAGTATCATATTGTAGCCCAGGTTCTTCCACAGGAAGAGGATGATGACCACTATCTGGCAATAGTCCGACTGGAGCCAGTCTATCCTGTCGGCGCCGAAGAGCATGATGAACTCGTTTATGGTGCCGTTGTAGTTGAAGAGCACCTGCCAGATGAGTACCACCGAGGCCACCGGCACCATCATTGGGCTGAGGAAGAAGGTGCGGAACTGGCTCTTCAAAAGTATGCGGCACTCCAGCATCAGAGCCAGGCACATGGCCAGGATGACCGCCAGGGGCACCGCCACCGCGGAAAAGCTCAGGGTGTTCTTTGCCGCCATGAGGAAGGCGGAGTTATCGAACAGCTTTATGAAATTGTCCAGGAACACAAAGTTCTTCGAGCCGACTCCGTCTATCAGCGAGTAGTAGACCACCACGCCGAAGGGGACGATGAAGAACACCCCCACGCCCAGAAGGCTGGGGAACAGGAAGCACAGGCTCTTGAGCAGGTCCAGGGTGCGCTCCCGGAGGTTCAGTTTATGTTTCTTCATTTGACCTTGCCGTTTCGTTTTCCCATATAGTTATGATGTGTACACTATTGCCAATGATACCACATCTTGTAGGCCGATTCAATAAAAGGCGCAAAAACAAAACAAATATTAATAATTATGCTCCGGGGGCAGGGCTTTGGCCCCTGCCCCCGGAGTTGAAAAGATATTCAGCGCTGCTCGTTTACGAAGATGTTGGCCTTGCTCTGGATGAGCTTTGCCACGTCCTCAGCGCTCTTCTGTCCCTGGAAGAAGGCGGCGGCCTCCTCGGAGACTATGCTGAAGATGTCGCTGTCGTAATTGGCCTTCTTGTCGGTGCTGGCGATGAGCTCCCGCAGCTGCTCTATCTGCTCGGGCTCAATGGCGTAGACCTCCTCGGTCTCACCGGTCTCCTCGTTCCAGCGGCCGTAGCGGGCGATGGGTATCTTGTTGCCCTCCTCGTCCAGGATGGCGTTGCCGTCGGCATCCTCCTGATACTGGACGGTCATGGCCTCCTCGGCCTTCTCGTCAAAGATATCCTTGCGGCTGGCCAGGCCCCAGACGTTTTCGTCCTGGTATTCCTTGGTCATGAAGGTGCGCAGGAACTGCCACACCACATCCTTGTACTGGCTCTTGCTGCTCATGGCGTAGCCGCCCCCGTCGATGCCCAGCATGTTGCCGGTACCGCTGGCGGTGGGGTAGCCGATGAAGGTGACGTCTCCGCCGAAGGTCTCGATATACTGGTTATAGAACAGATCCTCAATCATGTATACGGTGGTCTGCACCAGCATCTGCTTGCCCTGGGCTATGCGCTCCTGGGTGCTCTCTGCGGAGCTGTAATCATAGTTTTCCCAGTCGAAGGTCTCGGGGAAGCGGGCGGCGAACTCCAGCAGGTCTATGAACTCCTGGCTGTCGAAGCGGCACTCGCCGGTGCCCCAGTTGACGAAGTTCTCCATATCCAGGGCCAGGCAGTTCTGGAGTATGGTGTCCCGGGTGACGTACTGGTCAAAGGGCTCGCAGCCCTCGGGCATGGAGGCCAGGGCCTCGTTGAATTCATCGTAGGTCCAGCCCGGGGTGTCCCCCACCACCTTGCTTGAACCCATGACGGCGTTTATATAGAAGCCGGGCACGGTGGCGCAGAGCTTGCCGTCCACCTCCATGGCGGCCAGGACGTTTTCAAAGTAGTCGTCCCTGTTCAGTTCCTCGTCGGCGTCTATATAGGGGTAGAGGTCCTCGATAAGGCCCTTGGAGGCCAGCTGCACATAGTTCAGGTTGGAGATATCCAGGATGTCCGGGATATTGCCGGCCATTATCTCGGTGTTCAGCTTGGTGAGTCCGGCGTCATAGCCGTCCTCTTCGTTATTGTACTGGGAGTAGTCGGTCACTTCAATGCGGTATTTGTCGTTGCTGCGGTTGAAGTCCACTATCATATCCTGGGTCTGGTACTGGAGATAGATACAGCCCAGGGTGATTATCTCCTTGTGGGGCACGGACTCATAGGGCACCTTGGTGACGGTGATGAGCTCGCTGCTGTAACTGCCGCCCCGGCTGCTGCTTTCATATTCCATGGTGACGGTGACGATGGAGCCGTCGGGCCGCACGCAGACGCTGCTGATGTCGTTGCTGTTCACGTCGCAGCTGAGCCAGCTGAAGAGCTTCACCGGCTCCTCCTCCCCCAGCTTCAGCCCGTAGAAGTAGGCGCCGCTGGTGTAGTAGAGGTCATAGTCTCCGCCGCCGGTGTAGGCGTTGTAAATGCTGGCCTTCACGGGATAGGTCTCGTCCAGGAGCTTCTTTGCGGCGGGATCGATTATAGCGATCTCCATGCCGTTTTCACCGCTCACACCCACGGCCACACGGCCGTCAGCCAGCTTCACCAGAGCATCGAAATAGTTCTCGGTCTCTATGGTATAGTTGACCGTGCCGTCTGCGCCAATACCCCAAATCTGGTTGCCGTTGCACAGGCAGACCACATTGCCCTGCTCATCCAGCTGCATGCGGTAGGCGTCCAGATACAGCTCCGGGTCCACCTGGACCTGGGCGCAGCTTATCTCGGTGCCGTCCGGCTCCAGCCAGCGGATGAAGTAGCTCTGCTCATACTTATAATAATTCCAGTATTCGTTGTCGCTGCTGCTCATGCCCTCGGGGGCCTCGCTCCAGGACTTGTACTGGTTCTCGATGACCACCAGGCAGCCGTCATCGGCCACGTTCAGGCCGGACACGTCGCTGCTGGCGCTGAAGTCTTTCAGGCCCTCGGTGTTCTCCGGGGCTTCCAGGCGCTGGTAGTTTGCCAGCTTCTCCACCTTGCCGTCAAAGCTGACGAAATAGATGAAGGTGCCGTAGACATCGTACTGCCCCTCGTATTCGGGGGTCACCCCTTCGGGGGTGTTGTCGCCTATCTTTTCCCAGCTGGTGGAGTAAAAGCCGTCCTCAGTGTAGACCCTGGGGCTCAGGTAGCTGTCCTGGTCCTTTGTGAGGGTCTTGTACTCCGCCACATAGGCAAACTCCGGGGTGTTCTCATCCTCCTGGTCCTTCTTGTCCTCCGAGTCCCCGCTCTTTCCGCAGGCGGCAAGAGACAGGACCATCACTGCCGTCAACAGCAGCGCAAGGATACTTCTTGCTTTTTTCTTCATCTTTGTCCTCCTTGATATATGAAAAAATTCATAAGCATAAGTTGCCGGCGCTCCAAGGCGCAGCGAGAACAGCATGATTATAGCACAATTCCCGGGGGCAAACTCTTAATCTTTCTTAAAACGGTGAAAAGTTTATTGTGCCCTGGGATTTTTGTGTTACAATCAAAGGGAGGTGATGACATGACTGCAATGCCCCACATCCTTATAGTAGATGACGACGCAGACATAAGAAATGTTCTTGAAATTTTGCTTAAAAATAAATATTTTGTTGCGGAGGCCTCCGACGGCGCTTCGGCCATAGACTATGTCTCCGCCCACCCGGACGTGGACCTTATCATTCTGGACGTTATGATGCCCGGGCTCTCCGGCTTTGAGACCTGCTCCCGCCTCCGGGAGCTGAGCCACGCCCCCATCCTCTTTCTCACCGCCAAGTCCGCCGAGGCGGACAGGCTCTCCGCCTACGGCAGCGGCGGGGACGATTTCCTCTCCAAGCCCTTCTCCCACCAGGAGCTGCTGGCCAAGGTCAATTCCCTGCTGCGCCGCTACCGGGAATACCGGGGCAAGAACGACGGGGTCATCTCCGTTGGGGACCTGGAGGTGGACCTCTCCGGCCACAGCGTGAAATACCAGGGCAGCCACGTCTCTCTGACCGATACGGAATACTCCATCCTGGAGCACCTGATGAAGCGCCGGGGCAACACCGTCACGGCGGCGGAGCTGTATGAAGCGGTATGGGGGGAAAAATTTCTCTCCGGCTCCGGCAACACCGTTATGGTCCACGTGCTCAACCTGCGCCGGAAGATAGAGGAAAATCCCTCCAGTCCGAAAATAATCCGCACAGTATGGGGAAAGGGCTATCAAATTGATTAAAAAGCTGAAGTTGCCCCATTCCCTCACCGCCAAAATGCTGTATGTTTCCCTGTTCGGTCTGCTTATGGCGGTGCTGCTGTATATATTGGCCGGTGAGCTGGGCTGCCTTCTGGTAGAGAAGGTGTACATGAGCCAGGAGAACGTGTCCCAGCGCAAGGCTGAGATATACTCCCGCCTCAACAGCTACGTCACGGAGAATAACATTTCCGGCAAGGATACCAAGGCCCTCTCTCTGTGGGCCTCGGAAAATGAATATGTCACCATTCTGGTCTATGACGGCGGCAATCAGCACCGCCGTTTCTCCGGCGAAAAGGCAGTGGTGCCGGAGTTCAACGATGAATATGACGCCTCCAGGTACGGGAACCTGTATCCCATGCGCTTTGCCGACGGGACCTATATGGTAGCCATAGTGGACAGCTCGGAGGCCAGGGAGTATGTGCTGGCAGATTTCAGCGCCATGGCCATAGCCGCCGGAAGCATGATACTGCTGCTGCTCCTGTGCATAAACAAGATGACCAAGCGGATAATCGCCCTGTCCAGGGCCGCCACCATAGTCAGCTCCGGGAAGCTGGAAATGAGCATCAGCGCTCCTGGAGATGACGAGATTAGCAGTCTGGCCCGGGCCATGGACGAGATGCGCCAGTCGGTGATTGAGCAGATGAGCAGCGAGAGCCGGGCCTGGCAGGCCAACAACGAGCTGATAACCGCCATCTCCCACGATATACGCACTCCCATGACCTCTATGATAGGCTACCTGGGGCTGCTGTGCGAGAGTGATTTCTCCGATACTGAACGCTGCCGTCAGTTCAGCAGCGCCGCCTACGGCAAGGCCATGGATCTCAAATCCCTCACCGATGAATTGTTTAAGTATTTTCTGGTCTTCGGCAGCGCCCAGTTGGAGCTGGATATGGAGCGCTATGACGGAAGACTGCTGCTGGAGCAGCTGGTGAGCGAGGCGGAGTTCACCCTCTCGGAAAATGGCTTCAGCATACAGCGCATAGAATTTCAGGGCGAGTGCAGTATCCTGGCCGACCCTTTGTATCTCAAGCGGGTGGTGGACAATCTGGTGTCCAACGTTATGAAATATGGCGACAAGGCCCGCCAGGTCACCATCATAAGCGAGCTGAAGGACGCCCGCCTCAGCCTCTGCTTCTCCAATTTCATCACCGGGGACCTGGCCCGGGTGGAGAGCACGAAGATAGGCCTGCGCACCTGCAAGCGCATCATGGAGCAGATGCACGGCGGCTTCAATATTGAAAATGACGGGGAGCACTTCTCTGCAGAGCTGAGTCTGCCTGCGGAGCCGGGGGAAGCAAAGCCCTCCCCTTGAATACCGGCATAAAAAACAGTCCGCAGTGAGCGGCACTAATAAAACAACATTAGATTGTATTGTGGAAACGGCGTAGCTTCTGCTATGCCGCTTTCGCTGTTTTGCAAGCCATTAAGCAAGTACATAGGCAGCCTCCCATAAGGTCATACTAAATGTCAAGACCTTGTTCACAATGTATTTTCAATCATAAATATCACGAAAAGTCAACATAATATTGCGTGCTTGCTTTTGTCGTGTTATATTTGATATATGGTATCGCAATGCGGGAGGTTTTTTCTTATGGCATACAGCTACAACAGGCTATGGAAGCTGTTGATTGACCGGAAAATGAGCCGGACCGAAATGCGGAAGCAAGCCGGTATTAGTACAAATATCCTTGCAAAAATGGGTAAAGACGAGCCGGTGTCAATGGATAGCCTTGCAAAAATATGTATTGCGCTGGGCTGCACTCTTGACGATATAGTAGAGATATCCTTAGATGCAGCGGTGGGGGGACAAACAAATGGCAAAAAATGAGAATCTGCATAAAGCCAAAGACGCTAAAAAAGACGAGTTCTACACGCAGTATGAGGATATACAGAATGAGTTGAATCACTATGAACAGCACTTCAAAGGAAAAACTGTCCTTTGCAACTGCGACGACCCTTTTGAAAGTAATTTTTGCAAATTCTTCCTGCGAAATTTTAACTATCTCGGTTTACAAAGATTGATATGCACCTCTTACAGCACCTCACCTGTTATCGGACAGCAGCTTACATTATTTGATTGGATGGATGAGCCTGTTGTTCAGGGAAACGGCTATGTCATGGACATCAGAGAAGTTCCGATGGCAAACGGCAGAGGCGTTTCCGATGCGGATATTGACGCGCTCTTGAAATCCAAAAAACGCGGGGTAAAGAAGTTAAAAGGTGACGGGGATTTTCGCAGTGAAGAATGTATCGAATATCTAAAACAGGCGGATATTGTCGTCACGAATCCGCCGTTCAGTCTGTTTAGAGAGTATGTAGCACAGCTAATAGAATTTGATAAGAAGTTCCTAATTATCGGAAGTAAGAACGCTGTTACATACAAAGAAATTTTCCCGCTTATTAAAGATAACAAGTTGTGGATTGGCTACGGTTTCAGGAAAGACGATGCCTATTTCCGGGTACCTCTTGAAAGAGCGGGAGGGTACGCTCCTGGTGTATACAATCCGACCACAGGGCTTGTTCACTTTCGCAACTGTACTTGGTATACAAATTTGGATATTCAAAAGCGACACGAAGAATTAACACTATTTAAACGCTATTACGGCAACGAGGATGAATACCCTCATTATGCGAATTATGACGCAATAGAAGTATCGAAAGTCAGTGATATTCCTTGCGACTACTTTGAGGAAATCGGTGTTCCCATCACCTATCTGGACAAGCACAATCCCGACCAGTTTGAAATCATCGGGGCGAGCAGATGGTTGGGAAAACCCATGTCGGAAATTGCACCAAAAGGGAGCTATGTTTCCGGTGGAGTGCGTTTCTATTTACCTGCTGAGAGTTCACAAATAGTTAATGTAGAGAGAGAGAG
>DBFSDV010000045.1:0-3319 GCA_048417135.1 Candidatus Limivicinus sp. | reverse complement strand
AATTTTTTTCTGAGCCCGGCGGGAATCCGCCGGGCTCAGAGTTCTGGTTTTCAGCTTGCAAGGTGCTATTCTTCCGTCCCCCGTACCACCAACTTCGAGCCCAGCGCAGCGGGTCGGAGTTGGAAAGGAAGAAGGAAGGAGCGGAGTGCAGTTTTCACGGGGAGGTGAAGCCTGCCCGTGGAAACGGAGCGCAGCGAGTTTCTTCCGCCCCCGTTCCACCAACTTCGAGCCCAGCAAGGCGGGTCGAAGTTGGAAAGGACGAAGGAAGGAGCGGAGTGCAGTTTTCACGGGGAGCCTTGGCTTACCGTGGAAACGGAATGTAGCGAGTTTCTTCTGACGCCTCAGGGCTGCTTGCCGATGTAGGCCAGGATGCCGCCGTCAACGTACAGCACATGGCCGTTGACGAAGTTGGAGGCGTCGGAGGCCAGGAACACGGCGGGGCCCATCAGGTCCTCGGCCTCGCCCCAGCGGGCAGCGGGGGTCTTGGCCACGATGAACTGGTCGAAGGGATGACGGCTGCCGTCAGGCTGTCTCTCACGGAGAGGAGCGGTCTGGGGAGTGGCTATGTAGCCGGGTCCGATGCCGTTGCACTGGATGTTGTACTCGCCGTACTCGGAGCAGATGTTCCGGGTGAGCATCTTCAGTCCGCCCTTGGCGGCGGCGTAGGCGGAGACGGTCTCACGGCCCAGCTCGCTCATCATGGAGCAGATGTTGATTATCTTGCCGTGGCCCTTCTTGATCATGCCGGGGATTACGTGCTTGGCAACGATGTAGGGGGCGACCAGGTCGATGTCGATGACCTGGCGGAAGTCCTTGGCCTCCATCTCCAGCATGGGAGTGCGCTTGATGATGCCGGCGTTGTTCACCAGGATGTCAATGGTGCCCAGGTCCTTCTCAATGTCGGCCACCAGCTTGATGACGTCCTCCTCGTTGGTGACGTCGGCATAGTAGCCGTGGGCGTCGATGCCCTTCTCCTTGTAGGCGGCCAGGGCGGACTCCATGTGCTTCTCGCCACGGCAGTTGAAGGCGATCTTTGCGCCGGCGGCGGCAAAGGCCTCAGCTATGGCAAAGCCTATGCCGTAGGCTGCGCCGGTGACCAGGGCTACCTTGCCCTCCAGGGAAAACTGCTTCATCATATCCATAATATTAAATCTCCATTCTGCCGCAGCTGCGGCGGGTCTGTTTTCTGAGGGCGCTTTGTGCGCCCTCAGGCCTAAATCTTCTTATCTCTGGACACGGCCGGTGCCGTCGCCGCCCATGAGCTTCTCAACCTCGGAGACGTCAACACGGTTGAAGTCGCCCAGGATGCTGTGCTTCAGGCAGGAGGCTGCCACTGCGAACTCCAGAGCCTGCTGCTTGTCCTCGTAGTGGGTCAGGCCGTAGAGCAGGCCGCCGCCGAAGCTGTCGCCGCCGCCCACGCGGTCCACGATGTCCCGGATCTCGTAGCGCTTGGACTCGTAGAACTTCTCTCTGTCGTTGAGGCAGGCTGCCCAGCCGTTCCAGTCGGCGCTCTTGCTCTCACGGAGAGTGATGGCTATCATCTTCATGTTGGGGTAGGCAGCCAGGACCTTGTCGCCCAGGGCCTTGTACTTGGCACGGTCCAGCTCGCCGGACTCCACGTTCACGTCGGTGGTGATCTCCAGGGACTTCTGCACGTCTTCCTCGTTGGCGATGGCCACGTCCACATAGTTTGCGATCTCACGCATGACCTCGGCGGCCTTCTTGCCGTACTTCCACAGGTTCTTGCGGTAGTTCAGGTCGCAGGAGACGGTGATGCCTCTCTTCTTGGCTTCCTTCACGGACTCGATGCTCAGCTCCATGGCGCTCTCGGAGATGGCGGGGGTGATGCCGGTGATGTGGAACCAGCCCACACCCTCAAAGGCCTTGTCCCAGTCGATATCGCCGGGCTTGGCCATGGCTATTGCGGAATACTCACGGTCGTAGACGACCTTGCTGGGGCGGGCATTGGCACCGGTCTCCAGGTAGTAGATGCCCAGACGGCCCTTGTCGGAGCGGACGATGCGGCTGGTGTCAACACCGAACTTGCGCAGGTCCTTGATGCACTCGTCGGCTATGGTGTTCTTGGGCAGCACGGAGAGGAAAGCCACGTCCTGGCCGTAGTTTGCCAGGGAGACGGCCACGTTGGCCTCGCCGCCGCCGAAGGTGGCCTCCAGCATGGGGCTCTGGAAGAAGCGCTCCAGGCCGGGGGACTTGAGTCTGAGCATTATCTCGCCGAAGGTAAGAAATTTCATGGTGATTTCTCCTTTTAAATATTTTTACGCTTGGATGCTCACTTCTGGAGCAGATGCACGGCAAAGCCGCCCATGTCCTTCTTGAAGTAGATGGCCTTGATGTTGCTGGGGTCCTTCACGGAATCCATATCCAGCTCCAGGCCGCGGCGCTCCATTTCAGCCATGGCGGGAGCCATCTTGTTGGTGCGGATGGCGATGTGGCCGTTGGCGCCCTTGAACATGGTCTTCATGACCTCAACGCCGGGAGAGGCGAAGTTGGAGGAATTGCCCTGCTTCACGGGGAAGTCGAAGGCTGCGGCAAACTCCTGGCACACGGCGTCGCAGACATCGGCGTCGGCACAGTTGATGCCTACATGGGCCACCTCAAAGCCCAGCAGGGCCTTGCGGGACTCCTTGCACAGCTGGGTGATCTTCTCAAAGTTGCCGGCGGCTATGTCGCCCTTGGGGCAGACCCAGCTGCCGCCCACGGCATGGATGTGGGGATCGGAGATGAACTCGCCCAGGTTCTGGAGATTCACGCCGCCGGTGGGGATGAACTTCACGCCGCCGAAGGGGCCGGCCAGGGCCTTGATGGCGCCCAGTCCGCCGTAGACATTGGCGGGGAAGAACTTCAGGACCTTCAGGCCGTGCTTGAGGGCCATCATGATCTCGGTGGGGGTGACGCAGCCGGGGCAGACGGCTATGCCGTTTTCGCAGCACCAGGACACAACTTCCTCGTCATAGCCGGGGGAGACGATGAACTTCGCGCCGCAGTCCACGGCCAGCTTGCACTGCTCCAGGTTCACCACGGTGCCGGCGCCCACCAGCATCTCGGGGACCTCGGCTGCAACGGCCTTGATGGAATCGGCAGCGGCGGCGGTACGGAAGGTGATCTCCATAACGTCGATGCCGCCGGCTACCATTGCCTTTGCGGTGGGGACGGCGTCCTTGGCGTCCTCCAGCACTACCACCGGAACTATGCCGGAGCAGGCCATTCTCTTCAATACATCCATGGTTTTATCCTCCTGTATTTTATTTTTTGCTTGTCATAAAAAGGGAAATGAAATATAATATTTCCAATATATTTC
>DBFSDV010000044.1:0-28936 GCA_048417135.1 Candidatus Limivicinus sp. | reverse complement strand
ATTTTTAAATTTAAAAGCCATCCCCGGTTGGAGACGGCTGGTTTGCTTGTGCTTCATTAATAACATGCTTATCTCTCAGGACTTCTCCCCATATCTTGCCTTTGCAGGCAGGGCAATAGGCCGCAGATGTGCGCCCAGGATATTTTTATCCCGGACCAAACTCATATGACAAACTGCCCGGCGCATCATGGGCCCCTCAAGGCATGCACTTTTCCAGACAATAGCCCCGGCCTGGCTCTGCCTCAGTCTGTGTCTTCATCCAGCGCCTCCACCAGGAAAGACACCGGGCGAAAGCCGTCATTGCAGGAGAGCATGGCAGACCTGGGATTTTTCATCCAGCCCTCATAGAAATTCTCCGCCCCGTGGCTCAGAGCCAGCACAAAAGGCGACAGCGTGTCCCAGGCGCTCTGGCAAAAGCCCTCCGGTTTTTCCCACCCCTTTGCTATAAATACCTGTCCCGGCTCCATATCGCAGGCATGGGGAATTGGATTTTCATACTGCGCTATCAAATCCTCATAGCGGCTGATACGCATGACTGTAATCCTGCATTTTTTCATATGACTATTCCTTCACAGTGGTCTATCTCGTGCTGGATTATCTGAGCTGTCCAGCCGGTGAATGTCTTTATGCGCTCCTGCTGCTTCTCATTCTGCCAACGCACTTTTATAGACTGCCAGCGCAATGTCCGGCGGGTTCCGCTGAGAGAAAGGCAGCCCTCCTCTGCAGTATAGGGACCGGACTTTTTTATTATCTCAGGGTTGAACATAAGCATATAGCTGCCCTCATCGTCAAAGGCGATGATGCGCTTATTCACGCCTATCATATTGGCCGCCATACCCACGCAGACCTCTCTGTGGTGTTCAAGGGTCTCCAGCAGGTCCATGCCGGTTTGAAGGTCTTCCGCCGTGGCTGCCTCCGCCTTACAGGCCAAAAAGGCCTCATCTTTACATATGTCCCGAATCACGGCCACTCCTCCTTAAATCACAATGTTTTAATATTCAGCCTCTCCAGTTCAGTACCCTTTCCAGTGCCGGCTCTGTGGCAGCGTGAAAACGGGACTGCAGCTGCCGGTATATGAGCTCCTTAGAGTATGCCGGCTCTGTGGAATAGGCGGAACTGACAAAGTCATAGCCCCACAAGGTCTCCGGCGTGGCATATATGGCAATTGGCCATCCGTAAGGCAGGCCATTTTTATTGAGCCGCTGCCTGAAGTCTCTGATAAGAAGGTAAGTCCTCATCTGCAGCTCCGTCACCGTCCCCTCGAAATTTTTCTCTCCGTCTTTGCTGAAGCCGGCCAGCCGCTTTAGTTCAAAGGAATACAGCTCACTCTTCAGGCTGAACTGGTCCATCACCCGCTTATGCCGCATCCGCACCAGTCCCTCATCCCAGCGGCTGTCAAAGTCATAGCCGTCCCGCCGCCAGTTGGCAAAATGAGGGAACCAGCCCCTGGAAATGAAACCTGCCTTTCTTCCAAAGAACTTGCCGTAAGCAAGCTGACCGCTGCGGGCAACCAACTGCCGCCACTCCCAGGGGTCCCGCTCCCTGTCCCCGCTCCACCAGTCCAGTGCGGAGCTGTGCTCTTCAACGGAAAAGCCGGGTATTTCATTTTTGAAAAGGGGCAGAAACCCCACTTCATCCACCAGCTTTACCAGCTCCTGCCAGCTATGAACGCAGCCCGGGTCGTCCCATTCCAATCCCCGCATTATCCACTCGCCATTTTCAAGAGCCATAGGGCCAGCCTCCCCTTTTATTTTCTGGCTGCATTATAGCACAAAGCATTAAAAAAAACATCTCTAAGCCTTGGCAAAGCATTTTTGTCTCTTCGGCAGCCAGGCTGACAGACATCCGCCGAGGTAGTTCTGGCCTTCTTTCATTTTTAAAATCTGCAAACCGGTAAAGCATGGCCACAGCAGCATGCCCCCTGATGTGAATTTGAATTGCACATCAGGGGGCATTATTATGGTTTTTTAAACTTCACACAGTTCCATGGCTGCCAGCCGGAGCAAAAGCTGCAGCAGCCGCTGCTCGACAGATTTATAAAAAAGCAATTACACCTTGGAATGCTGCCGAAGGCCGGAGAACCATGCTGTCAAGATCCCAAGCGCTGCTATGGGTATAGTCCAGAGATCGGCTGTTGCTATCCCCTGCCAGCCGCAGGTAAGCAGGAAGATACACAGGGCCATGGCGGCACAGGCGCCGGAAATCAGGCGGCGCTTCCCCTTGCTTTTTCCGAATACGGCCAGGAGCGCAGCCAACACCGCTCCCACTGCATTCAGCAGGACAAAGGGCTTTTCCTCAAAACTGGTGCCGCCTGCCTGCAATTCTCCTCCCTCCCCGAGCTCTGCCCCGGCAGATATCCCGTCCCCGGAGACATTCCGGTCCGGAGAGGGGGAAACAGACGCCTCCGGGCTTGCGGATGGAGAGGGCGTCACTGTAGGCGACGGCGCAGGCCATACGACTCCCGGCTGTGTCTGGGAGCTGCCGTCATCGCTGGGGCGAAGTTCGGAGTAGACTATGGAATACAGGGAGAAACGCTTTGCAAAAATGGTGATGGAAGAGCCGTCTCCATTGAGCACATAGTACTCGCCCCATTCGTTTGCACCGGTGCCGATCTCCTCCACCTGGCCGTCATGCTCCCGCAGCACCCTGTATTTATAGCAATTATTGAGTATTCCGTTGAGAGGAATGACTATCTCCATAAGCTGATTGGACTCGTAGATTGGCTGCGCATTTACGGTTCCGCCGGCATCCGTTGTAAATTTCCCCATGGTCACGTCCAGAGTCAGTCCTTCCCGGAAACCGCTGCCGAGCTTGCTTATCGCCACGGCAAGCTCACTATCCTCCGAAATGCTGCCGCCGTCCACCGTCATGCGTATCTCCACCGTGCCTCCGGCTTCCACCAATTCCCGGTCTGCCTCTGTGTAGACCGTGTCGTCAGGCTGCTGGGTAAATACCTTTTCCAGGTTGCCCACCACCACGCTGGGCGCTCCGTCCAGGACCGTCAGCACCGAATTGGTTTTTCCCTTAGGCAGCACTACTGTGCAGGGCTCGGGGTCTTGGTCAGTGAGCTCCACCTTCTCCGTCTGCACTATCTCCCCATAGCTGGCCACCAGATTGTAAATGCCGGAGGGGACCTCGCTGAAGGAGAAGCTTCCGTCCTTCCCGGTCTGAGTTTGGGCTATCTGTTCATTGCCCAGCATCAGCACTACCAGCACATTATCCACCGGCTTGGCCTCGTCCCCATCTCCGGAAACCACCGCACCGCTTATCTCGTAGCTTGCTTCGGACCACACGGCGGTAAAGTTCACGTTACCGGCGGGCATGGTGAACTCCGTATTGGCGGCGTAGATTTTCCCGCCGTATTCCCAGCCGGCAAACTGATAGCCTGTCCGCTCCAGTTCGCCCTGGCCCGGCAGAATGTGGATGCTGCCCTGGATGCTGTCTGGCAATGTGGGAGCTGCGCCCTTTACGTCCTCCGCCCCTGGCAGGAAGCTCACGGAATAGAGCTTGGGTGCAGTCGCCTTATAAATTTCCAGCACGCCTATCTGTCTTGCCTCTCCGTCTCCCCCGCTGCCGTGGCGGTAGTTGGGGTCGGTGATGGCGGCCCATATCTCATAACGCCCCGCCTCGATGGGCTCCTCCACGGTCTCGCCCTCAGCATTTATGTAGCTGACGGTAAAGGCCGTAAATTCCTTTTCCAAGGCCTGGGCGCTCACCAGGGCGGTGTGGCTCTGCCCGTCATACAGGCTCCCGTTGTCCGTTACCTGGAAGCTCACCGGAGCTGGCCGTATAGTAAAGTCGGACTCGGCGTTGCCGAGACTGTAATTGTGGGCACGCAGTCCTGTAAGCCGGGCCGAAACTGTGTATGAGCCTGCGTCGGTCTGGGCAGAATCGGCGGCGGAGGCAGCCACAGCGCCCTGGTCCGGCTCCAGCAGGCCTATGAGCCCCACGATCTCCGGTGCCTGGGGAGTTCCGCTGTAAACGCTGTCCGGCTTGCTCCAGGTGGCGGAAATCAGGCGCTTTTCAATTGTGAACTCCGTCTCTGCTGTCACCTGCTGATAATTGGCAGTTGCGGCAAAGCTCGCCTCCAGCTTGTAGCTGCCCGCATCGGTGGGAACGGCGGAGGAGTCATAATCACTGCCGTTGTCCAGCGTCCCGGTGTAGCGGTAGCTTACAGACTCGGTGCCGTTGGTGGCGGACTCCACCTCCGGCAAGGGCGCCGTCTCCCCATAGGTCCAGCTCTCCATGGTCACCGAAGCCGCACCCTCTGCGGGGCTAATATTTACGGTGACGTAGTCAGGCTGCTTAAGGCTGTAGTTTGCCGCATCCTCACCTGTAAGGGCGTAGCCGCTGACGGTGACGGGGATGTCCTTCCCTGCGTCGGGCTTTGCAGTTTCACCCTTTGCGTTTTCCGCATCCAGGGCCACCTCGTCCGCTTTGCCCTCCCTGGTGACTACCCCCACCAGGCTGCCCCCGGAGAGGCTCACCTCAGTGCTGCCCGGTTCATATTCCCTGTCCCGGGCGGTGACCCCGGAAGTTGTCAATTCCTTGGGACTGACCTCTATGGAGACGGTCTTTTCCACCGGGCTGTAGTTGCTGTCGTCGGGGGTGAATACCACCGTGTATCCGCTGTTTTCCACTGTGGGGATGGTCTCCGCCTCTTTCCAGGCGTAGCTGCCGCTCCCGGTCTGGTCGCCGCCGGTCAGGGCGCTGTCCTTAAGGCTCTGGCCGTAAGTTAGAGCCCCGGCTTCCGGCCAGCTCATGGTCCCCGCCTCCGGGTAGGCTGCCTCCTTGATTGTCAAGGTGCCCACGGTCTTTTTACGCAGGCTCTCATCTTCGCCTTGGAAATACAGATTCTCGTTTTTCAGAGTGACAACTATATCATATTTGCCCTTGTTTATGGGCGTGGCCTTTGCGCCGTTTTGCTCGTAGTGGACTTGGTAGTCCTCAGCGCTTATTTCCAGCCCGGAGACCTGGGTCTTAGGCGTTACCGTGGCGGATTTCTCGTGGGTGTCGTAGCTATGTTCCGTCTCCCTAAGCTCAAAGCCCACCGGGGCCTTGGCTATGATAAAAGAATATGTAATGTTCTCCGTGCCGCCGCTCTGCCACTGATAGTTTGCCTTATCCAACAGGGAGACGGTCACATCATACTCGCCTGCATAGGTCTGGACATTGCCGTTGACCTCGTACAGCGGGCTTGCCGCAATGCTGTAAGTCTGGGCCTTGCCGTTATAGGTAAAGCTGCTCTCATCTTTCTCCGGCACGGGCACCGTCTGCCTGGCAATGTTGACACTCAGCTTTTCCGTGGCGGTGGAAGTGAGGCCGCTTTCATCAGTGGCGGTGACGGTGCAGGAATAGCTGTGCTCTCCCGTATTGGCCCCGGCCAGGGTAAAGCTTTTCCCAGTCGCACCTTCAATGGCTATACCATTCTTATCGTACCACTGGTAGCTGTAGCTTATGTCCTCTGCCCAGTGGCCGGGACTGGCGGTAAAGACCAAGTCTCCCTTATTATAGGTAAAGGGTTCTGTACTGCTGCCGCCATAAGCCGCACCGAGGGAGAGGCTGGGCTCATCCAGCGTCCAGGCGGCAGTGAGAGTGAAGCTCTCATTCACAACAGAATCAAAGTTGTAAGCTGCGCCGTTCTTTTCCCATACGCTAAAGGCATAGCCCTCACGGCTGGGTATGGCGGGCTCCGACAGCTTGCCGCCGGAGAGCACCAGATGAGCCGGCAGGCTGCCGCTCCCCTCCGCTTCAAAATCTATCTGGTACAGAGTCGCCTGCTTTTCCGTGCTTATTCCGGCTCCGCTCTCCGCCTTGAAGTAATAGGTCCCGGCAGCGCCAAGAGTGATTTCTCCCGGCTCCAGTTCCTTATAATCCACCCCGTCGGAAGAATATGACAGCGTGAGGCCTGAATATCCCGCTGCGCCTGTGCTTACATTCAGCACGGCCTCCCCCTGCTGTGTCCCCAGCCCGGCGGCCTGGGTCACTTCCAGGCTTGGCGTGTTGGTGTCCACCCGAATGATATCGGAAAAGCCCTGGGCAACATTGCCGCTGTTGTCGGTGACCTTATAGTACAGGTAGCGCTCCGGGCCGCCGTCCACTCTCACGGTGGCCGTCCCGCTGCTGCCGTGGCCGCTCAGGCCGTCAGTGGGATATTTGTCCTCGCTCTCCACCAGCTTGGTCTCTATCGACTCGATGCCGCTGCCGCTGTCGGAAGCGGTGAGGATGATATTCAGCGCAGTTTTCTGCCAGCTCTTGGGAATTTCCGACAGGCTCACCACCGGCGGCTGGGTGTCTACGCCGGAGACGGTGAACACCCATCTGGCCTGATTGCCAAGCTTATCGGTGAGTATAAGTACATAGCTGCCGTTTTCCGTAACGGTGAAGCTGTCGCCGGTGATGGTCAGCGCTTTATCATCGGTGTCTGTGGTCTTTCTGTACTTCAGTTCCGCAATGCCGCTGCCGCTGTAGGCGGTGACATTGCCGTTGGCATCATACAGGGCTGTGGTGTCATCGCTTAGCCCCACCAGGGTGACTGTCTTCTCCTGGGCCCAGCCGGCCTGCACCTGTATGTTCCTGACCGTGGGGGCATTGGAGTCTATGTTGTTCACCAGGATGGAGGCCTCCCCGCTGCGTCCCCGGCTGTCAGCGGCAATGACGGTATAGAGGCCGTTTTTCTCCACGGTGAATTTGCCGGTGGTATCTGAGGTTTCCTGTGCCCCGCTATCTGATATGCCATATATTGTATAGGGCTTGTCTCCTACGGCGCCCCCAAGGCTCCAGCTCAGTTCCCCGCTCTGCTGCCAATCCGTGCCTGCGCCGCTGAGAGCGACCGTCAGTTCCCCGGTGGCGGGGGCCTGGACACTATGGCCGTCGGAAGTCACCGACGCAGTATTGCCCGCCTTGTCGGTGACACGCAGGTGCAGGTACACCGTCTGCACAGCATCATTGACGGCGGTATAGTCAAAGATATAGCGTCCGGCGGCGTTGGCGGATGCGGTCTGCCAGCCGCTTGCCGGAGCCGTGGCAGAGGCGCTGAAGCAATATTCCAGCTTTTCCACCCCGGAGGCAGCGTCGGACACCACTGCGCTGAAGGAGAGCTTTTCCGCCGGTACGCCCGACTGGCTGGGCTGGCGCAGCTCGTCCACGGTGGGGGCTTCCCTGTCGATGTTCTTTACCTCCACCGCCTGGACGAGAGTTTCATCCCCGGACTTGAGAGTAAAGGAATACCAGCCGTTTTCCGTGGCGGTAACATTCCCCTTTACCGTTTGCGTTGTCCCATCCGGCCCGGTCATGCTCAGTACCGCCGCAGCGGGGCTATAGCTCACATTGATTTCCCGCTCCCGTACCCAGCCGCTGTTGTCCACCAAGACCTCCAGGGTGGGCAGGGCGGCTGCTGCATCGTCAGGGAATACAAACTCAGCAAACTTATGGGCAGTTGCGCCGGTAACGTTATACTGGGCCAGGATGTGCAGGTACCAGGTGGAGCCCGCAGCCTGCCGGGTGGACAGGGTGTCCCCGCTGCTGAAGTTCTGCCAGCCGTTTACCGGCAGTGTCTCGCTCTGGGTCCAGACGTACTGCATGGAGTTGGCATTGGTCACAGTCACCTTTGCACTGGCAGTGCCATTGTTCACCTGCCGGTTCTCAATGGAGATTTGGGGCACGGTGGTGTCCACCCCGGCGGAGACGCTGCCGCTGCCGCCGGAGCTGAGCGTCTCGCCGGGCTCACACATATCCTTGATGTTTTGCGCATTATTGATGCTGTTGACGGTGATATCCCCGGCGGCATTCTCCGGCACCGTGCCGGTGAAGTAGAGGACATTGGTGTCTGCTCCCCCGGCATATTTGAACTCTCCCCAGCTGGTGTTCAGGCTCACCACATCCAGTTGATGGCTGTTTTGCGAATCCACGATCTCATCAAAAACCAGGGACACAGTCACCTTGTCTCCCGGCTTGTATGTGGTTTCCGCCATGGGTGCGATACCCAGGAGCTGCGGCTCATCGGCGTCATATACCTGGATGTGGTGGACCACATTACTCGTCCACCACTTGTCGCTGTCCTCACCGCTGCCTCCGAAGCCTGCGGTGATATGCTGGGTGTCTAGAGGGAATATCAGATAGTTTCCGGATTGCCCGCTATGGTACAGATACTTCGTCAGCGTGGAATCTGCCGGAAAATTTTCTTTATCAACAGGAAAGCGATAATTCACAGGGTTTTTACTCAAGTCAGTTTTGCCGTGTTCAAACATAGCTGCATACAACACACGGCTGACGTCAATGCTGCCCTTAAAATTATTGTCGTAAGGATACAGGCTGGTGTCCAGGGTAGTGCCGGGGAGGATCTGAATAGACTGATAGCCTTTCTCCTCCTCCCAGGCGGTAAAGCTCAGATAATAGCGCAGGCTCTGGGCGGTATACTGCCAGTAGTCGTATCCCTCCCTATTTACCGCAGCGGTCTCAATGGCGGCTGTGCCGATATTGTCGGAAGTCCATCCCAACTTATCCTTCTCATAGTCCCCCCGCTGCTTATTCTCCGTCGTTCCGTTGACCGTATACTCGTCAAAGAGCGTCCTGTCCACGGTCCGGTTGCCGGTCATGCTGCGGGCAGCTGCGCTGTTCTCGCCGAGGGTGGCGCCCCCCTCCACCCGGTATATCTCCACCTGGTAAGTGCGGGGAGCATTGCTGTAGGCCGTGGCGGGATTATCTCCGTACTGGGCGTCTACCCCCAGCTCCGTGATGCTTATTTTTTCGCTGGCAGTGCTGCTGCCAGCCGGGATGGTGACGGAGCCGGTCCGGTGTTCAAAGTGTGTGCCCCCCACCGCCGAGCCGTTGACGGTGCGATAGTACACCCTCTGTTCCCCGTCGGTGCCGTCCCGGCTGACGGTGAAGGTATTGTCCCCGTTATTTGTTATGGAGACGGTACCGTAATTTTTTGCGTTGATGCTGAAGTTCACCTGCCCGCTGTAATAGGTGGTGCCTCCGGCTATCAGATAGGCCCTGGCGTAGTATGTCACGCCGTCCACTATCTCCGCCTCGGCGGTGATGCTCTCCCCCTTCCCCGCCGTGGGCTTGGAAACAGCCTTGCCGTTATTCAGGGAGGTGGTGGGATTTTGCATGACGCCCCAGACAAAGCCAGTCTCGGCGATTTCAAGGCCGCCGGTGCTTATAAGCTCTGCCTCCAGCTCAAAGCTCTGGGTGCCGTCTGTGCGCCGGGCGGTGGGGGCGCCCAGCTGCAGGGGCTTGTAGGCGGGGATTATTTCCACCTCAAAAGTATCCTTGTTCCCTGCATAGTCCACAGCGGTGACGGTGGCCGTGCCGCCTGTATTTGAAATGTCTTCCACGCTGAGCCGGCAGCTCAGCTCCGCTATTCCCCCATATACGGACTTGCCTCCATAGGACACTGTATCACTGGCCTGGACGGATGCCAGCACAATACGTTTTACCTCTTCGTCATCGGTGTCCTCCATAACATCCAGCGTTTCGTATCCTGTTATGCTGGGAGCTTCTCTATCTATATTGTCGATCTTTACCATTACAGGCATGCTGATGCTGCTGCTTTCCCCGTCCACCGTACACTCAATCGAAAGCTGAACTGTCTCGTATAAATTTTTCTCCACAGTACAGCTTAAAACATTTGATTGAAAAGTTGTCTCCCAAGACTCATCTACGCTTACACTGTTGATCTCCATCCCCTCAGCAGGATAGAGCTGGATATCCAGTCTAACTCTCCGGGCAGCTTTTCCCGTGGGGGTGACGCTGGTTTTCACGGTAGGCGCCTTGCCGGAGGATGAGCTGTCGTAATACCAGAGGACTTCGTCCTGGGCCCATATCATCTCGCCCTCGTCGGTTGTGGTTTTCAGCATACCCACCACCCGGTAGGTGCCGCTGGGAATTACCGGGATGTCGAACTGCACATTTTCGCTTATTTCTCCGGAGCCGCTCACCTTGCCAAAGGCAGCAGCCACGGAATTCCCTTCCATGTCCAGCAGAGCATACTCCGTATCGTATGTACGTTCCTCATTGGTTTCAATATTAATTGTTACCGGCATTTTCAGTCCCATAGGATAGCCGTTGTAGGTAAATATCGAGCTGGGCTCTCCCAGCTCCAGGGAAAATGACTGGAGGCTTTCGTCCTTTTCTCCGCCGTCCAGCAGCAACTGGAGCCAGTCTATTTGTACTACCCAGAAGTCGGAGATAGTGATACTCACATAGTTTGCCCCGCTTTTTATCAACTCCAGCGGCACCTCTATTATTGTGGTGTTCCAGCTTATATTGGTTCCCGACAGACGGCCTATCTCCACGCCGTTCCAATATACGGTGTCTATTTCCCCCGCTTCCTCATCCACATCGTAGGCCTTGATGGCCAGGACTGCGCTTTCCTTAGGCAGCTTATCCTCTGGTATATCCAGCCGCACCTCAATAGGATAGTTATCCAGCCTGTTGCTTATTGTCATATCTATATCCCCGTCGGGATTCCCGCTGTAGGCGCCGTCCTCATTGTCGGTGCCCAGGAGTATGGTGCTGCCGCTGATGCCGCCGGTGAGCTCCATGGCGCTGCGGAGAGAATACATGCCCCGCTCCTGCACCAGCTTCTCCAGGTTCAGTATCTCAGGGTCATCCTCAGTCCCCCCACTGGCCGCCGCCTCTATGTCCTCCAAAGAGTCTTCCTTCTGCTGGCTCTCCGGGGTGGCCACAGGCGTCGGAGCGACCGTGGGCGTAGGGCTCGCCGTGGGCGCAGGACTTGCCGTAGGCGTCGGAGCTGCCGTGGGCGCAGGACTTGCCGTGGGCGTTGGGGAAGGTGTGGGTGCAGGGGCAGTCGTATCGCTTGCCAAAGAGGCTCCGTTTGAATCTGACCGGGCATCGTCCGTCTCGGAGAGAGAGGCGCTTTCGCTGCTTGACGCAGCAAAAGCGCCGGGTGAGCAGACAGACCCGGCAATGAATACAGCCAACAGGAAAGAGAAGATTCGGCGGGATATTTTATTCATGGGGACCTCCTGGATGCTTGAAAATTGACATTGGTCTTTGATATACTCGGCAGTGCAACTGTCCTATGGGGAAATGGAGCCCAGTATTTTCTTGACGATTTTCGTGCCTTATGATATTTTGTAGTCTATCACAAGGAAGAATATTTTTCATATCCCATGCAAAATTTGCTCTTTTTGCGCAATATTTGCCAAAGTATAAGAAGGTGGTTTTCTGTTTAAAATTGCTGTCTGCGACGATCAGCCGGATTGTCTGCGAAATATAACGGGTCTTCTGGAAAAATATTTTCAGGCTCGTCCCAAGCTGGCGGGTGCAGTGGAGGCTTTCCCCGGCGGGACAGAGCTTTTGGCCCATGTGGAGCGGCAGGGCCATTTTGACATCTACATTATGGATATCCTGATGCCGGAACAAAACGGGATAGATGTTGTTAAGCGCCTGCGCAGTATGGGAGAAATGGGCGAGCTGATATTCCTCACCAGCTCCAATGACTTTGCCGCCGACAGCTACGATGTACGGGCCTTCTTTTACCTGCTCAAGCCGGTGAAAAGTGAAAAGCTGTTTCAGGTTCTGGACAATGCCGCAGAAAAGCTGAGCCGCAGAAGAGAGAAGGCCATTCTGACAGAGACCAGGGACGGTCTTCGGCGGCTTAATTTTGACAGGATACTCTATGCAGAGCGGGCAGGCCGGGTCATGCGCTACCACTGTACCGATTGTATTTTGGATTCTCAGACCCTTCGTGTCCCATTTCACGATGCGGCAGCTCCCCTTTTGGCAGATCCCCGCTTTTATCTGTGCGGAGCCAGCTTTGTTCTTAATTTTCAGCATGTGTCCGGAGTCAAAGGCCAGGAGGCCCTGCTGGACAACGGCCAAACCGTGGTGCTGCCCAGAGCTTCTGCCTCAGAGTTTAAGAAGGCCTGGGGCGGCTACTGGCTGGTTGGAGGCGACTGATGGTAGAATTTTTTGCCATGGAGTATATGACGGCACTGGGCATGACCATGGTGCTGCTGTTCATGGACAGCCGCTATACGCAGCGGCGCACCGTTCTAACAGTCTGCGGCGCTATTGTTCTGCTCATGGCCGCAATTGCCGCCATATACCTGACTGCCGGTTTTGAAATCACCATACGTATCTATCCCCTGATTGCCCATATCCCGTCTTTGCTGCTGTTTCTCATTCTCAGCCGCTTTCGGGGCTGGCGGCTGGTATTCCAGGTGCTCTCCGCCATTCTTTTCTGTACAGTGATCCATCACGGTGCGGGGCTGGTCTACTATCTGTCCGGCGGCCGTTTTTTGGCAATGTTTTTGTCCTATGCCGTGCTAAGCGCCGGAGTAATCTGGTTTCTTATCCGCTTTCTGCGCCCGCTGTTTATCCGGACCCTGGAGGAGCTGCACCACGGCTGGTGGCTCATGTGCCTGGTGATCGCCATGTACTATTTCATTGTGGTATACCTGATACCCGGTTCTGCAGGCCTTGTACGCAGCAGCACTATTCTCAAGCCCGCCATTTCTTTTATGATGGTGGGATTTTATTCCATACTGATGTTTCTCTTCTCCAGCATCCAAAAAGAGGCGGAGACCCGCCACAATGCGCAGCTGTCCGCATTACAGCTTTCGGCCCTGCAGAGCCGTATGGAGGCAGTGAAGGCAGCCGAGGATGCGATCCGCATGGAGCGCCACGACCTGCGTCACCGGCTGCATACCGTCACGGAGCTGATATCCCGGGGAGACAGAGAAGCTGCCCTGGAGTTTCTGGACGCCGCCCAAAAGCGGCTGGACGAGAAAAAGGAAATGCGCTGGTGCCGCCCTCCCGTGCTGGACGCCGTATTTTCCTCCTACTTCGACCAGGCCAGGCAGCAGCATGTCCGGGTGGAAGCAGAGATATCCCTGCCGCAAGAGCTGCCGGTAGACGAGGGAGAACTCGCCATTGTTTTTGCCAACGCCCTGGAAAACGCCATCCATGCCAACCTGGAGCTTCCCACGGAGCAGCGCTGGCTCCGCTGTCGTGTCATCGGATATCCCAACATAATGGCGGAAATCGCCAACCCCTTTACCAGCCCGGTGGAATTTGACAGCAAGGGCTATCCTATATCCCGGAAGGAAGGGCATGGCCTGGGTACCCGTTCCATACGTTTTTTCTGCGAGAAGCACGGAGCCGTCTGCCAGTACGAGGCAAAGGGCGGAGTTTTTTCCCTCCACATCGTTCTATAGTCTTTTGTGGAATGTCAATATGCCACCGTAGGAATCACAGTTCAGCAAGCCGATACAGGGAGGTTTTTACATAAAAAGGCAGGAAATTTTTATTTGATATGTGTGTACAGTCCCTTTTGAAATATGCACTCTTTATTAGCACATCGGGCTTATAATATTCCCTCCGCACACCTAGGGCTGAAGAAAGCTTTATAAACTAAAGCCGTTGGTTTTCATTCGATTTATAATACAGCAGGCTCCTCTCTGAACTCTGTCTCAGAGAGGAGCCTGTACATTTTAAGCTTTCTATTTTCAGGAGTCAGTCCAGCGATACGTTCATAATATCCGCCAGGGCATTCAGCCCCGCATCAAATATCGGAGCTTCTCCCGGGCTCAACGCCCATATTTTGATTGGGTTCAGCTCTTACATGCCGTTGTACAAAGAGCAGACAGTCACTACCGCCTCTTCGATATCTGTCATACCCGTGTCTATACAGAGCTCGTAATGCCCGGGGTCTCCCCAATCTTGCCCGGTATAGCTCTCATAGTATTTCTTCCGCTGCCGGTCCATTTTACGGACAAGGTGCGCAGCCTTTTCCTGACTGAGATTCTCCTGCTCCATTTTTCGCCGGATGCGCCACTCCAGAGGCGCCCGGACAAAAATGCGCAGCAGCCTGACATCCTCCTCCCGTAGCACAAAATCCGCACATCTGCCCACAAAGATGCAGCTCTCCTGCTGGGCAATTTTGCGTATCTCATGGCTTTGCAGCTGGAACAGGACTTCCGAGGTGGGAAGCCCCCTGGCAACATGGTAGTTTCCCTCATGTACGGTCCGATAGAGGAAGGGATTCGTTGCGGCCTCATCGGCGGACTCCATCATCTTCTCTGACAGCTCGCCGTACCTGCATGCCAGCCGAAACAGGTCCTTCTCATAGACCCGGATGCCCAGCCTGTTTGCAGTCTTGATCGCAATCTCATGCCCGCCGCTTCCAAATTCCCGGGCAATACATATGATTTTATTTGCCATCTTATTCCCCCCTCTCCTGAAGCAGCCGCTCCCTGACTGCAGTGGGGAGCTCCGAACCGCTGTTGTGATTAAAGCTCAGCTTTACCGAAACTGTGACGGGAGCTATCTCCTCCAGCGCCTCAAGGCCGCCGGTACAGCTAAATTCCAATTCGGCGGCGGAGCCGTCCTTGACGGTGATTCTTATGCTGCCCGAGCTCAGGGCGACAGGCAGGGCCTCCATTTCCGGCGCCACAGTATAGGCCACCTGCTCCATTGCCTCTTTATCCAGGTCCAGGGTATACAGCCAGCTGTCGTTTCCGGTGTCTGCACATGAAAATTCTCCGTTCAGGCAGAGCTGGTAGAGCAGATCCAGAAGCTTTGCACTGTCGATCAGCTCACTGTCGCCATCATTCAGAAGCACGCCATTTCGACTGCAGAAGACTCCGTCGGCAAAATATACGGCGATATCTTCCCTGCGGATGCAGCCTATTTTCTCTCCGTCCACACGTGTCTGTTCATATTTCATTTCTTCACTGATTGAAATAGGGCTGCATTCCACGGCCAGCTCTATATCAGCCGTAAAGGACTCCTCCAGGTTCAGCTCCGCCCAGGAGGAAAACAGCCGGAACACATCCTCCGAGATGGGCGTACCGCTGCCGGTTTCACCGGAGCCGATCGCCTCCGCCACAGCTTCTGGCAGTGTAAACGCTTCCTCCAGCTCTATGGGCTGCAGCTGGGCGGAGACGGAGTAGGAGCTCCGGTCCTCATCCGCCAGTGTCCCCTGGGAGGAGAAGCTGAGGGACTGCATGCCGTCATCTCCATAGTCCAGCTCCACAGTCAGCCGCTGAGTATCCGGCAGATTTTCTATCTGCTCCGGGATAAGCAGGCTCAGCAGGATCCTGGCATTTTCGCCCTCCACGCTTAGAGTGCAGCTCACATCATCGCCGTTTTTGCTTACTGTAAAGGAAGAGTTCTGGAACAATTTTGCGGCCTCAAGGGTCAGCTGCGAATAATCCGGATACAGGCTGCTGAGCTGATATACCTTGCCGTTTTCCATGAAAACAGTGGAGTCGGCATAATAGAGGGAGATCCCTTCATTACGTATACATGTGACCGATTGCCCATCTGTCTGGGTCTTGATTATCTCTACATCCCCCTGGGCCATTTGTCCGTCCAGCTGGGTATAGACAGACAGGGACATGGCATATTCCGGCCTTTCGGCAAATTCCTGAAGTACCTCGTAGGCGCTGACGGCATTCCCCAGTTTCCCGGCTGCAAAGATGCCGGCAGCAATCAAAAGCACAAGTACAAGGGCCGCCAATACCGGCCACCATTTCCGCCGCTTTTTCACGGCGGGCTTTTTTTCTTCATCGGCGTGCTGCTCCTTGCTGTCCGCAGCAGGCTGTTTGGGTGATGCGGGTTTTCTGTTTTTCTTGCGGCCACGGCTCAAAAGTATGACCAGGATGACGAGCAGCACAAAAACTCCCAGGCTGACGGACAGCCATATCATCCACATGCTGTCAGAAGCTACAAAGGCAAGCTCCGCCTCCGCCGAGGGCAGGGAGAGCAGCAGATAAGTGCCGAAGGTGCTGCACTCCGCTTCTTCCCAAACGCCGTCCCGCCTGATGAAAACTGAATATGAATCCGTACCATCATCGGGACACAGGCAGCGGAGAGTGTAGCTGTCCAGCCCGGTGTCGGAGCACTGCAGGAGCCACTGCTCCGCAGCTTCTTTGCCGTGGATGAGCTCCGTATTTTCAACGGCGGAGACCGTAAGGACGGCCTCATCGTCGAAATCCCCGTCCAGCAGGAATATGGGCCGCCCGCTGTCCCGAGTCTCCTGGGAAGGGAGAGTGAGGACATAGCGTTCATATTCCGCTCTGACTGTCTTGTCAAAGTGAAGCTCGCTCAGCTCCTCCGTATCCCAGGCAGCGTAGCAGCCTTCTTTTATAGGCAGCTCCGGAAAAACATCATCACCAAAGGAATCCCCATAGGAGAAGTTTTCGGATTTGATCACCTCATCCTCCACCATAAAGCGCAGGGTGAAACTGGTCATTTCCTCCGGGAGGCCGCTTATCTGGCTCATGGTCTCAAAGGATATCGGCTCGGCTTTCCCGGTATAGCTGATCCTGCCGAGTCCGGCAAGGTTATCGGAGACAAAATAGTTTTCCGAAAAGTCGCCCTCTTCCGTGCCGGAGACGGCTCCGTAATAGCGCTTGGACTCCGGTATGTCCACCAGCGTGCAGCAGCCGGACACCACGGTGTTTTCCTCGCCTGCTCCGATTACGCCTCCCACATAATCCATGCCGGAGAGAGAGCATTTAACATAGCAGTTTCGCACAGTCGCTCTGGCTATGCCGGCAATGCCGCCCACATAGTCTCCGCCGGAGCTGGTTATATCTCCATAGCTCCGGCAGGCTTTGACCGCCCCCAGATCCATGCGGCCCACAATGCCGCCGGCATAATCTTTTTTGGCGGAAACGCTGCCCCGGTTCGTGCACCCGCTCACCACAGCCAGGGTCTTGTATTGGAAGTCCAGGGAGCGGTCCCCGTCCTTGGTCAAGTCGTCCTCCGGGTCAAAATCATATTCCACGGACATTGAGCCCACTATCCCCGCCACGTTGAGGTCGCCGAATATCTCCCCGCTGTTAATGGTGTTGTATATCTTGCCGGCGGAGGGCTCGCCTATATCTTCATCGGACACATCCTCAAAAGCGTCGGAGACGTCAATTTCCTTGGTGTCCTGCAGCTGCTGCTGCAGGAGATTGACGATCACGCTCACCTGATTGTTTATTGCGTTGAAGTCGCCGACAAGTACCTCGGAGGAGTAGTAGACGCTGTCCTGAAGCCAGGATGCGCTCTCTATCACCAGGGCCAGGGCTTCATCCAGCTCTGCCCCGCCTTCGGTAACTTCGCTGTCCTCCGGGTAGAAAATGCCGGAGTCGTCATAATAGACCATGTCGTCGCTCCAGCCGCTCATGGCGCCGCTGAGTCCGCTCACCGCATCCTTTGCATTCATGATGTCTGAGATGAGATAGCTGAGGCTCAGGGAGATGTCGTAGGAGCCGGCCTGGGCGTCCGCCGCCGCCTGATTTGTGAGGCCCTGCAGGACATCCAGCTCCGTCCAGAGCTTATCCAGCAGGTCCTCGTTATACCGGAGGGTGACCTGGGGCTCCAGCTGACCGGCAATGCCGCCCACATCCTTGCGCCCGTTGACCGTACCGGTGTTTTTGCAGCCGTCCATATAGCCGGACTGCCGGCCCACGATACCCCCCACATTGTAGCCCATGTGCTCATAGCCCACGTTCCCGGAGTTTTCACAGCTCTGGATGATGCCGCTGGAGAAACCGGCAATGCCGCCTATGTCGGTCCCGGCCGGGACGCTCTGGGTGGTGCGCAGCAGGGAGATGTCCGAAATGTCACCCTGCACCTCCACCGCCGTCGTATTTATCTCTCCGTTGTTTACGCACAGGATAAGGCTGCCGGTATTCTGCCCGGCTATGCCGCCCACATAGTGTTCACCGGTTACCGTGCCCTGGAAGGTGCAGCCCACCACCTGGCCGCTGGTCTCGTTGATGCCCACTATGCCGCCTACAGATACATCGCCCTCAACGCTGCCTTCAAAGGAGCAGCCGTTCAGCGTGCCGTAATTTATGCCCACGATACCGCCGATGGTATCGCTGTCGCCGCCGGGCTTGACCCGGCCTACCACGGTAAGCTGGTTTACAAGGCCCTCGGCCTGCAGTGTGTCAAAAAGTCCGGCTCTGGAATCCTCGCCCTCCAGGGTGAAGCCGCTGATGCTGTGACCGCCGCCTTCAAAAGTCCCGCCGAAGCTGGGAATGGGCAGAAATTCCTCCGCCGTTTCATCCAGCACCAGGTCGTCTTCCAGGACGAAGGTCTTCCCCTGTGACCAGGTATCCAGCCGGCAGTTTTCAGCCATCTCTCTAAGGTCATCCAGGGTCCGTATATGTATGGTTTCGCTCTCTTCTTCGTCGGCAAAGGCTGCCGGGCACATGGCAAAGAAACATAGAGCTGCGGAGAGGCAGGCTGCCAGCCCCCTCATGGCTTTGTTTTTTCTTTTATTTTGTCTCATTTTCATCAGCCTCCTCGGAAACCGAGCCCGAAATAAGATTCAGATCCACATCTCCGTCCACTGTTGCGTGTATGGTTCCGCTTACAATACCGTGGATTTCGCCGCGGACCATGCCGTCTACTTTTACCCGCCCATGGCCCGTATGCTTCTTGGTGACATTGGGCATGGAGAAGGATGTTTTATCCACCGCTTTGCCGCCCACCAGCAAGATCTGGGGCAGGACGAACATGACCAGCAAAATGGATATGATGGTGCCACGGCCAAGATTCTGGCCTATGCCTGTAATGGATGCGGTGGAAGTCATCAGACCGATGAGGGTGCCTGCCACAGCCAGAATCGTGCCGGAAGTTATGATGGTGGGGAAGGCGAAATTCATTGTCTCAATAATTGCATCCCGGTGGTGCATCTGCTCCTTGAGCTCCTGATACCGGTTGGCCACCACAATGGCATAGTCGATGTTTGCGCCCATCTGGATGGAGCTGACCACCAGGTAGCTCATGAAGAACAGCGGTTGGTCCAGCAGATAGGGTATGGAGAAGTTTATCCATATACTGCCCTGGATGACCAGGATCAGCAATATCGGCATACCTGCCGACTTAAAGGTGAACAGCAGTACAACCAGCACTATCAGAATCGACACTATGCTGACCACCGTATTGTCCAGGGAGAAGGACTTCTGGAAATCATACTCGGTGGTGGAGTTGCCGGCAATGTAGATCGACTGGTCCGGATAGTATTTCTGAGCTATCTCCCGGATGGTGTCGATAAAGGCATAGGTCTCGTCGCCGCTTTCGGGCAAGGTCAGATATATGAGCATGCGGCTGTAGTCCTCACCCTGCAGCTGCTCCTTGGCCGCCGTCATCTGGGTATATGCCTCATCCAGCATTTCCGTCTGTTCATCATCCAGCGTCACAATGCCGGAATCCACCTGATCACACACGAAAAGGAACATGTCTATCAGAGGCACGGAATAGTTTTCCAGATTGCCAAGAATCTGTCCGTATTCCTCCTGCTGGGCGGCATAAGCGGCATAGACCAGCTGGGCGACCTCATAGTCCAGCTCCGTAAGCTCGGCAAACTCCCGGGGGCTCAGCTGATCTGCCAGAGTATAGCCCTCCATCGCCTCTACGTTGGCTATTCCCATAGCCGAGTCTACTTCCTCATACTGCTCCAATTCGGAGAGTATGGCCGCCTCCTTCTCATAGTCCCCGGCCGGCACCATCAGAGCCAGCATATTGGTGGAGGAGAAATTGTCGTGTATCATGTTCTCTGCGATCTGTGTCTCATTCAGCACCGGTGTTTCAAGAGAGCTTTCACCGTAGGCATAGGGACACTTCTGGGACAGGGGGAATGCCAGCACTATGACCGCCGCAAAAAGAATGGGGACAATAAAGCGGGTCCTATAGGCAAATTTACCCACGAAGGGTATCTTCGGCACAAAATTGCGGTGCTCCGTTCTGTCCATCAGCGGTCCGAACAAGACCAACAGGCCTGGCATAACGATAAAGACCGACAGCAAGGCAAACATGATGGACTTGATAAGGCAGACAGCCATATCCGAGCCGATTTTAAACTGCATGAACATCATGGCAATAAGGCCGCCGATGGTGGTCAGGCTGCTGGCTCCTATCTCCGGTATGGCCTTGCTCAGCGCCACTATGACCGCTTCCCTTATGGGAAGGGTCTGATGCTCCTCTTTATACCGGTTGCAGAAAATAACCGCATAGTCCAGGGACAGGGCCAGCTGCAATATGCTGGTGACCGAATTGGAGACAAAGGAGATCTTGCCCAGCAGGAAGTTGGTCCCAAGGTTCATTATCATTGCCGCCACGAAGGTCAGGATCAGCACCGGGACCTCAGCATAGGTCTGGGATGTAAACAGCAGCACCAAAACTATGATAACTGCCACATAGACCATGATAACGCTGACTTCACTGTCAATGGCCTCCTGTTCGGCATTGCCCAGCTCCGTGGAGACGTAGATATCCCAGGAGGAAAGCAGGGACTTCACCTCGTCCAGAGCATCGAGACAGGCATCGTCCGATTCATCGTAGTCAAAGGTGAGGGCATACAGCGCCGAGTCATTGTTATAGTAGTCCTCGGTATCGTCATACTCCACACCCTTCACGCCCTTTATCCCGGCGATCTGGTCCTTCAGTTCTTCAGCCTGCTCCTGGCTTATATTTGCCACCATGACCTGGGCGCTGCCAAAGGTGGTGAATTGCTCCTCCATAACATCCAGCGCCTGCCTGGTATCGGAATCCTCCGGAAGATAAGCGGACAGCTCGCTTTCCACCTGGACCCAGTTGCGGGAAAAAGCAGAAAAAATGAGCATGATGATGGTGAGCAGGAAAAACAAATTCCGCTTGTCCACTATAAAGGTGGCCAGCTTCCCCATAAAGCTGCCCCCCGCTTTTTCCTTATTTTCCGCCATTGTCTGTATTCCCGCCTTTCTTGCCGGACTCTTCTCTTTCTCCGTGCCATTTCATGATATTCTGGCCGTTTATCAAAGTGCCGGTGATTCTGTCGCCTTCCAGTTCAAACACGGAAACGCAGGAGAGCTCGCTGACCTGCGTGCGCAGATGATGGGAAAGTCTTAGGGAATGCTCCCCCACCCATTCGCCGGATACCGGGTTCTCATAGCCAAGTAAAGTAAGGGTGCCATTCAGGGTGCCGTCTATATCTTCCAGCCGGAGAGTTCCGGTTCTTGGCCCGAGCTGGCTCTCCAGTATGACACTGTACCTGTCCATTTGGGTTCCTCCTTTTAAGATGAATGCCACACATTCTTTATAGCCCATAGGGCAAGTGTTTTTCAAAGGACAAAACCCTTCCGCATGTCAAAAATAGGACACTTGAGGGTGAATTGACCGATTGCTTTCAGAGGTAAAAAATGTTATATTTTATGCTGTGGAGGTGTGTAAACCGATGGATGAGAAGAATACTTCCGTTTCCGAACAGACAAAATTGCAGTTGGCAGCTGCCCTTAAAACATTGATGGCGCAAAAGCCCATGGATAAGATCACTATTGCAGAGCTGACAAAGCTATGCAATATTCGGCGGCAGAGCTTTTATTATCATTTTGAAGACATATACGACCTGCTGCGCTGGATGATAGATAACGAGGCGATCTCACTGCTGAGGCAGCATGAGGGGACTCTGCTGTGGGAAGAGGGGCTGCTTCAGATGTTCAGATATCTGGAGGAAAACAAAGCCGTGTACCAGTGCGCATTGAAGTCGGTGGGACGTGACCACATCCGCCGTTTTTTTGAGGCGGATATATACGCAATAATCCACAGGACCATTGAGCAGTTGGGAGAAAAAATCGGCGTGCGCAGTGAGCTGGAGTCCTTTGTAGATGTGGAAATGCTGACTCATTTCTACGTAGTGGCTCTGGCCGGCATATTGGAGAGCTGGGTGCGGGGAGAGATAGACAGGACGCCTGAGGAACTGATAAAATTTGCCGACGTAATACTGAACGACCAGGTCAACGGCGCCGCCGCACGGACCTAAAAATAAATATGAAAAAATCGACAAGCGCCTGGCAGCGCCTGTCGATTTTTTTGTGCAGTAAAACAGATAGTGAGCCAAACCGTGCAAGTCAGAATACTCGGCGTCACTCCGAGCGCAGCGCCTCGACGGGGTCGCTTTTAGATGCATTGTGGGCAGGTATCAAGCCGCCCAGAGTGGTAAGTACCACGCTTATCAATACCAGGCCAAGGGCATATCCCACAGGCAGGAATGCAGCTATGTCACCTATCTGCGTTGCTTTTTGCAGAAAAAGATTCATTGGGATTATCAGGATGTAGGCAAGGCCCACCCCCATTGCTCCCGACAGCAGGCCGGTAATGAAGGTCTCTGCGTTGAAGATTTGGGAGATATTGTGCTTTGAGGCACCCATGGCCCGGAGTATACCTATCTCTTTTCTCCGTTCAAGAACGCTTATATAGGTTATGACCCCTATCATTATGGAGGACACCACCAGAGAGACGGCTACAGTTGCTATCAGGGCGCTGGTGATGATCGTCACTATTCGGCCCACGGTATTCATTACGGCCCCAAGAGTGTCCGTATATGAGATGCTGCTGCTCTTTTCTCCCAGAAGCTCCATCTCCAGATTATATCGGTCCAGTACGTCTATCACCGCATCCTTGCTCTCAAAGTCTCTCGGATATATTTTTATACTCTTGGGATGGGACATGCCCACGTAACCCAGCTTTTGAAGATTTCCCTGGGCTGAGGGTTTGGATATCCCGGTGAAAGACAGCAGGAAATCCGACAGCTCCTGTATATCCAGCTTCATGGTAAACGCCTGGGCAAAAAGATCCATGTCCAGGCTTATACATTCCTCGCCGTGGGCAAGCGCATTGGAAAGGCCGTTGATTATACTGCTGCTCACAGCTGCCTGCAGCTGGGCAGATACGGTGGCAGAGGCAGTTTCCAGCTGCGCCGTCAGATCCTGCAGGGCCAGTTCCAGCTGACTGTCTATCAGGGGCCGGAGCGTATCCTGTATATAGGCCTCCAGCACTTCCTCTATCCGGCTGCTCTCCAGCATGCTGTCTATGCTGCTCTGGACAATGGTCCTCCACCTGCCTGTGGCCAGATAATCCCGGAAGGTAGTTTCCAGCTGAGGCAGCTGGGGCAGCCCCTGAGACTCCAGGTAGGCGTTCATACTGTAAAGCAGCGCCTCGCTCAGCTCCTGTATCTTTCCGGGCCAATAGCCCTCCTCCGTATTTTCCATGTCCAGAGAGGCCGCCCAGTTTTCCAGCACAGAGTAGAAGGCTTCCGAATAGAAATAGGCGCTCACTGCCTCCGATATATCTCCGTAATTCGAATAGCCCATTTCCTCCAGGTAATTCATGTAATCGTACAGTATCTCGCCCACCATGTCGTAAAGTGCATCCTCCGGCAGCTGTATCTCCCCCAGAAGCTCCGGGAGGTCGGCTGCCAGCTGTGCCAGCACGGCCTCCACTACCTGGTTTTCGATCTGTATTCCCGAGACATCAAGTTCAGGAATACTGACCTGGATCGCCTCCAGATTTGCTCCCTCAAGGAAGTATTGCTGCAGCTTCTGCTGGTCTACCTTCAAAGCCTCCCTTATCTTTTCCGAATCCACGGACACTATGGTGGAGGGGTCCAGCTCGGCGGCTGCATTGCTGTCCTCAAAGGGCAGCCCGGTGAATATGTTCGTCTCCGGATCTTCCATCTGCGCCGCAACGGCCTCGCTTCCGGCAGCGTTCTCAATGGTTTTTTCTATAAGGGAAAAAGGATAATTTATACCTGCACTCAGGGCGCCTACGCCATAGCCCTCCTTGGGCTGGACCACACCCACAATGTTCAGTTCTTCGCCCTGCTTGACCAACTCCCGTATAAAGGCCTTGTCGTTGCTGCGATCCCGCCACAGCCCGCTCTCTTCATCATAGCTGTAGTAGTCGCCGCTGTTTACCAGCTTGAAGCTGACGTTCAGAAACTCTTCGTAGTCGAAGCTCAGGCCCTCCAGCTGCTCCGGCTCCACTTTTCCGCCTTCCAGAAATTCTTCTATATATTCATCCACCTTGCCGGGGTCTCTCATACCCATGACATACAGCAGATAGTCGCTGATGCTCCCGTCGGGAGTGAGCACCAGTACGCACTCATTTCCGTTTTCCGGCCAGCGGCCCGCCTTAATGTCATAGCGCTCCAGGTAGAGCTTCTCATCCCTGGGCATACAATAGAACATGTCCGTGCTTATGGTGGAGGATATGAGGGAGGTGTCGATGGATGAAACAGGGATACCCAGGGATTCCAGAGTGGAATCCGGGCATACCCGTCTCGGCTCTCCCTTATATTCCACATATATCTGGGGTGTAATATTGTACACATACTCTATGGTTCCGTATTGGGAGATGTCGTTTTCCTCTTCCTCCAGATAAGTTTTCAGCTTCTCCAGGTCGTTGGTGCCCAGGGTGGAAAAAAGGCTCTCCAAAAATCCCAGCACCTTTACCCTGTCTTCTCCCTCTTCCGACAGCTGCCCGCTCAATTCGGTAAACATAGAGGATATATCCATATTCAAAGTCTCCACCAGCAGCGGGTATTGATAGGACATGTTGGCCTCCTGCCTGTCTATATACTCGTTCACCCCGGAGGAGAGGGCGATGATAAGGGCTATTCCGATTATTCCTATGGAGCCTGCAAAGGCCGTCAGCAGCGTCCTGGAGCGTTTGCTCCACAGGTTGTGAAAGCTCAGCGAGAGAGCCGTAGGCAGTCTCATTGAGGAGCGGCCCATATTCACTTTCCTATGTGCCGTCCTGCCGGCAGGTCCTTCCGGGATATAAGGCGCAGTGTCCCCGGCTATCTCGCCGTCTTTCAGGGTGACGATGCGTGTGGCATAGGCCTGGGCCAGTTCCGGGTTATGGGTGACCATTATTATCAGCCTGTCCCTGGCTATCTCTTTAAGCAGCTCCATTACCTGCACACTGGTCCTGCTGTCCAGCGCTCCGGTGGGCTCGTCCGCCAGCACCACGGTGGGGTCGTTTACCAGCGCTCTGGCAATGGCCACTCTCTGCATCTGACCTCCGGACAGCTGGCTGGGCCTTTTGAACACATGTTCTTCCAGGCCCACCTTCTTCAGTGCCTCCAGAGCCCTCTCCCTGCGCTGCTTCCCGGAGATGCCGGATATCGTCAGGGCCATTTCCACATTGGACAGTATGCTCTGATGCTCTATAAGATTGTAGCTCTGAAATATAAAGCCTACCGAGTGGTTGCGGTATGAGTCCCAGTCTCTGGCTGAGTAGGCTCTGGTGGAGATGCCCCGGATGACCAGATCTCCACTGTCATAGTGGTCCAGACCGCCAATTACATTCAGCAATGTGGTCTTCCCGGAGCCCGACGGGCCCAATATGGCGACGAACTCATTTTCCCTAAAGGCTATATCTATGCCCTTCAGCACCTCATGCCGATTTCTGCCTGAGCCGTAGCTTTTGTGTATATTGCGTACTTCAATCAAAAGGTTTATCCTTCTTTCTTTTTATCAAGATAGCTGCGGCAGGCTTTTTTCCCGGACTCAGTCTCAATCCAGCAGCTTCTTCAGCTGTGGAGCCAGGTCGGTCTGCTCCCAGGGCATCTCAGCCGCATTACATCCGAAGTGTCCGTAGCAGGATACCCATGAGAAGATGGGCCTGGTAAGGGAAAACTTACGTATGATCGCAGCGGGCCTCATGTCCACGGAGGCGGTGACCGCCTCATACAAGGCACTGCGTGTGGTCTTCCCCGTGCCGAAGGTGTCTATGCGCAGAGAGACGGGCTCTGCCAGACCTATGGAATAGCTGAGCTGTACCTCGCACCTGTCCGCCAGGTCGGCGGCTACAATATTCTTTGCAATATATCTGGCCATATAGGCCCCGCTGCGGTCCACCTTTGTGGCGTCCTTGCCGGAGAAGGAGCCTCCGCCGTGGCGGGCATAGCCCCCATAGGTGTCCACCATCAGCTTTCTGCCGGTGAGCCCCGAGTCCCCGGCGGGGCCGCCCACTACGAATCTGCCTGTGGGATTTATAAAGAACTGGGTGTTCTGGTCGGCCATGCCCTTGGGCAGCATGGGCATTATCACATGGAATATGATGTCGCTGCGCACTTTGGCAATGTCCACGTCCTCCCTGTGCTGGGCGGAGACTATTACCGTGGAAATGCGCTTGGGTTTGTCGTCCTCATATTCCAGGCTTATCTGTGTTTTGCCGTCAGGCAGCAGGTAGGGCAGCTCCTCCGTGCGGCGCACCTGCTCCAGCCTCTTTGCCAGGGAGTGGGCCAGCTCTATTGGCATGGGCATCAGGCTGTCGGTCTCCCGACAGGCGTAACCGAACATCATGCCCTGGTCCCCGGCCCCGCTGTTGAGCTCTTCCGACTCGTTCCGGCGGCTGATGCCCATGGCTATGTCCGGGGACTGCTCATGCAGCCGCACATGTACCCGGCAGCCTTTGGCGTCAAAGCCCCGTCCGGGGGCCGTATATCCTATTTCCGATATCACATCCCTGGCTATTGCCGCACAGTCCACACCGGCCTCTGTAGTTGCTTCTCCAAAGATATGTACCTCGTCTGCAGCGCAGGTCACCTCGCAGGCACAGCGGGTATTTGGGTCCTGGGCCAGCATCTCGTCCAGGATCCTGTCCGCTATCTGGTCACAGATCTTGTCCGGATGTCCGCAGGTAACGGATTCAGAGGTAAATAAACTGTTCATTGTTTGAATTCTCCTTTAAACATTCACTTTCCTTTTCAAATGCAGCTGTCTTATTTATCTGCCTGTGCAGCCTTGGCCGCTCTGTTCTCCTCCCACAGCTTTTCGGCAACCGGCGCCCAGCAGGCGGCGTAGGCGTCGCATTTGCTGCACAGGTGCTCGGCGCTCTCCGGAGACTGGGGGTCGGTGGAGACGGCCCCGGTAGCGGCCACTATCTCCCGGAGCTTTTCGGGATTTTCCAGCATGGGGCAGGGCCGCAGCATATTGTCGTTAAAAGGCTGGTTGTCGTGGTAAGCCATAAATATGGGGCTCTGCAGCGCCTCCAGCAGAGTGTGCTCACGGATGTTGCAGTTTGAATAGTGGATAAAGACACAGGGGTCGGCGTCGCCGTTGGCATTGATGTGGAGATAGCGGCGGCCGGCGGCAATACATCCTCCCACATACTCCGCATCGTTCTGGAAGTCCATGGCAAAGAGCGGCTTGGTTGCCCTGAAATGACGTATCCTGCGGTATACCTCGGTGCGCTGCTCCGGTGTGGGCAGCAGCTGCGGAGCAGCGTCATTTCCCACGGGCATGTAGTGGAAGTACCAGATGAAATATGCCCCCATATTTATCAGGCTGTCATAATATTCCTCGGAGGTGACAGACTCAAAATTGCTGCTGGTGTAGCAGGTGGATATTCCGTACAGCAGCTTTTTGCTGTGCAGAAGCTCCATGGCCTTTACCGCCTTGCCGTACACCCCATTGCCCCGGCGGCTGTCGGTGGCCTTTTCAAAGCCCTCCAGGGAGATGGCCGGGACAAAGTTTTTCACCCGCAGCATTTCGTCGGCAAACTTCTCGTCTATCAGGGTACCGTTGGTAAAGCACAGGAATATGCAGTCGGAGTGCTTTTCGCATATCTTTATCAGATCAGCCTTCCTCACCAAGGGCTCGCCGCCAGTGTATATGTACATGTACACCCCCAGTTCCTTGCCCTGAGTGATGATGCTGTCTATCTCCTCAAAGCTGAGGTTCAGCTTGTTTCCATACTCCGCCGCCCAGCATCCGGTGCAGTGGAGATTGCAGGCGGAGGTGGGATCCAGCAATATGGTCCAGGGAATGTTGCAGCCGTATTTCTTTCTGGCTTCCTCCTCTATCGGCCAGCCTATAAGGTTGGCATTGATAAAGAAATTCACCGCCACGGCAGTGAGCACCTCCTGGTCCACGTCATTAATCAGATGTCGTATAAAGGGGTAGTAGTTGTCGTTGGGGTCCTCAATGGCCCGGCGTATTGCCTTGCGCTGTCCCGGGAAATCCCCCTTGCTGAATCTGTCTGCCCAGTCCATCAGCTTCGGCAGATTCTTCTCCGGGTCTTTGTACAGATATTTCATTATCTGCTCTATGCCCAGCTTTTTCATGGTTGCGGAAACGTTCATCTTATTTCTCTCCTTTTTTGTTTCTCTGTGGCTGCTTCTTTGCCTCTATGCTTCTATTGTAAATAAGGCTTCACCGCTGTGCCACTGATAAACAAAGCGCTTTCTCCGAAATAGGAGAAAGCGCTTAAACTAATCAGAATTTGAGGAAAAAGAAAAATTTGTGAGGGTATCCGAGGTCTATGAATATCTTGGCAGGTCTGAGCAGGAACTGCTTTCCGGCTTGGCCTGTCCGCCCCTGTCCTGATTTTTTGCAATCACATATTCAGTAACCCCGAAGAAGGTCCCTGCCAGCCTGTCTACTCCTTCATCAATGTCCGCCTCCATATGGTCCCAGAGAAATTTCAGGAAAAATCCAAAAGTGGAATAGCAGCAAAAGGAAGCCAGGTCCTGTACTGTGTCTTCGGAGACCTCCCGCTCCCCCAGTCCGGATTTTATTATATCATAAAAATCCTTCTGTAACGTTACGAAAACAAAGCGCTCTATACGCTCCCTGGATATGGAATTAAATACATGATATACGATCTTTGAACTGGACTTCAGCTTCCTCAGGATCAGTTTCATCCTTGCAGGCCAGTCCGCCAGCGCCTCGGCCTCCTCCAGATACTGGCTTTTTTTCTCGGCCAACCATGTATCCAGCAGATCATATATGTCCCGAAAGTGATAGTAGAAGGTATTGGAGCTGATGTCACAGCGCACTACCAGGGCGGATACTGTCAGCTTGTCAAAGGGCATTTCCACCAGCATATCCTCAAAGTTTTTAAGTATGGCTTTCTTCGTGTAGTTGGCCACAGATATCCCCCCCTTCCTTTAAGCCATCCTGGGAAGCCGGCCAAGACGGCTCCCCGGTTCTGCATTGCAGCTGCTGCAAGGCCGTTCTCACCGCCGCAGGCCTCCTGCCTCCGGGAGACGTTCCCGGTGCGCTCCGGCGTGGGCCTGGGCTATGTTTGAACAGGCTTGACACCCTGTTCAAATATAATTATACTGAAAGCCAATAAACGGTCAATAGGACGTTTTCATAAAAAAGTATTTTAAAATACTTTTTTATGAAAA
>DBFSDV010000043.1:0-20790 GCA_048417135.1 Candidatus Limivicinus sp. | reverse complement strand
GAATTATAATGGTCAAGCTTCAAAGTTAATATATTTCTTTTTCTTGAGCAAACACGGAGATGTCGCGTAGTTGGTCGAGCGCGCACGATTGGAAATCGTGTAAGGGTCAAAAGCTCTTCGAGAGTTCGAATCTCTCCATCTCCGCCATTCGGGAGCAAGCGTCCTGGCGCTTGCTCCCTTTTTTGACTTTGCCTTTTTGGCCCCTTAAATCTGATGAAAGGAAAGGTACTTTGCTATGAGTATTCCTGTGGACGACGCCGTCACCGGCGTGGTGAGTGACACTGTGAGCGATGCCGTGGTGGGAGCCGTGGGCGACGCCACGGAGATGTTCACCGCCCTGGGCATGGACGTGGTCACCGCCGCGGTGGCGGGGAAGATTCTCTCCGCCCTCATCCTCACCCTGATATGTCTTGTCATCATAAAGATACTGACCAAGATTCTCTACAACATATTTGAAAAGACCCATTTCGAGCGGGGCATGAAGGACTTCCTCCTCTCCGCCTCCAAGGTCTCCCTCTGGTTCATAGCCGCCATCATAATAGCCACCACCCTGGGCATAGACGCCGCCTCCCTGGTGGCGGTGCTCTCCGTGGCAGGCCTGGCCCTGTCCCTGAGCATCCAGGGCATAATGACCAACCTCTTCTCCGGCATCACCCTGCTGGCTACCCGGCCCTTCCTGGCCGGGGATTTCGTGGAGATAAACAGCGTCTCCGGTACGGTGAGCACCATAGGCCTGTTTTACACCACCGTCACCACCGCCGACAACAAGAGCATCTCCATCCCCAACAACGAGATAACCGGTTCCAAGGTCATAAACTACACCCACGAGGCCATGCGCCGGGTGGAGCTGTTCTTCAGCGCCGGCTACGACGCCTCCACCCAGCAGGTGAAGGAGGCCCTCATGGAGGCCGTCAACGCCGACGGGCGTATCCTCCCCCAGCCGGAGCCCTTCGTGGGCCTGCACGCCTATAAGGACAGCTGCATAGACTACGTGCTCCGGGTCTGGTGCAAGAGCGAGGACTACTGGCCGGTGTACTATTCCCTCAACGAGTCGGTGAGGGAGAGCTTTTTCCGTCACGGGGTGGAGATGACCTACAACCACCTGAACGTACATATGGTGAAAGACTGAGTTTAAATTAAAATCAAGCGGCAGGAGAGCCATGGCTCCCCTGCCGCTTTTTTCTTATTTCAGGTTTTACAGCTTCTCCCCGCCGATGTACACGGCGGTGCATCTCAGCTGCCGGTCGCAGACTACGAAGTCCGCCAGCTTGCCCTCCTCTATGGAGCCTATCTCCCCGTCGCAGCCCAGCTCCCGGGCCGGGATGATGGTGGCGGAGTTTATGGCCGTGGCCGCGGGGATGCCGAATTCTATGGCGTTGAGCATGCACTTATACAGGTTGGAGGCGGAACCGGCTATGGTGCCGTCGGCAAGCCGGGCTATATTGTCCTTCAAAAAGACCTGCTGGCCGCCCAGCTCATACTCCCCGTCGGGCATGCCGCAGCAGCGCAGGGCGTCGGACACCAGGCAGATGCGCCCGGGGAAGAGCTTGAAGGCCATGCGCACGGAGCTGGGGTGCACATGGAGCCCGTCGCAGATGAGCTCCGCCACCACGCACTCCCGCTGGGAGGCGGCCCCTATCACCCCGGGCTTGCGGTGGTGGATGGGGGGCATGGCGTTGAAGAGGTGGGTCAGGTGCCGGGCCCCGCTGCGGAACACCGCGTCGGCCTGCTCGTAATCGGCGTCGGTATGGGCCACGGACACGGTGCAGAGCTTGGAGGCCTTCTCCGCAAACTCCGCCGCCCCCGGCAGCTCCGGCGCCACGTCCGCTATTCTCACAAGGCCGCCGCAGCCCTCGTAGAGCTCCTTGAAGGCCTCAAAGTCCGGGTCCCTCAGATAGGCCCCGTTCTGGGCGCCCTTCTTTTTTTCCGAGAAAAAGGGGCCTTCCATCTGTATGCCCATGAGCCGGGCGCCCTTTTCCGGCCGCTCCTCCCGGTACTTCACCGCAGTATCAAAGGCGGCGGCCAGCACCTCGTAGGGCAAGGTCATGGAGGCGGGGGCAAAGGAGGTGACCCCGTTGGCCGCCAGATATTTGCCCATGGTCTTCAGGCCCTCCAGGTCCCCGTCGGAGAAGTCCGCCCCGGAGTTGCCGTGGTTGTGCACGTCCACAAGGCCGGGGATGACATAGGCCCCCTCCAGGTCCGTACCGGCCTCCCCGGTATCGCCCTCAAACACCCGGGCAAAGCGACCCTCTTCCACGGTGAAGCCCCCGTGGGTAAAGCCGGCGCCGTCGAAGATAAATGCGTTTTTATACAGCATAGAAAGCCCTCCCTAATCTATTTTTTCCATTGTTTTGATTTTATCACAGCCCGTCTGCCGCCGCAATAGCATAGAAAAGCATTGCTAAAAAAAGAATAAAAAGAAGCTCCCGCACCAAGCAGGAGCTTCTTTTGTGAACACAAAATCAACTTGCGGCTTCGGCCAGCCAGACGTTGCAGGTCTGGGTCACGCCGTTGCACTCGGCCACCAGAACCACACCGCCGGCCTTGGCCTTGTGGATGGACACCTCACAGCTGGTATCGCCGGTGGACTCCACGGTGCAGTATTCCCCGGTATCGTCCCCCTGGATGGACCAGTTGACCTTGACGCCGGTGACCGTTGCGGGCAGGACCTGGGCCGTCAGCGGGATGGGGTCTTCACCCACGCGCATCTGGAACTCCGTCCTCTCCTCGTTGAAGTACATGATGCGTATGCTCTCCACGGTGGGAGTGGGAGTGGGCGAAGCGGTGGGCGGGGCCTCTATCAAAGGTGTATAAGTAGCCGCAGCGGGGGGCGTAAGCATATCGCTGCCGGGATTATCTGAGCCGTTCAGACCGGTGGACACCATCACTATTACAGCCAGAATGACCGCCACCACCAGGATAAGTCCGAAAATCATCTGCCACTTTGTGTTCGTTTCGGCACGCTCATAAGATGCGGTCCCCCTGACCGTTCCGGGAGTGGTGCCGGGAGTGCGCCCGCTCTGGGTCACCCGGCGGGTGCCGCAGTTGGGGCAGCGGCTGCGCATGGAAGAAAATGTCTCGCCGCAGCGGCGGCATTTTACTTCAGGAATCATGCTCATACAAGTTCCTCCGTTCTTATGCAAAAACAAATGGTTTGCTGCTTTATAATAATACAACTTCTTTCGTGTTTCGTCAAGAGTTCTCATGCCCTGAGGGCCTTTTTTGCCGCCATTTGCGGCGTCAATTCCCCACTTATTCCCCAATTTAGCTGAATTTTCCCGTTTATTCCTCATATTTCCCCTGGCCCTTATCCACTTTCACCCCTTCCCGGGGCAAAAGCTTTGTTCAGGATGCACAGTTTCCCCGCCACAATGCAATTGAAAAAATCCCCGGCGGATGTTAAAATAGTCCCGGCAGCCGGCCGGCTACCATTCATTTTGAAAGGCGGATGCTTATGGCAAAGGAAATCACCAGGATAGTTCTCACCGGCGGACCCGCCGCCGGCAAGACCACCCTTATAAGCAGAATATTGAAGGAATTCAAATCCGAGGACGGCTGGAAGGTCATCACCATCCCCGAGACCGCTACCGAGCTCATCTCCGGCTTCGGCATCCGGCCCTTCGGCAACTGCGTCACCATGGAGCAGTTCCAGTACTTCGTCATCCAGGATCAGCTGCACAAGGAGGCCCTGGCCCTGAAGGCGGCGGAAATGGTGCCGGAGGAAAAGGTGCTGATAATCTACGACCGGGCCGTCATGGACGACAAGGCCTACGTCAGCGACAGCCAGTTTGAAAACATCCTGGCCCACTTCGGCAGGACCGAGGAGCAGATACTCTCCGGCTACGACGCGGTGCTCCACCTGGTCACCTGCGCCAAGGGCGCCGAATACGCCTACAACTTCGGCAACGCCGCCCGCTATGAAAGCCTGGAGGACGCCCGGGCCAAGGACGATTTGACCCTCCGGGCCTGGAGCTCCCACCCCTCCCTGTACATCGTCGATAACTCCATAGACTTCGAGGACAAGATAAACCGGGCCATCGCCCAGATATACCGCATCCTGGGCCAGAGCGCCCCGGCGGTGGAAAAGCGGAAGTTCCTCATCTCCATGCCCGACTGCCGGGAGCTGACGGAAAAATACGGCGCCGTCAGCGTGGAGATGATGCAGACCTACCTCAACTCCCAAAGCCCCCAGATAGAGCGGCGCATCCGCCAGCAGCGCAACGGCGGCGGCTACCTCTACTTCTACACCGAAAAGCGCGTCGCCCAGGACGGCAGCCGCTGGGTCACGGAAAAACCCATCTCCGAAAAGGAGTACGTGGCCTACCTTATGGACAGCGACCTGAGCCTCCACGCGGTGAGAAAGCTGAAATACCGCTTCGGCTACAAAAACGCCCGGCTGGAGATAGACGTCTACCCCTTCTCCCGGGAGAAGGCCGTGCTCTTCGTCTACGGCGGCGGAGAGGAGCTGCGGCTGCCCCAGGAGATAAGCCTCATCAAAGAGGTCACGGGGGACCCGGCCTATAAGAACCGGCAGCTGGCCATATCCCAAGTTCTGTAAATCCGCCGGGTCACCGAGTTCTGTAAACCTGTTTCAATCGTCGATTCTGTAAACCAAATTTCGCCGGGAACGGCTCCCGGCCAAAATCCATAAATTTCCATACACGACCAAAAAATTTTTTGGTCGTGTATTTTTTTATAAAAATATCCTCTCAGTTTCTCTTTCGACAAGTTTTTATCCAATCAATCGTATATTGCAGAATACTACAGAAAATTACAAAAGAAAGTCGTTGCTAATGGATTATGTCGACCTTATAATTAGAGAGCACATAAGATTATGTCAACGCTTATATGTAAAGCGTTTTATTTTTGCCTTATTTCTGTATGGCTGCCGGAGTGAGAGAGATGAAAAAAAGCTGTTACAAAACCATAAGCATCGCGGCGATTTCCCTGGCCTTTATCCTTGTTTTCGCCTGTCTCTCCCCCAGCGCCCAGGCCCTGGGCCACGGCGGCCACGAGGGCTGGACGGCGGTGAGCTCCGGCAACCGGAAGACCCTGGAGGGCGGGAAATACTACCTGAAAAGCGACCTGAAGGGGGACCTGGTGATAAAGGGCGAGGTGGAGCTCTGCCTCAACGGCCACAGCATCACCGGCACCGGCAACGGCAGCGTCATCACCCTCAGCAAGGAGGCCAGTCTCAGCCTCTGCGACTGCGGCTCCAAGGGCTGCATCACCGGGGGCAACGCCACCGAGGGCGGCGGCATCTACGTGGCGGAAGGCGCCTCCCTCAGCATGGAAGGCGGCTGCATCAGCGGCAACCAGGCCACCCGGGGCGGCGGTATCTTTGCCGAGAAGGGCGCCGTTCTGGCGGTGACCGGGGGCGAGATAGAGGAAAACAGCGCCAAGTCCGGCGGCGGCATCTACCTGAAGGGGCCGGCGGACATCAGCGCCTGCACCATAAAGGGCAACACCTGCGAGTACACCGGCGCCGGCATCTATGCCGAAGGCAGCAAGGAGGACAGCATAATCCTCTCCGCCGTGAACATTCAGGACAACTGCGCCGCCGGTCACGGGGGCGGCATATATCTCAAGAGCTGCCGGGTGGACATGCTCAGCGGCTGTGTCTCCGGCAATGAGGTCACCGCCCCCCACGCCTGCGGCGGCGGGGTCTACGTGGACGAGTACGCCGGCTTCACCATGGGCAGCGCCGTGACGATAGAGGACAACAGCGCCGCAAACTCCGGCGGCGGCGTCTGCATCAGCGGCGGCACCCCCGCCTCCGACTTCACCATGGAGGGCGGGGAGATAAAGGGCAACAGCGCCCTCAACGGCGGCGGCGTCGCCTCCACCGGCGTGGGCTGCTTTGAGATCCTGGGCGGCGAGATAAGCGGCAACAGCGCCTCTATGGACGGGGGCGGCATATACATAAGCTTCGGCTTCACCCGGGACGTGAGCAAGCTCATATCCGGCTGCACCCTCAGGGAAAACAGCGCCGAGAACTACGGCGGCGGCATCTTCCTCCAGGGCAACAGCTTCATAGACGTGGAGCTGTGCGGCGACTGCATAGAGGAAAACAGCGCCCTGGCCGGGGGCGGGGTCTACGTCAACCAGCTGGAGGGGCTCAGCCTCTCCGGACGGCTGGACATCCAGGACAACCTGTGCAGCAGCCGGGGCCCCAACCTCTACCTCCACAGCTCCGAGACCATGGCGGTCAGCGCTCTCAGCAGCGGCAGCACCATAGGCCTGAGTCTGGAATATGCGGACAACTGCGCCTTTACCCGGGACCTGGCCAAGGAGAATCTGGGGGTGAAGGGCTGCTTTGTCAGCGACATCGACGGCTTCGGCATAGTCGCCGGCCAGGACGGCCAGCTCCAGTTCTCCCCCGCCTGCCGGGTGGACTTTGACGCCAAGGGCGGCAAGCTGGAGGAGAGCTTCAGGATGTACACCACCGGCGAGGCCCTGGGCACTCTGCCCGTCCCGGAGAAGGAGGGCTACACCTTCACCTACTGGGACTACAGCGGCCGCCGGGTCAGCGAGAGCGACGTGGTCACCTTTGACAAGACCCTCTCCGCCAACTATGAGTTCAACAGCTACAGCGTGAAATTCGACCCCAACGGGGGCAACGGCTCCATGGCCGACCAGGCCTGCCGCTACACGGTGCCCTTCAAGCTGGAGGAGTGCCTCTTCACCAGGGAGGGCTATGTCTTTGACGGCTGGAGCCTCAGCCCCCAGGCCCCGGCGGAATACGCCGACCGGGACGACGCCTGCAATCTCTGCGGGGAAAACGGCGGCAGCGTCACCCTCTACGCCCAGTGGAGGACCGAGCCCGCCCAGTCCGTCGTCCTGGCGGAAACCCTGGAGCTGGCGGTGGGCGAGAGCCGCCTGCCCGGCATCACCGTCCAGCCCGCCGGCAGCGACACCAGCGGCCTGGTCTGGTCCTGCGAGGATGAGGACATCCTCTCCCTGGACGCCGACGGCCGCATAACCGGCCTTGCCGCCGGCACCGCCAAGCTCAGCGTGGAGACCGAGTCCGGCTATGTGGCCAGCTGCACCGTGGAGGTGGGCCGCAGGACCCCCAACATCTCCGACTTCGTCTTCACCCAGGAGCGCAGCTTCGGCTACGACGGCAGCGGCAAGACCCCGGTGCTCCTCTCCTACCCCCAGGGCATGGACATTGCGGTGAGGTATATCCGGGCCGATGACGGCAGCGAGAGCTATGAGATACCCACCCGGCCCGGCAGCTACAGCATATACATCGACGTGAAGGAGAGCGACAGCTATGAGGCGGTCTCCGGCCTCAGCGACGCCTCCTGGAACTTTGAGATAAGCCAGGGCAGCCAGCAGCCCCTCAGCATAGAGGGCGCGCCCGAGACCGTTTACTACGGCCAGGCCTTCACCCTCTCCGTCTCCGGCGGCTCCGGGGAAGGGCCCCTCAGCTGGCAGCTCGATTCCGGGGACTGCGCCGTGGTGAACGCCGAGACCGGCGACGTCTACATCACCGGCACCGGGGACTTCAGCGTCAGCGTCACCAAGGCGGGCCAGGGCGTCTATGACGACGTCTCCGCCAGCGTCTCCTTCACCGCTCTGAAGCGGCCTCTCTACCTGGAAACCCAGCCCGAGGTGCTCACGGAAAAGACCTACGACGGCAGCGACAGCGCCCAGCTCCTCTCCCCCGGCACCCTGACGGGCTTCCGCCCCGAGGACGAGGGCAGCATCCCCGTCCGGGCCACCGCCCGCTATGACAGCAAAGACGCAGGCTACGGCAAGACCGTCGCCGTCAGCTACGACCTGGGCGAGTACGCACAATACTATCAGGCCCCGGAGGACTGCCTCATCTCCGACTGCACCATATACCCCCTCACCGCCCTGATAGCCTGGGACTACAGCCAGGCCCCGGTCTATAACTGCGGCAGCCAGCAGGTTACCGCCTACGTGGCCAATGCCCTGCCCGGCGACAGCGTCAGCTGCACCGGCTATGAGGGGGCCTCGGCGGTGGACGTGGGCGACTATGCCGCCTGGGTCACCTCCCTGGATAACCCCAATTACAGCCTGGAGGGCGCTCAGGGCAACTACCTGCTCTGGAGCATTCAGCCCAGGACCATCACCATAAAGGCCGACCAGCTCCACAAGGTCTACGGCGACCCGGACCCGGTGCTCAGCTACAGCTGCAGCGACCCGGAGCCCCCGGTGCTCACCGGCAGCCTGGAGCGTGACCCCGGCGAGGATGTGGGCGCCTACTACATCCGCCAGGGCAGCCTGGCCCTCACCGACGGCCCCGGCTTCTCGGCGGGCAACTACGTGCTGAACTTTGTGGAGGGGCTGCTCACCGTGGACGTGGCAGGCAACGACATCTACAGCTTCAGCTGCGGCGACGTGGCCTACGGCTCCCAGCCCATGCCCGGCGCCCAGGCCGCCTACGGCAGCGTCAGCTTCAGCTACAGCCAGGGCCCCGACGGGCCCTTCGGCCCCTGGGATGAGAACAATGAGCCGGGCACCTGGTACGTGATGGCCAGCGTGGAGGGCACCGTAAACTACAAGGGGGCCCAGGCGGTCATCCCCTTCACCCTGCTCAATGAGGAGCTCCAGGCCTTCGTGGAGCCGGAGAGCGTCTACCTCAGCGGCGGCGGCGACCTGGCCTCCGCCCTGGCGGCGGCCCTGCCCTCCCAGGTGCAGATAGTCAACAACCGGGGCCTCATAAGCCGCTACAGCGCCCAGGTCTGGTGGAACACGGAGCACACAGGCTTCGACCCCTCCGTCCAGGGCATGCAGGTGCTCAGTCTCAGCGGCGTTGCTGTTTTGCCCCAGGAGGTGAACAACTCCTTCGGCGCTTCCCTGGAGTTGAGCATCCAGGTCTATGTGGAGCCCGGCTTCACCGGCGGCAGCTCCGGCAGCAGCTCCGGCAGCGGTCTCAGTCCTCTCCCCTCCGGGGACAGCGGTCTCAGCCCCCTCCCCTCCCTGAGCGGGACGGTGGACCCCTTCCTGTGAGCTTTTAAAGACATATAGATGTAAAAGGCCTCCCCTCCGAAACGAATCGGAAGGGAGGTCTAAGACTGTAGAAAAAGCCTCGCAGAGTTTTTTCGCCGCAGCGAAAAAATAAATCCAATCGTTTTCTGCGGCGACATGTGCGTCGCAGAAAACACTTCTCACGGAGCTGAGTGTCGAATTGTACGCCGTAGGCGTACAACCGAGGCATGAAGAGAAGTGTAATCCTTTTTGTGGAAGAAGGCTGTGCCTTCTTCCACAAGCTGAGGCCTCCCCTCCGAAACGAATCGGAAGGGAGGTCTTGTTTTATGTGTGTTGCGGCAGCCGGGCTCAGTACTCCAGCAGAGGGGCCGAGCCGTCGTCCTTCATTTTGGTGATGGAGCGTATTTGGGCCTTATAGGAATAGGTATCGCTGACCTGGACGGTGAATTCGTCCCCCACCTTTTTCCCCAGCACCTGGCGGCCGAAGGGGGATTCCTTGCTTATAAGGCCCTTCCTGGGGTCGCAGCGCACGGTGGTGACCACCTGGATGGTCTCGGTTTCGTCCTCCTCGGGCATGTATATCTCCACCTTGTCGAAGAGGCCCACCTCGTCCTGGGCAGAGCGGTCGTCGATTATTTTGGCGGATTTTATCATGCCCTCCAGGTAGCGGATGCGGCTGCGGTTTTTGTTCTGGGCCTGCTTTGCCGCCTTGTATTCAAAGTTCTCGCTGAGGTCGCCGAAGGCTCTGGTGCGCTTTACCTCTTCAATCAGCTGGGGCATCAGCTCCAGCCGCCGGTAGTCCAGCTCCTGGCGCATCTTTTTAATGTCTTCTCTTGTCAATTCGTCGTGCATTTTCTCTGCTCCGTCAAAGGTCGATGTTGATGGTGTTCAGGCCGTTCTTGTCAAACTCCTCCATGTACTCCTCCATCCGCTCCTGGAGCTGGGTGAAGTCCTCCGGGTCGCTGTTTTCCAGACCCAGGTCCCTCCGGGCCAGTTCCTCCGCCAGGATGTTGTAGAACACGGCGTCCTCATAGTCGGCTATGGCCTCGTGTATGCCCCCGTCCTCATAGGCCTGGGAGGGGAAGATGTGCCCCTGCCAGGTCTCCACCAGGGAGCGCATGCCGTGGCCCGGGCACAGGGCAAAGAGTTTCTCCTGCAGCAGGTCGTAGTCCTCAAACCTGTCGTCCCCCCGGGTGGAGTTCAATATCCAGTTGCCTATATATACCATGTCAAGCAAACGCCTGAACTCTTTCTCACTCAGCTCTATATTCATGCTGCCGCCTCCTTGCTTGCCGGATATATTATACTCCTATTATATCAAAGAGCAATGGATATTGCCAATAATTTTCCCCGGAGCCTGCAATATGAAGCCTTAACAATTTTCCCTTGTATTAAGCGCCGCTTTGCGGTATATTAAAGTGTCAGTATTAATTTTGCCTGCGGTTTAAAAGGAGGTCTTCAATGGACAACAGAGCTATCGGCATTTTCGACTCCGGCCTGGGCGGGCTTACTGCCGTCGCGGCACTGAGAGAGCTTATGCCCCGGGAGAACATAGTCTACTTTGCCGACAGCGGACGTCTGCCCTACGGAGCCAGGAGCCGGGAGGAACTGATGGAGATGACCCGGCAGGACATGGACTTTCTGTCCTCCTTTTCCACCAAGCTGATGATAGCCGCCTGCGGCACCGTCTCCACCAATGCCGACTCCGTTCTCCGCAGCGGCCCCTGCCCCTGCATAGGCGTGCTGGAGCCGGGAGCGGAGGCCCTGGCCCGGGTGCCGGGGGACGCCCCCCTGGGCGTTGCCGCCACCGCCGCCAGCATTAACTCCGGGGCCTATCTGGAGGCCGTCAGGCGCCGGTGCCCGGGGCGGGAGATAATCCCCATGCCCTGCCCGGACTTTGTGCCCCTTATAGAGAGCGGCCACACCGCCCCTGACGACGAGGACGTCAAAGAGGCGGTGGAGCGCTCCCTGGCCCCGGCCAGGGAGGCGGGCGTGGCCGCGCTGCTGCTGGGCTGCACCCACTACGGCATAATTTCCCAGGCTATCCGCAACTGCCTGGGGCCGGAGATCACACTTATCAGCGCCTCGGAGAGCGCGGCCCGGGCCGCCTGCAGCAGCCTTCTGCGGCAGGAGCTCACCGGCGGCTGCGGGAAAACGGAATATTACACCAGCGGCCCGGCGGAGGAGTTTTCCGCCGCCGCTTCCCGGCTCCTGGGCCGGGAGGTGCATGCCGAGCATGTGCCGGTGATGGAGATGCCCAGGGGACGGAGAATGACGGAAACATGATGAGAGATGTGGTAATAGATATACGCACGGTACATTCCGTAGACATGGAGGACGAGGACTATCTGGACTTCTCCACCGACGGACTGTACACCTACGACGGGGAGGTGGGCTGCCTCAGCTATCTGGAGACGGAGGTCACCGGCATGGAGGGTACCCGCACCAGCGTCATCGTCATGCCCGACCAGGTGGTGGTGGACAGGGACGGCCTCATCACCAGCCGCATGATATTCAAGGAGAAGGAGAAGAGCTCCTTCCTGTATAATACCCCCTACGGCACCGCCACCATGAACATCAACACCCGCCGCATATCCCACAGTCTGGACGAGCACGGCGGCGAAGTGGAGATAGATTACGTGGTGGACATGGAGCACGCGGTGATAACCCGGAACAAGTTCCAGCTGAAGATAACAGAACAAAAGCAGATGGGAGAAAACATATATGCCTAACATGATACAAAACGCCAAGGACAGCATCAACGGCCTGCTGGCCGCAGCCTATGAGAAGGCGGCCGCCGCAGGGCAGCTGCCCGGCGGCGCGGAGCTCTCCGGCACCGTGGAGATACCCAAGGACAGCTCCAACGGCGACTTTGCCGCCAACCACGCCATGACCGGAGCCAGGGCCCTGCACATGGCCCCCAGGAAGATAGCCGAGGCCCTCATCGCCAACATGGAGCTGGAGGGCAGCTGGTTTGCCTCGGTGGAGGCCGCCGGCCCGGGCTTTATCAATTTCCGCCTGGCGGACAGCTGGTATGCCGACGTGCTGGAGGCCGTCACCTCCGAGGGTGAAAATTACGGCCGCAGCAACGAGGGCCAGGGGAAAAAGCTCATGGTGGAGTTCGTCTCCGCCAACCCCACCGGCCCCATGCACATGGGCAACGCCCGGGGGGGCGTGCTGGGGGACACCCTGGCCAACGTGCTCAAGCGGGACGGCTGCGACACCTGGAAGGAGTTCTACGTCAACGACGCGGGCAACCAGATCCACAAGTTTGCCGTGTCCATCGACGCCCGGTACCGCCAGATCCTGTTCGGGGAGGAGAACGTCCCCTTCCCGGAGGAGGGCTACCACGGGGACGACATCAAGGAGCTGGCCCAGGCCATCTATAAAGAGCACGGGGACAGCTGGAAGGACCTGTCCGAGGAGGAGCGGCTGGACAAGATGGCCCAGTACGGCCTGTCCATCAACATCCCCAAGATGAAGGAGGACCTGCTCAAGTACGGCATCGTGTACGATGAGTGGTTCTTCGAGTCCTCCCTCCACGAGAGCGGCTATGTGGCCGAGACGGTAGAGCTGCTGGGGCAGAAGGGCTGGACCTATGAGAAGGACGGGGCCCTGTGGCTGAACACCACCCAGCTTCTCAAGGAGAAGTATATGCGGGAGGGCAAGACACAGGAGCAGGTGGACAAGCTGGACCTGAAGGACGACGTGCTCCGCCGGGCCAACGGCTTCTACACCTACTTTGCCGCCGACATCGCCTACCACCGCAACAAGCTGGAGGTGCGCAAGTTTGACAAGGCGGTGGACGTGTGGGGCGCCGACCACCACGGCCACGTGGCCCGGCTCCAGGCCGCCCTGGACGGCCTGGGCCTGGACGGCTCGAACCGGCTGGTGGTTGTGCTCATGCAGCTGGTGAACCTGATGCAGGACGGCAAGCCGGTGCGCATGTCCAAGCGCTCGGGCAAGGCCATCGCCCTCCACGACCTGCTGGACGAGATCTCGGTGGACGCCGCCCGGTATTTCTTCAACTCCCGGGCCTCCACCAGTCCCCTGGACTTCGACCTGGACCTGGCGGTGCGGGAGGACAGCGAGAACCCGGTGTACTATGTGCAGTACGCCCACGCCCGCATCTGCTCCCTGCTGTCCCGTCTGGGAGAGGAGGGGGAGAAGGTCCCCGCCGCCCAGAACGTGGACGCGTCCCTGATGACCACCCCGGAGGAGCTGGCCCTGATGAAGACTCTGGCCCAGTTCCCGGAGGAGATCCATCTGGCCGCCCGGGACTACGACCCCAGCCGGATCAACCGGTATCTGGTGTCCCTGGCCGGGGACTTCCACCGCTTCTACAACTCCTGCCGCATCAAGGGGGAGGAGCCCGCGGTGCTCTCCGCCCGGCTGAAGCTGGCGGACACGGTGCGCGCGGTGCTCTCCAACGGCATGGGGCTGCTGGGCGTGTCTGCGCCGGAAAAGATGTGAGAATCAGGAGCGGGCGGCCCGGCCGCCTGCTCCTCCCTATATGTCCGGTGCCGGCCGGGCACAGATACGGTGACCAAGGAGGGGTGCCCTGTGGCGCAGCAGAAAAAGGAGCTCTTTTCCAAGTGGAGGGACTGGACGCAGAAGAACCGGAACTGGATTTTGTATGCCGCCGGAATACTGACGCTGTTCGGACTGGCCGGCGGAGCGGCGATGCTCCCCGAACAGGTGGCCCTCCAGGCGGTTCAGGAGGGGCAGACGGCCGCCCTGGTGGACAAGGAGATGGCTCTGGGGGCCACGGGGGGGCTGACCGTTTTTTTCGGCCTGCTCTTTGCCCTTCGGCCCAGGGAGCTGGTGTACTTTGTGGCCCTGTGGCTGGCGGTGTTTCTGGTCTACTCCCTGCTGATGATCAACGTGGTGTTATAGCGATGGATTGGACAACTCTGGAACAGAACCTCCGGGCCAGGACCCCCGGCCTGATGGACGCCACCGGGAGATACGCCGTCCTGGTCCCCCTGGTGGAGGGGGAGGAGGGGCCCGCCCTCCTCTATGAGGTGCGGGCGGGGAGCCTCCGCCGCCAGCCGGGGGAGGTGTGCTTCCCCGGCGGAAAGATGGAGGGCTCCGAGTCCCCGGAGGAGTGCGCCCTGCGGGAGACCTGGGAGGAGCTGGGGATCCCCCCAAAAAGCATCCAGGTCCTGGGGCGGCTGGACTTTATCGCCCACCGGGCCAACTTCATCATGTACCCCATTCTGGCCAGGGTGGACCGGGGGGCGGTGGACCGCATGGTCCCCAACCCCGCCGAGGTGGGGGAGACCTTCCAGATCCCCCTCCGCCATCTGATGACCCACCCGCCCCTGGAGTACAACTACACCCTCCTGCCCAGCACAGACGGCAATTTCCCCTATGAGCTCATCGGCATTCCCCGGGACTACCGGTGGCAGCCGGGGGGCGAAAACGTGCCCGTCTACCCCTGGGAGGGCCGCGCCGTCTGGGGCCTGACGGGGCGGATCACCCGGCATCTGGTGCAGCTGCTCCAGGAGATGGGGAGCACCCCGTGAGGGGGCCGGAACAGCTGGGGCCCTATACCCTGTGCCAGCCGGAGGGGGTGTTTCCCCTGGGGGAGGACGCCCTGGCCCTGGGGGGCTTTGCCACTGTGAAGCGGGGCTGGAGGGTGTGCGACTTGGGGACGGGGAGCGGCTGCCTCCTGCTGCTCCTGGCGGGGCGGGAGGAGGAGCTCCGGCTGTCCGGGGTGGACCGGGACCCCGCCGCCGCTCAGGCGGCCCGGGACAACCTGGCCCGAAACGGTCTGTCCGGGGAGATCTGGACGGGGGACTGGAGGGCGGTCCCCTTCGCCCCGGGCTCCTTTGACCTGGTGATCTCCAACCCGCCCTACTATGCCCGCGGCTCGGGCGGAGACGGCGGTCCCGCCCGCATGGAGGGGGAGGAGGACGGACTGGCCCCCCTGTGCCGGGCGGCGGCCCGGCTTCTGCGGAACGGGGGAAGATTTGCCCTGTGCTTCCGCCCGGAGCGGCTGGCCGGTCTGTTTGCCGCCCTGGAGGGGAGCGGCCTGGAGCCCAAGCGGCTGCAATTTGCCGCCCACCGGCCGGACTGCCCGCCCCGCCTGGCCCTGGTGGAGGCGGTGCGGCAGGGGAGGCCCGGGCTGGAGGTCCTGCCAGTCCGGTACCGGAACACTCTGTAAAGGGAAATAGCTTTTCAACAACTGCGCCAAAGGAGGCCGCCCATGTCAGGCATATTATATCTGGTTCCCACCCCTATCGGCAACCTGGGGGACATCTCCCCCCGCATGGCGGAGGCCCTGGCCCAGGCGGACTTCATCGCCGCCGAGGACACCCGGGTGTCGGTGAAGCTGCTCAACCACCTGGGGATCAAAAAGCCCATGGTGTCCTACTACCGCCACAACACCTCCACCAGCGGCCCGGCCATTCTGGAGCGCCTGCTGGCGGGGGAGAGCTGCGCCCTGGTCACCGACGCGGGTACCCCGGCTATCTCCGACCCCGGGGAGGAGCTGGTGGCCCTGTGCGCCCAGGCGGGGGTGGAGGTGGTGTCCATCCCCGGGCCCTGCGCCCTGGTGGCCGCCCTGGCGGCCTCGGGCCAGCCCACTGGGCGCTTCACCTTTGAGGGCTTTCTGGCCATGAACAAGAAGAACCGCCGCCGCCACCTGGAGTCCCTCCGGGGGGAGGAGCGGACCATGATCTTCTACGAGGCCCCCCACAAGCTGCCCGCCACCCTGGCCGACCTGGCGGAGACCTTCGGGCCGGACCGGCCGGTCTCCCTGTGCCGGGAGCTGACCAAGCTCCACGAGGAGATTATCCGCACCACCCTGGGGGAGGCGGCGGAGCGCTATCAGACCGAGCCCCCCAAGGGGGAGTTTGTGCTGGTGGTCCGGGGGGCGGAGCCCCGGGAGGAGCCGGAGGCCACCCTGGAGGACGGTCTGGACCGGGTCCGGGCACTCCGGGAGGAGGAGGGGCTGTCCCTGCGGGACGCGGTGAAGCGGGCCGCCAAGGAGCTGGGGCTGTCCCGGAATGAGCTCTACCGCCTTGCGGTGGAGGATTGAGGCAGTCTGCCCGAGAACAAGAATATATAAGCCTCCGAGGGAAAGTTCCCTCGGAGGCGTTTTCTTTTCTATGGCATGCAATATGAAAAAGCCAGCCTGCGGAGCCGGGCGGTTCCACAAGCTGGCTTTTCAAGACCCACGTCCGGTTCAGCGGGTCCCTTTCTCTACGCCGCGGGATAGCAAAATTGGTACTGAGCCTGATCCGGCGGGCCGGAGGTCCAGCTCCAGTCCGCACAGTACCAGGGGTGGCCGCCGATGCGCAGCCAGGTGGACTCCCCCCAGCGCCCGTCGGACAGGCGGTAGGTCTGGTACACCGTGCCGTTCTCCGCGATCCTCCGCCACCCCTCTTGAATGGTTACGTCCTCCGGGAAGGTCCCCCGCTCGTGCTGGAGCTGCTGGTCCTGCTGGACAAAGGCGGCTGTGCTGCCAAAATTCTCCTCCAGATCCAACTCCACATCCCGGGGGAGGACCGCCCTCCAGGGGCCGCCCAGGAAGAACAGAAGTACCAGAACAAACGCCGCCCACTGGAGAACCCGGAACGGGATACTTCTGGGCCGCCAGGCCAGAAGGGCCTTGACCCGCACCGCTCCGTCGCTCTCGCCAAAGGCCAGAGGCACGTCCCACAGCTGCCGTCCCGCGCCCAGCTCCACCAGGGTTTTGGCGTACTCCCGGCGCTGGGCCGGGGGGAGCTGATTCAAGGTGGCCTGGTCGCAGTCCAGCTCCAGGTCCAGACACACGTACCGGTGGGCCAGCCGCAACAGGGGATTCCACCAGTGGAGGGCCAGGGCAAAGGTGACCGCCGCCTTGACCATTCCGTGGATGCGGATCCGGTGGTTGAGCTCGTGCCGGAGGACCAGGGCCATCCGCTCGGGAGGCAGGTCCTCCTGGAGGTAGATGGTGGAGATGGACTCCCCATCCCGGCTCTCCCAGTCGCTGCAGATAAAACTGGTGGGTAGGCCCCGGCACAGGCGTACCTGTACCGGAGCGTCCTCCGGCTGTGGGATCTGAAGTTGGCCCAGCTCCGGCCCGTCCCAGTCCAGCAGCCGCCCCTGGAGGGCGGTCTCTTTCAGCCGGCTGCTCTGCCGGCCAAACCGCCGGAACATCAGGATCACTCCGGCGGCCCACACCAGACAGAAGAGCGCCGCCATCCACCATTCCAGAGAGACGGTCACTGAAGCTCCGCCTGGAAAGGCCAGATTGTACTGGCCGCCCCCCTGAAAAACGGGCAGGTAGGCGGGGATGGATTCATCCGCCATGGTCCGGGGGGTAATCAGATCCAGCAGAGTGACCGGGAGGATGCGGGGGAGGGTCAGAACATTGTACCAGACAGGGAGATATCCGGCGCCCCACGCCAGGAACCACAGCCACAGCCTCTGCCGGGGGGACAGAGCCCGCACCAGCGCCGGCCGGAGCAGGAGCAGAGCGCCCACCAGAAATCCAGAGGCCACGCCCATATTAAAAAAGATTGTGATCAGCTTTATAAGAATGTACACGGGATGATTTCCTCTCTGTTACGGGTAATACGCCGTATATCCGGCGAGATCCGGCGGGCTGGAGAGCCAGTCCCAGCCCGTGGGCTCCCAGGGGCCGTCCCGGTAGGCGAACCAGTTGGACTCCCCCCAGCGGCCGTCGGACAGCTGGTAGACCATGCGGAAGAAGAAATTCGAGTCGATCTGCCGCCACCCCTGTTGGATGGTCACATCCTGGGGAAGCTGGCCCTCCGCCTGCCGGAGCTGCTGGTCCTGCCGGACAAAGGCCTCCCTGCCGCCGAACTGCTCCGTGATCTGGAGATCCAGGTCCGCCGGGAGGACCACATTGGAGGGGCCGCCCACAAAAAACAGCAGGAGCAGAAGAAACAGGAGGAAGCTGGGCAGCCGAAGCCAGAAGTTTTTCTGCTTCCAGGCCTCCTGCACATAGACGGTCTGCTTCTTCCAGGTCACGGCGGCCTTCACCCGGGCCGCCCCGTCGCTCTCCCCGAAGGCCAGGGGGGCGTCCCAGATCTGTTTTCCCGCCCCCAGCTCCACCAGGGTCCTGGCGTACTCCCGGCAGTTTTGGGGGGAGAGCTGCTCCAGAGTGAACCGGTCGCAGTCCATCTCCAGGTCCAGGCAGGTGTACTTATAGGCCAGCCAGATCAGGGGATTCCACCAGTGGAGGACCAGTCCGCAGGTGATGATGCCCTTCATCCAGGTGTGGTTCCGCTTCAGGTGGTTGAGCTCGTGGCGGAGGACCAGGGCCATCCGCTCCGGGGGGAGCTCCTCCTGGAGGTAGATCATGTTGTACTTGATCCCGTCCAGTTTTTCCGCCTTCTGGTACACAAAGCTGGTGGGCAGTCCCCTGCACAGGCGGACCAGGACGTAGTCGTCCGCCGGCTTCAGGCCGTAAAAGGGTTTCAGCTCCGGCCCGTCCCAGTCCAGCAGCCTGCCCTGGCTGGCCTGGGCTTTGATCCCCTCACTCCGGCGGGAAAAATACAGGGTCAGGAGGACAACGCCCCCAAAAAGAACCGCCCCGGCCAGGGGAGCCATCCACGGCTCCAGAGAGAGGGGCACGTAGGACCCGCCGGGGAGGGCCAGATTGATCTGCTGGTCCCACTGGCAGTCGGGGAAGTAGGCGGGCACTCGGTCAAAGGAGAGGTTCTCCATGGTCCTGGGGGTGATCAGGTCCCGGAAGGTGACCGGGAGCACATGGAGGTAGGAGAGCAGCTGGTATCCCTGCAGCGTATAGGCGGAGAACCAGGCGGTCATCCACAGCAGCAGCCGCTGCCGGGGGGACAGGACCCGCTTCAGCAGGGGGCGCAGCAGCAAAAGCGCTCCGCAGGTGAGTCCCACCGCCAGCCCCAGATTCAAATAGCCGGACAAAAGCAGCCACAGGAGCTGATTCAGCATAACGACACCTCCCGATTTTTCTTAAAATGTTCCGCACAGACGGCAGATTCCGATTTTCCAAACTACGGCGTGCCCAGAAAGAGGCACATGACCAGCACCGCCGCGCACAGGCCCAGCAGTTTTCGGGGGATGGTCAGGGGCTTCCAGGCCAGCAGGGCCTTCACCCGGCGCTCCCCGTCGCTCTCCCCGAAGGCCAGGGGCACGTCCCACAGCCGCTGGCCGGAGCCCAGCTCCACCAGAGTCTGGGCGTACTCCCGCCGCTCCTGGGGGGAGAGGCGTTCCATGGTCCTGGCGTCGCAGGAGAGCTCCATGTCCAGGCAGGTGTACCGGTAGCCCAGCCAGATCAGGGGGTTCCACCAGCCGGCGATGAGCGCGAAGGACATATAGCCCTTGATTATGCCGTGCCGCAGGCACAGATGGTCCAGCTCGTGGAGAAGCACCAGCCGCCGGCGCTCCGGAGGCAGCTCCTCCTGGAGGTAGATGGCGTTCCACAAGGCGAAGCTGGTGGGCAGATTGGGAGCGAGCCACACCGGACAGGTGTCCGGGGCGTCCGGCTCCTCCTTGGGCTTGCCGAAATCCGACCACAGGCCGACCTCAGTCCGGGTCCCCTGCTGTCCCAGCCGCCGCAGGGCCAGGGCCCGGCGGACCATCCACACCGCCAGGCACACGACCCCGGCCAGATAGACCGCCGCCGCGGCCAGACACAGAGTGTCGGTGAGCGCTATGGGAACCCGGACTCCGCCCGGCAGGGTCAGGGCGTAGGTCCCCGGCCCGTCGTAGTCCGGAGGGAGAAAGAGCGGACCCCTAAAAAGCGCATAACTTCTGGCCGCGGAGACGCCCAGAAGGTCCCATACGGTGACCGGCAGCACGCGATGATAGGAGATACATCCCCACGCCGTGAAGAACAGCGCGGAGTACCAGAATACGTACCACAGCCACACCCTCTGCTGAGGGGTCACAATGCGGACCAGCAGGGGGCGCAGCAGGAGGAACACGCCAAAGACAACCCCCATATTCAAACACACATTCCCCATGGTAAACAGCAGCGTGATTCCGAACTCCATCCCTCATCCCTCCCAGGTGTGCCGGTCGATGAGCTTCTTTAACTCCTCCGCCTCCTTCTGGGTGAGCCTCCGGCCGCTGAAAAAGGCGGTGAGGAAGGGGGAGAGGCCCCCAGCCTGGCGGGAGAGCTCCTCCCCCTGGGCCTTCAGCACCTCCTCCCGGGTGACCAGGGGGGTGACGGTGGCCTCCTCATTGGCCGCCGCCCCCTTGTGGCACAGGCGGCGGAGCACCGTATAGGTGGTGCTCTTGCTCCACTGGAGCTTTTCCCGGCACCGGGCCACCAGCTGGGTGGAGTTCACCGGAGCGTCCTCCCACAGAAGCTCCATCAGCTTCCACTCGCCCTCGGACAATTTTTCCATGGGTATTCCTCCTCTCATGGGTTTATCGGAATAAACCTTCTTTCTAAGTGGAGTTTATCACAATAAACCTCTGCTGTCAACGGGGGTTTTCATAAAAATGCGCGGTCCATTTCAGGGGGACATTCTGCCCGTGGACGGCAAAAATTTTGAAAAGTAAGCCTAAGCAAACTCGCTGGATATTTACAAACTGGGGAAAAAAAGATATACTAGGTGGGCTGAACGGAAATGCTCTGAACCGAGGAAAGGAATTTATATCCATGCGCAGACGAAACATACTGGCCCTGCTGCTGGCCCTGACCCTTCTTCTGCCCGGGTGCGGAGGCGCCCGGACCGGGGGAGGGGAGGAGGCCCGGCTGACCATTCTGGCCTCCACCTATCCGGTCTATCTGGCCGCCAGGGCGGTGACGGACGGGGTGGACGGCGTGGCGGTGGAGCGGCTGAACACCGGGGAGGTGTCCTGTCTCCACGACTACACCCTGAC
>DBFSDV010000042.1:0-5777 GCA_048417135.1 Candidatus Limivicinus sp. | reverse complement strand
GCTCCGCGGCCTTGGCCATGGGCATCACCTCGTAGCCGTCCATGACGGCCTCCAGGGCCCGCACCGGGTCGGTCTCGGTGACGATGACCTTGGCCCCCAGGCCCTTGGCCCGCAGGGACACGCCCTTGCCGCACCAGCCGTCGCCGGAGACCCCCCCGTATTTGCCGGCGCCGATCAGGGTGGTGGTGCGGTTGATGCCGTCCCAGACGGACTGGCCGGTGCCGTAGCGGTTGTCGAACATGTGCTTGCAGTCGGCCTCGTTGACCATCACCATGGGGAAGCGGAGGCTGCCCTCTTTGGCCATGGCCTTCAGCCGGTGGATGCCGGTGGTGGTCTCCTCGCAGCCGCCCAGCACCTGGGGGATGAGGGAGGTGTATTTGGTGTGCATCAGGTGCACCAGGTCGCCCCCGTCGTCGATGATGATGTTGGGCCCGGCCTCCAGCACTTTGCACAGGCAGTCCTCATATTCCTCCATGGAGCAGCCGTAGCGGGCAAAGACCTCCATGCCGCCGGCGGCCAGGGCCGCCGCCACGTCGTCCTGGGTGGACAGGGGGTTGGAGCCGGTGACGTACATCTCCGCTCCGCCCATCTCCAGCACACGGCACAGGTAGGCGGTCTTGGCCTCCAGATGTACCGACAGGGCGATCTTCAGCCCCTTAAAGGGCTTTTCCCGGGCAAAGTCTGCGCCGATGCCTGTCAGTACCGGCATGTTGCGCATTACCCACTTTATCTTCATTTCTCCCGAAGGAGCCAGCTCAATGTCTCTGATATAGCTCACTGTGATGCCTCCCGCAATTTTTCTCACCAGAACATTCTACCACGCCAAAGTTTTTATTACAAGGACAAGATGTGCGGCGAGCCATACTCTCAGCATGTTTTCCGCTTATTTTCCATGATTAAAAATCCCTATTCAACAGCGCCGTATGACCGACTTCTTGATATTACATAACTATAATAAATTTATCTTATGTAAACTCAGGGAGGCAAGACGATGGAGTTTGGGGGACAGGAAAAACTGAGGGGGCTGAAAGGCGGGGAGGCGCTGGCCCAGGTGGACGGGCGCTTCCTTCTGGCGGGGCGCTGCGGCATATACATGGGCCTGGGCTGTGCCATGGCCTGCGCCCGGGTGCTGGAGAACGGGGCGCCCTTCGGCATGGCCATGGCGGCCTGCTCCGGGGCGGGGGTCAGCGGGGTCTTTGCCCTGGCGGGGGCGGCTCTGGGCTATCTCATCAGTGGGGGCATAGAGTGGGGCATACGCTACATAGCGGCGGCGGTGCTGGTGTACACCATTTCCTTTGTGTTCCACGAGCTGAGCATATATAAAAACCCCTATTTCATGCCCACGGCGGCGGCTCTGGTCATGGCCTTTACGGGCTTTCTGGGCAGCTTTGCCGCGGCGGCGGGCACCGTGCCCCTGGCGGCGGAGCTGTTTCTGGAGACGGCCCTGGCCTTTGGCGGGGCTTATTTCTTCCGGGAGGCCCTGAACTCCCGGCCCTGCACCACGGAGACGGCGGAGCTGCGCCACAGTGTGTCGGTGATGATAATGGCGGCCTGCCTGCTGATGGCGGCCTCCCGCCTGGTGATATTTGACACGGTGTCCCTGGGCCGGGTGCTGGCGCTGCTGCTGGTGATGACCTCCGCCATGAAGGGGGGCCTGCTCAGCGGGGCGGCGGTGGGCACGGTGCTGGGCCTGGCCATGGACGTGTCCCACCAGGGTGCGCCCTTTTATACCATGGCCTATTCCTTTTCCGGGCTGCTGTCCGGGGTCTTCGGCAAGCACGGCCGGGTGCTCTTTGTCCTCAGCTTCATCCTCTCCGGGGCTCTGGCGGTCATCTGCGCCTGGAACACCCAGGTGTATGTGGGGGCGCTGTTCGAGACCTTCTGCGCCTCGGTGATATTCATGCTGCTGCCCTCCACGCTGCTGATGCGCATCGGGCTCATGCTCCAGAGCATGGAGCGGGGCAGCGGGGAGACGGGACTGCGCCGCTATGTGGCAGGGCGGGTAAAGAACCTCAGCGAGGCCTACGCCCAGCTTTTCGACACGGTGCGCCGCAGCATAAGCGAGCCCTATAACGACGAGAACATAGCCCGCATCTACGACCGGGCGGCGGACGAGGTCTGCGTGCGCTGCAAGCACAAGAACCGCTGCTGGAACGCCGAGTACATGGACACCCTCTCCGCCCTGAACGACGCCACCAAGGCCATGGTGGAGCACGGTAGCCTGGAGGTGCAGGACCTGCCGGAGTATTTCCGGGGAAAATGTGAAGCTCTGCCCGCCTTTGTGGCAGCGGTGAACGGGGAGCTGAGGGGCATGTCCTACCGGCGCCAGCTGAGGGCCTACCTCTCGGAGAACCGGAACGTGGCCTGGGGCCAGTATCTGGACATCTCCCAGATACTGGGCAGCGTGGCCGGGGAGCTGGGGGGCAAGGGGGCCGCGGAGCCCCTCACGGAGCGGCGGCTGCTGCGCTATCTCCGCAGCCTGGACATGGACGCCGACGCCTCGGTGTACCGGGACGGCAGCGGGAGGCTGCGCATCACCATAGAGTGCGGCACACTGGCCCCGCTGCTGAAGGAGGAGGACTATCTGGAGAAGCTGTCCCAGGTGGCGGGGGCCCGGCTGTGCCAGCCCTACGAGCTGGGGGAGGACGGCTCCAGCCTCACTCTGCTGGAGGCGGAGCCCCTGGCGGTGTCCGTGGGCATAGCGGCTTTGAAGAAGCGGGGCGAGCGGGTCAGCGGCGACAAGGGCACCTATTTCAAGACCGACGCGGGGGTGCTCTGCGTCATCCTGGCCGACGGCATGGGCTGCGGGGACGAGGCCGCCCGGGACAGCGGGCAGGTGGTGGCCATACTGGAAAAATTCCTCCGCTCCGGGGTGGACCCGGCGGTGGCAATGAAAATACTGAATTCCGTGCTGCTGCTCCGGGGCGGGGACAGCTGGGGCTACGCCACGGTGGACCTGATGTGCGTGGACCTGTTTTCCGGGGAGACCTGCTTTTATAAATACGGGGCTGCCCCCTCTTATGTGAAAAACGGCCGGAACATAAAGCGCATAAAATGCGAGACTCTGGCGGCGGGCCTCACCGGGGGCGACGGCATAGCCCCGGACATCGTGCGCATGCGCCTGCGCCCCGGCTCCACCGCCGTCATCGCCACCGACGGGGTCCTGGCGGACAAGGAGGACGAGTGGCTCAAGGAGCTGCTGCTCCGGAGCTGGGAGGACATGAAGGAGCTGGCCCGGGCGGTTTTGAAGGAGTCGGAAAAGCGCTACGGGGCCGCTGACGACATGACCGTGGTCACCGTGAGAGTGGAGGAGCGTCTATGAGATACAGCCTGAGGGACAGGCTCATGGATATTATGGGCAGCCTGCCTCTGCGCCTGGGCCGCCTCAAAAGGCGGGGCCGTCGGGAGAGCCTGCCGGTGGTGCGGGGGAACATGCGCCGCGTCATCGTGGTGCAGCCCCCGGACCCCATGTTCACCCAGGCCATGTTCGTCCTCCGGGACGACTATTTCCAGACCCCCGGCATAAGCAGCCAGGAGCTGCTGCGCCAAGCCCGGGAGGCCGCCCGGGACTATGTGGAGCAAGCCGTACCTGCCGACCCGGTGCGTCCGGTATTTCCCACCGCCATGTCAGTTTTTGCCCTGGGAGCGGCAGCGGCCATATTTGCACTTTGGCTGGGAGGGGTGATATAGAAAAGGAAGAAATAAAGTTTAGAGCCACCGTTTTTCGGTGGCTCTAATAAATTAATTATATAATTGGTAAAAACATAATCACGAAGTGCAGTATATATCCAAAAGAGAAATCAAGCTCCCACATCTGAATAAGCTGGTACACGAGAGCATTATAATTCTCACAATAGAGGATAAAGTCAATCAGTCACAGGGTATCCAGTCGGTGAGCCATACCCCATAAGTGTATGACCACAGGCGCTTTTCATTTCTGTCCAGCTCTTTGTTGTATCTGTATATCCAGCCTATCTCTTCTACGCGTGGCATTATGGAGCCGTCCTCCCCAACTTCCTCTAGCGCCTGAACGGGTGCAGTTGGTTCCTCTGCATAGGCCAGTGGCATGACGGACAATACCATAATCAGCACCAAAACAATTGAGACAATTTTTCTCATTTACTTTCCTCCCCAAATTCCATATTTTCTGTTATATCGTAAATAGGCAGTGCCTTAGTTACCTGGTATGAAAGCTCATCTTCACATACAGAGGCAACTCTTTGGCCGTTGCAGAAAAGGGTATATTGATCTCCATCTTTTAAAACAAATGAGTTATCCCCATCAACAAAATATACTCCATCGATAGTAGACATCGGCGGCTCATAAAAAGGCTGGGCGATAACAAAGAAAGAGAGAGCAAACACGGAGAGCATAGCTATGTAAAGCAGAGCCTTTGAATACCGGATTTTCTTTTCGCCGCTGTCCAGGATAAGCTCAAACCGCTGCTTCATTTTTTCTTTGCTGTTGGTAAGTGCGCAGGAGTACAGGCAGTCTTTTCTTTCGCCGTTTACACGCTTTATTACCGAGAACAGGGTCTCCGCATATTGCAGCCGTGTCTTTTCGTCCTTGTGCCTCGTCAGCTTATGGTCGCACTGGATCTCCAAGAGCTGGTCGAATTCTCTCCTGAAAATATGGGAAATGGGGTTCCACCAGAACAGGGCCTCCAGCAGCAGGAACACCAGCTTTTTGAAAGCGTCAAAGGAGCTGATATGGGCATACTCGTGGCCCAGCACAATTTTAAGCTCTGCCTCCGTATAGTCCCAGTCCGGCAGATAGATTGTGGGCTTTAATATCCCGGCAGAGTACGGCTCGCATATATCCGGGGACACGACTATTCTGCACCGCAGGCCCAGCTCTTCTGCGGTGCGCAGCACATCTGCCCTTTTGACGATGTTAAAACTGTCTTCGGCCTGCCTCGCCTTGTAGACGAGATATAGGTCTCTGCCAAGGTAGTAAAGCGTCCCTAGGACCCATACCGTGGCCAGTATTGCTCCCACGGTGGCAAGCTCACCGAATACAGGATACGATATGAAATTGCGCAAAGAAGGGATAACTTTTGTGGACCTGATAATAAAGGCGCAGGCAAGATCAGCCGGGATGAACAGCCTGATGGTTGCCAATAGTGTGAGCAGACTCAGGGAAGCAGCGGTATTGTTGATAACAAATCTGGTTTTTCGCATCAGGATGTAAACGGCGATAAGCCCGAGGTTGTAAAAAACCATTGCGCTGAAAACCGAATATACGCTCACAATTTTGTCTTTTTACTCCAGCTCCTTCTTTCTCTTTTGAAGCATGGCGTCCAGCTCGTCCACCAGTTCCGGGGTCAATTCGTCGCTGTTGATAAGGGCAGAGAACAGGACCGGGAGCACGGCCCTGCCGCTGCGGGCAAACACGTTTTCCACATAGTATTCCTCGCAGGGGATGCTGGCCTCATACAGTCTGCCATAGGTCTTGCCGCATTTTACAAAACCTGCCTCTTTTATCGCCCCCTTCTTCAATAGCCCGTTAAGCAGGATGTGGATAGAGCTGCTCTTCCAGGATTTATCCACAGACATTGTGATGATATCGTTTCTGGAGAGAGGACGAGCAGCCTTCCAAAGTACGTTCATTACTTCCAGTTCGCTTTTTGTTAATTCCATAATATAGCCCTTATTTGATTATATAATGATAATTTCATCAACCTTTGATTATATATTACAACAGCAGCAGAAAAAAAGCAATAGAGAATTAAATTTTTTTACATATCACAGCCGGGGAAGCTGGCCGGAGTGGAGAAG
>DBFSDV010000041.1:0-39590 GCA_048417135.1 Candidatus Limivicinus sp. | reverse complement strand
CGGTTGTACGCCTACGGCGTACAATTCGACACTCAGCTCCGTGAGAAGTGTTTTCCGCGACGCACATGTCGCCGCGGAAAACGATTAAAATTATTTTTTCGCTGCGGCGAAAAAACTCTGCGAGGCTTTTTTGACAGTCTCAAATGCAGGCAGTTCAAAACGAACTGCCTGCACTTTTTTGTATGGCTTTTTGATGGCGGGCGGAAGGTTCACTGCTTGTTCGCCGGACGGTTCTTGCGCCGGGTATGGCCCCGGCCCCGGCGGCGGGACTGGGTGGACTTTGTCTTGTAGAAATCCAGCATGGCCTCATCCGCCTGATAGACCAGCTTGTTGGCTATCCAGCTGTTGTCCTCCCGGCACTTGCGGAACTTGGCCCGGACCAGATACTGGCCGTGCTCCGGGCAGCTGTAGAGATTCATGTAGCGCTGGTCGCCCTGGTTTATCCACTTCTGGGCCTTGGTCTCCCCGCCGCAGACAGGACAGGGGAGGGAGCTCAAACGGCTGTCCGCAAAGGCGGCCGCCTTGCTCTCAAAGCCGTCATAGCAGCTGTGCTCCAGGGCCTCGGGCCCGTCAGGGTCGGCATGGGGCTTGTGGTTGGGCATGCGGCTGGCCAGTATCCTGGCGGCGTCGGAGTATTGGCGCAAACCCTCATCCATATCCAGCTTGGAGGCTACAAGGGCGGTATTGTAGGCATCGCCAAGAGCGTCATGGGCCACACGGGTCTGCACGATTTCAAAGTGCTCCATGGCGCTGGCCAGGGACTTCTGGTTCTTGTCCCCGCCGGTCTGGAGATTGTATATCAGCTGAAGGTTCACCCAGCCGGCTATCCAGTCCCAGTCCAAGTCGTGGATGATGATGTTCTGCTCCATGATGCGCTGGTCGTCATTGCCCCAGGTGATGAAGGTGACATCATCCCCGCACCACCGGCGCAGCTGCTCCATGGCGTCGGCAAAGGCTATGCCGTGGGCCAGGCGCTCCTTGTCAAAGCCGGTTATCTTCTTCACCTTATAGTGCATGCGCCGGAAATACACGGGCTTGACGTCTATGGTGAACTCCTCCCCGGGGCTCATGTCCTCCCTGAGCTTCACGGCGCCTATCTCTATGATTTCCCCGCTGAGATGTATGGGGAGCTTGTTGAATACGGAGGACTTGGAACTCATTGCCTGGTTCCATTCCAAATCCACCACTACATAATTCATAGCAAAAATCCTTTTTCACAAATATAGTCGTATTATTATAGCACAGTCTCCCGGCATATGCACGAGTTTTTTTCATATAGTTCCTGAAAGAGCAGAATTTGTTTTGCTTGTTCAGGCAGGGTATGTTATACTCAGGTAAATCGGAGATGATAGCATGAAAAACATCAGCATAAGCAAGGCGGCCCGGCTCTGCTCCGGGCGTATTGTGGGAAATATGGAGGAGGACCGGGAGATAGGCCGGGTGATAATTGACAGCCGGGCCGTGGAGCCGGGGGACTTGTTCGCCGCCTACAGAGGAGAAAAGGCAGACGGCCACGATTTTATCCCCGCCGCCTTCGCCAAAGGCGCCGCCTGCTGCCTGGCGGAGCGCGTCCCGGAGGGGACGGAGGGCCCGGTCATCCTGGTGGAGGATGTGCAGAAGGCCCTGGAGGAGCTGGCCCGGGCCTACAGGGATACTTTGGATATCCCGGTTATAGGCATCACCGGCAGCGTCGGCAAGACCACCGCAAAGGAGATGGTCTGGTGGGTGCTGAGCCGGAGATTCAACGTGCTCAAAACCGAGGGCAACCTTAACAATCAGATAGGCGTACCCATGACCATATCCCGTATCCGGCCGGAGCACCAGGCCGCCGTGGTGGAGATGGGCATCTCCGGCTTCGGGGAAATGCGGGAGCTGGCCCGTATGGCTAGACCCACCGTCGCCCTTTTCACCGTCATCGGCCACGCCCACCTGGAATTCCTCCACGACCTGGAAGGGGTCTTCCGGGCCAAGACGGAGATGCTGGAGCTGATGCCGGAGGACGGGACCGTCATAGTGAACGGGGACGACCCCTGGCTGAAAAATATAAGCTGCCGCCAGCGGCTCATCCGCTGCGGCCTGGGTGAAGACTGTGAGCTGCGGGGGGAGAACATAAGCACCCTCGCCGACGGCAGCACCCGGTTTGACATCGTTTATGGCGGCGGGCGCTTCCCCGTGCACATCCCCGCCCACGGGCGGCACCTGGTCTATGCGGCCCTGGAGGCCGCCGCCGTGGGCATGAGCCTGGGCCTGTCCGAGGAGGAGATAGCCGCAGGCATTGCCTCCTACCAGGTAATGGGCCGCCGGGGCGCGCTGTGGAGCGGTGAGAGGCTGACCCTGGTGGACGACAGCTACAACGCCAACCCCGACTCTATGCGCTGCGCCATTGACTCCCTGCGGGATATGCCCGGCCGCCATGTCTGCGTGCTGGGGGATATGCTGGAGATGGGGCCGGAGGCCGGACAGATGCACTATGAGCTGGGGAAATACGCCGTGGAAAACGGGGCGGAGCTGCTGCTCTGCTGCGGTGAGCTGGGCCGGGAGATAGCCCTGGGCGCCGGAGATAGGGGCCACTGGTTTGAAAGCCGGGAAGAGCTGGTCCGGGCCCTGCCCCGGTTCATTGCCCGGGGGGACACGGTGCTGGTGAAGGCCTCCAGAGGCATGCACCTGGAGGAGCTGGCGGAAGAGCTGAAGAGACTTGACGGGGGAGAGACATGACAAGACCCATAATTCTTTTCGATTTGGACGACACCATACTGGACTTCCACAAGGCCGAGGCCATAGCCATAGCCAGGACCTTCAGGGAGCTGGGCATAGAGCCCACGGAGGAGCTGATCCGGCTTTACAGCAGGATAAACGCCCGGCAGTGGAAGCGCCTGGAGACCGGGGAGATAAGCCGGGAACAGGTGCTGGTGGGCCGCTTTGAGATACTGTTCAAAGAGCTGGGCCTGGAGCTCTCCAGCAGGCAGGCCAAGGCCCTGTATGAAAACTTCTTGTCCCAGGGGCACTTCTTCATTCCCGGGGCGGTGGAGCTGCTGGAGAAGCTGCAGGGGGACTACAGGCTCTTCATATGCTCCAACGGCACGGCGGTTGTCCAGGCGGGGCGGCTGAAAAGTGCCGGCATCGCCCCCTATTTCGAGGAGATATTCATCTCCGAAGAGATAGGCTGCAACAAGCCCGACCCGGAATTCTTCCGGCGCTGCTTTGAAAGGATACCGGATTTCCGGCGGGAGCGCTGCCTCATAATAGGGGACAGCCTCAGCTCGGACATCCTGGGAGGCATAAGGGCCGGGATAAAAACCTGCTGGTTCATCCCCGGCGGCAGGAGCCGGGGGGAGGATGTGGTCCCCGACTATGAGCTTGGGGAGCTTGAACAAGTCCCGGATTTGCTGCAAAAAATTTTTTGTGGAATCTTTATATAAAATCTTACAAATCTTTGTAATTTTTTCCAATTGTAAAATTCGTTTCGGATGGTATAATACCCGAAAGAAGCGGCCAATATTCAGGGCGGAGCGCTGGGGCTTTCAGCGCTCTGCGTGTTTTTGAGGGGACGGAGAATGAGCGGAGCGCTGTCATACCTGCGGGAACTTAATATGTGCTCGATGATGCTGAGGGTGGTGCTTGCCATGATGGTGGGCGGCATCGTGGGCTTTGAGCGGGAGAAGAAAGGCCGCCCGGCGGGCTTTCGCACCTATATGCTGGTGGCTGTGGGGGCGACGCTCACAGTTATCCTCAGCCAGTATCTGGACTTTATGCTCAACACCCGCTGGGCCCTTACGGCAGATACCATCGGCATAAAGACGGACCTGTCCCGCTTCGGGGCCCAGGTTATCAACGGCGTGGGCTTTTTGGGGGCCGGCACAGTCATAGTCACCGGCAGGCAGGAGGTAAAGGGCCTGACCACTGCGGCGGGGCTCTGGGCCTCCGCCTGTATGGGCATAGCCATAGGCGCAGGCTTTTACGAGTGCATGGTGATAGGCACTCTGCTAATAATCATAAGCATGAAGATGCTGCCCCTTATAGAGACCGTTATCACCCGGCGGGCCAGAAACATGTCCATATACGTGGGCATGGACAGCATGGAAAACCTGGGCTCCGTGGTGAGCTACCTCAAGTCCTCCGGCATAAGGCTCTTTGACGTGGAGCTGGACAAGACCGAAAAAGAGCACAAAAAACAGGTCAACGCCCTGTTCAGCATCCGTCTGCCCAGGCAGCTGCAGCACACGGAAGTGCTGGCAAAAATTGCCACCATGGACGGCATCGTTGCCATTGAAGAAGTCTGAGAGGAGGGCGGAAAATGCTGTCGTGCTTTGATTTTGTCAGAGATGTGAATTTGCTTTCCGTCACGGTGCGTATGGTGCTTGCCGTACTCTGCGGCGGACTTATAGGTATAGAGCGGGAATACAAAAGGCGTCCCGCCGGTTTCCGCACCCATATCCTCATCTGCCTGGGGGCCGCCATGACTACTTTGACCAGCCAGTACCTGTATCTGAACATGGGCATGTACACCGACGTGTCCAGGCTGGGCGCCCAGGTCATCGCCGGCGTGGGCTTCATAGGCGCCGGCACCATAATCGTCACAAAACACCAGAGAGTGAAGGGCCTTACCACCGCGGCAGGGCTCTGGACGGCGGCCATTATCGGCCTGGTCTGCGGAGCGGGCTATGTGGAGTGCGCCATATTCTCCACGCTGATGGTGCTGGTGGCGGAGCTGGTACTTATACGCTTTGAGTACCGCTATGCCATGAAGGCCGACGACGTGCACCTGTATATCGAATATACCAACGCAAACGTCATTGAGGACATCGTGCGCATAATCCGGGACAAGCACCTGAGCATGAAGGAGCTGGAGATAACCAGAGTGGCCGGCGACAACGAGGCAATGAAGTACTGCGCCATTATCGCCGTGCGCGTCAGCCGCAAGCAGCTGGACGAAGAGGTGGTCAAGTCCATAAACGCCGTGGAAGACGTGACCACGGTGGAAGAGCTGTGAACTGAACACGGGCCGGGGCCTGAGCATCTCCCTTTGAAATGCAGGGGGAAGGCTCGGGGCCCGGTTTTGCTTTTCCGGGGTCCGGGGAACGCGGATGTAAAGATGTAAAATTATTTGAATTGTAGGAACATATATGATATAAGTATATATCAGAAGATATGATCCAGGGGGGAGATTATGAAGCCGGGACGCATCGATTCCGGTATCTCCTGGCTCTCACGGCTTGGCGCGGCGGTCATTTTGGGCTTGTCCACGCTGTTTATGCTGCTGCTGACGATTTCCGCCTATATAGAGACGGCGGATGTGAGCATGAACAATGAGGCAGGGGAACTGGTGGAGCTGTATGCAGACAATATTTTTCTCAATCTTTTGCTGCTCATCCTCTTAATGTCCAGCCTGTACCTGCTATACAGACACTGTGTGAATTTCAAGCTCTGGCGTACCGAGCTTATACTGCTGGCCTTCGTTCTTATCTTGGGCTGTGCTTTCATTATATCGGTGAAGCTGGCCGCCCCCTGGTATTCCGACTCCTATCAGCTGCTGTATGCCGCAGAACGGGCCGCCGCCGGGGACTACGGGGCCCTGGACGCCTATTTCTACCGCTTTCCTTTCCAGCTGGGCTACGTGATGTACGGGGAGATAATGTTCCGGATAATGGGCAGCCTGCTGCCGGGAATGCCCGCGGGCTACTACCGTCTGGCCCTGCAGGGGATAAATGTGCTCTGGCTGCTGCTGGCCTATCACTCCGTGATACAGATGAACTGGGAGCTTTTCCAGAACCGGCGCATCCAGGTCTTTACGATGATACTGCTGATTTTCTGCCTGCCGCCCATCCTCTCCTGCACCTTCCTCTACGGCATCATCCCAGGCTTCGGCCTGGCGGCCGCAGCCCTTTGGATGTTTGCGGCCTTCCTGCGCCGCCGCCGCTTCTGGCAGGGATTTTTATGCGCCCTCTGTCTGGGGCTTGCCGTAGCAATCAAGCTCAACTATATGATCTTTGCCGTGGCCATTTTGATAATATGGTTCATAGACCTGCTGAAAAACCGGAAGCTCAAATCCCTGCTCTGCCTCATTTTGGCGGTGGTCTCGGTGACTGCCCTGGACGGCCTGCCCCAGTCCATATATGAGCAGCGCTCCGGTAAGGACTTCGGGGAGGGCATACCCATGCTGGCCTGGGTGGCCATGGGAATGAGCGAGGGCTATGCCGGGCCCGGCTGGTATAATGAGAGCTACACCGTCACCGCCTTTATGGACAGCGGCATGGACACCCAGGCCACGGAGGAAAATGCCCTGGAGGTCATTCAGGACAGAACGGCGTATTTCTCTCTCAATCCCCAAAAAGCCCTGGACTTTTACTGGGAGAAGCTCCGCTCCCAGTGGAACGAGCCCAGCTATGAGAGCCTGTGGATAAACCAGGTGCAGCAGAGCTACGGAGAAAAAGGCATGCTGTACAACTGGTTCTGCGACGGGGGGCAGGCTCTGTCCCTGATGTTCATGAACCAATACCAGCAGCTTATTTTCCTGGGCTGTCTTTTGGCCTGCATATATCTGTTCATGCACCGGAACATCGACCAATGCCTGCCCCTGCTGGTCATACTGGGGGGCATACTCTACCACCTGCTCTCCGAGGCAAAAAGCCAGTATGCCCTGCCTTACTTCATGCTCATGGTCCCCATTGCCGCCTTCGGCTTCTGCGGATTCTTCCACAGCCTGGACCACCGTTATGAAAAAATGGAAAATTCCAAATAAACTGAGCATCAAGCCGGGCCAGCTCCCGGCTTGATGACAAGGGAAAGCGATATGGAGAAAACAAAATTTTCTATCAGCGAGAAAATTTTTTTCCGGCTGAGAAGTTTATATTTGGCTAACCGCAGGCCATTTCTTGCCGCAGTTATAGCCGGCCTTGCCGCCCACATGTTCATGTTCACCAACAAGCTGGTGAACCATGACGACATAGAATCCCTGTTCTTCAAGGGGGCTACGGTGACCTCCGGACGCTGGGGCTTGGAGCTGTCCAGGTTCCTTTTCCCCAACTGGTCCATGCCCTGGATATACGGGCTTATCACCCTGCTGCTCATTGCCGTGTCGGTGTGTATCATGCTGCGGCTGCTGGAGATATCCTCCCCGGCGCTGGAGATAATACTGGCTGCCGCCGTGGTGAGCTTTCCCTCCCTCACCGGCACCTACTGCTTCATGTTCACCAGCGCCTCCTATGGCCTGGCCTTCTTCCTGGCGGTATTGTGCGCCGCCCTGTTCAAAAGGGGAGGGCCGCTGAACACGGTCCTTGCAGGGCTGGCTCTGGTGCTGTGCCTGAGCATATACCAGGCCTACATCGCCATAAGCGCCAGTCTCTTTGTGCTGCTCATGATAAAGGATTGCCTGGAGGGGGAGAAGAGCCCCTGGAAGAACGTCCTCTGGGGCCTGAAAGCCCTGGCCATGATGGCGGCGGCTCTGGCAGTCTATTTCGCCGTCACGCTGCTGGTCTTCAAATTCACCGGGGCGGAGTTCAACGACTACGTCATCGACAACGTGAACTCCCAGGCCAGTCTCCCCGGCAGGATACTCATGGCCTACCAGAACTTCCGGGACATCTTTACCTTCCGCAATTACTACCTCATAAGCTCCGAGGCCTCCAGGATAGTGCATCTGCTGCTGTTGGTCCTCATGCTCCTCTGCGCCCTTTTGGCCGCCGCAAGGAAGCGGCAGCCTCTTAACTGGGCGCTGCTGGCCGTGCTGCTCCTGCTGCTGCCCTTGAGCATCAACTGCATGTATCTCATGATGTCCCCCCAGTCTATCCACACCCTTGTGCTGTACAGCTTCGTGTGCTTTTATTTCCTGGCGGCCCTGCTGGTTGAGAAGGCGGGCCCCAGGGCAGTGAAATCCATGAAGGACATCCTGGCCCTGCTGATGTGCATTGTCATCTGCTCCAACGTGTACTTTGCCAACATGTGCTATTTGAAGATGCAGCTGCAATATGAGGCCGCCGACTCCTTCTATGTGTCCATGATAGCCCAGATAAAGGACACGGAGGGCTTTGACGAGAACAGCCGCCTGGCCATAATAGGCCGGCAGGACAACCTGCTCTACAATGCCCCGGAGCTGGACACCTCCCTGCTGCTGGGCCCCTCCGCAGACCTGATAAATATCTATTCCCGGGAAAGCCTCTTCCGCCAGTACCTGGGCTTTGATATTGAGTTTGCCGGGGAGGAGGAGCTGGAGGCCATCAGCGCCATGCCGGAATTTGAGGAAATGGCCGAATACCCCTACTATGGTTCCGTTAAAAAGATTGGAGATTATATTGTTGTAAAGTTGGGATAACGTGAAGAGAGGACTAAAGCTTTTCCTGCTGCTCACAGGCTGCCTTGCGCTCTGCTGTCTATGCAGCTGCGGTTCCCCGGAAAAGAAGCTGACCGTTCTGGAGACAGAAGCCGCCGCTCCCTCGGAGGCCCCGGCCCCGGAAGAGCTGGACCGCTATTGGTATGGCTATTGGTACATTACCGATACCCGGGATGACTGGACTGCCCTGGAAGGATACAGCTGGGACTGCTGCGGCGAGCTCAGCTCCACGGCAGGGGGATTCTCCCTGCTGCTGTGGGATGAGGACATGCCCAAGGACTATTACCTGGCCCGGGCGGATTTCTCCGCCTCCGACGGGGCCTATGCCTGTACCGGCGGGGAGTTTCTGGACATCAGCCTGGGCAGGGGAGACGTGAGCATAAAATGCCGGGAGGATCATGGCACACTTTTGCAGCTCAGCGGCTCCTACAGCGACAACAGCACGGGCAGCTTCTGCTATACCATGTATCTGCGCCCCTGGGGGGACGAGTGGCCCCAGGGCAGCGGCCGCCCGTTTTACTACGAGCGCTGGTACCTGCCTCTTATTGAGGCCGGGGAGGAGCCGCCGGATGTGATAGAGCCCTATGAATAAAAACATTTCAAGGCCGTGGAGGAAAAGTCCTCCACGGCCTTGAGCGAATATATTATTCGTGTTTCTTTGCTGTTATATAAACCGGGACAAACAGGCCGCCCAGGCATAGGACAAAAAGCGCGGAGAGATAAACGCCGATGCTCACTGTGGGAAAGAAGCTGTGCAGCACAAGCAGGAAGAGCATGGTCGCTATCGGCGCAAGGCAGCACCAGAGGCGCAGGGCTCTCAATATGTATGGCCAGTTGCGGTTGCTGAAGCGGACTCCCGCAAGATTGAGGCGGAAGATACCGTCGCTGTAGGAGCTGATGTAGTTTTCGTCGTAATAGTCCGGCAGGCGCTCTCTTACGAAAAAGCAGAAATAAATGCCGAAGAAGATGGCCAGGAGCACTATTGTAATTCCCCCGGGGAATATGGCTCTCAGGCCGCCGGTAATAAGAAGATAGGCGGCAATTGCCAGGCTCAGGCAGCTGCTTATAAGGAAGGCACGCTTCATCCGGCGGGAGGCCTGGCCTCTCTCCCCGGCGCCTTCCCCGGAGAAGCTGATGGCCTTTTTTACTATTTCCTCCACCTGCTCCATGTCCGGGGAGGCGTCGGCATCCATGCGGCGGCTCTCCAGCAGTTCCGTGACACTAACGTCCAGGACATCTGCCATGGGCAGCAGCATGCCCACGTCCGGCAGGCTCACTCCCCGCTCCCATTTGGACACCGCCTTATCGGATATGTTCAGCAGCTCCGCCAACTGCTTTTGTGTGTAATTTTTCTCCCGTCTCAGCTCCGCTACAAAGCGGCCGAACCGGGCTTTGTCTATCTCGTACATTCCAGCGCCTCCCGTTTAGGCTGCCTTTATCATAGCCTGACGGCCGGGAAAATGCAACCGACTGTCGGTAGAGTCAGACCGTCTGGCAGGGAAATGAAGGGTCTTGGGGCAAATAAGAATATGGAAAAACCCCGCCGGGAGCGCATGTAAAAGCTCGGCGGCGGGGACTCGCTTTTAAAATATTATTTTCAGCAGCACCAGAAGCAGGGCGCCGGGGATGCCAAAGCAGCCGGCGATGAGCACGTTGATGAGATTTATTTCAACGGAAAAATCAAAAAAGCCGCTGATGATGTTCACAACGATGAGCAGGGCAAAACCGCAGATGGCGTTGAGCAGGAGCTTAAAGACCCATCTGATGGGCGCGGCCAGTATCTTGAAGAGTATGACCACGGACAGCACGGCCGCCGCAAGAACGAGGAGAATAGACATTGTTTCCATGGGGCTTCCTTTCAAGGGCAAAGGCAAAAAATGCCTGAGTATTTTATGGCGGGGCGCAGATAATAGAAACAGACAAGAGCCCGGGCGGTAAGAGAGAGAAAACTGCCGGATGCTGCGCCATATGTATATATGGATACATCTAAAACGGGAAATTGTCAAGCGGTTCGAGAGTTTTCCCGTTAAGAGAAAATATCGTCCGCGGGGCGGGCTGCCGAAAGCAGCCCGCCTTTTGCAGCTTCTCCCTTTAATTATATGCCTTTTTCCATATCTTATTAATCCCCACTTCGGGCGGAATAAACTGCCCCGGCGGCAAAGTCTTGAAATTTACAGTATTTGTGTTATAATATATTGGTTAAAATAGGATTATAATGCACTAGATATGGTATCTGAAAGGTCAAAGCATATATGAGCAGCAGTACACAGTACGGAAACGACAGCATTTCACAGCTCAAGGGAGCCGACAGAGTCAGGAAAAGGCCGGGGGTCATCTTCGGCTCCGACGGTCTGGACGGCTGCGAGCACGCAGTATTCGAGATATTGTCCAATGCCATCGACGAGGCCAGGGAGGGCCACGGCGACCTGATAACCCTGACTTATTATCAGGACCGCTCCATAGAGGTGGAGGACTTCGGCCGGGGCTGCCCGGTGGACTGGAATGCCAACGAGAAGCGCTACAACTGGGAGCTGGTCTTCTGCGAGCTCTACGCCGGGGGCAAGTACCAGAACAGCAGCGGGGGAGACTATGAGTACTCCCTGGGCCTCAACGGCCTGGGCTCCTGCGCCACCCAGTATGCCTCGGAGTACATGGACGTCACCGTCCGCCGGGACGGCAACAAGTATCAGCTCCACTTTAAAAAGGGCAAGGTCTGCGGCAAGAAGGGCCATGAGCTCAGCGTGGAGCCCACGGACAGAAAGAAGACCGGCACCACCATCCGCTGGAAGCCGGACCTGGACGTGTTCACCGATATAGATATCCCCGACGAGTACTTCGACGATGTGCTCCACCGCCAGGCGGTGGTGAACGCCGGGGTCACCTTCCGGCTGCGTCTGGAGAAGGACGGCAAATTTGAAGTCCGGGATTACTGCTACAAAAACGGCATTATCGACTATGTGAAGGAGCTGGCCGGCACCAAGCCCATTACGGAGCCGGAGTTCATCACCGCCGAGCGCAAGGGCCGGGACAGGGAGGACAAGCCGGAATACAAGGTGAAGCTCTCCGCCGCCTTCTGCTTTTCCAAGGACGCCAGCGTCCTGGAATACTACCACAACTCCTCCTGGCTGGAAAACGGCGGCGCTCCCGATAAGGCCGCCAGAAGCGCCTTTGTCTCCGCCATTGATGCCTACATAAAGAAAATAGGCAAGTACCAGAAAAACGAGAGCCCGGTGAAGTTCCAGGACATCCAGGACTGTCTGGTGCTGGTGACCAACTGCTTCTCCACCCAGACCTCCTACGAGAACCAGACCAAGAAGGCCATCAATAACCGCTTCATCCAGCAGGCCATGACGGAGTTCTTCAAGACCAACCTGGAGATATACTTCATCGAGAACAAGCCGGAGGCGGACAGGATAGCCGAGCAGGTGCTGATAAACAAGCGCAGCCGGGAGACCGCCGAGCGGGCCCGCCAGGGCATGAAGAAAAAGCTCTCCGGCAGCATAGATATCGCCAACCGGGTGCAGAAGTTCGTGGACTGCCGCAGCCGGGACGTGGAGCGCCGGGAGATATACATCGTGGAGGGCGACTCCGCCCTGGGCGCCTGCAAGCTCTCCAGGGACGCGGAGTTCCAGGGCATCATGCCGGTGCGGGGCAAGATACTAAACTGCCTGAAGGCGGACTATGTGCGCATATTCAAAAGCGACGTCATCACCGACCTGATAAAGGTCCTGGGCTGCGGCGTGGAAGTCAGGGACAAGCACACCAAGGACCTGTCCAGCTTCGATATCAACAACCTGCGCTGGAACAAAGTTATAATCTGCACCGATGCGGACGTGGACGGCTTCCAGATACGCACCCTCATCCTCACCATGCTCTATCGCCTGGTGCCCACCCTCATCCAGGAGGGTTACGTATACATCGCCGAGTCCCCCCTGTACGAGATAGAGAGCAAGGGCAAGACCTATTTCGCCTACTCTGACCGGGAGAAGGCGGAGATAATTGACAGCCTCAAGGGCGCCAAGGCCAGCATTAACCGCAGCAAGGGCCTGGGTGAGAACGACCCGGACATGATGTGGATGACCACCATGAACCCGGAGACCCGCAGGCTCATAAAGGTCATGCCCGAGGACGCCGAGCTCATGGCCCAGAGCTTTGAGCTGCTGCTGGGGGACAACCTGGAAGGCAGGAAAAACCACATCGCCCAGTTCGGATACAAGTACCTGGACATGGCGGACATTTCATAGAGACAGAGAGGAAACACACAGATGAAGAAATACGAGAACGATTTCGTTTACGGTAGGGAGAGGCTCAGGATACTCCTGGTGGCCACGGCTATAGGCTGCGCCGTCAGCCTTCTCACGCCCCAATACACCTATGTGCAGGTGGCCTTTATGTGCCTGACGGTGGTGCTGTTTGCCACCTGCCTTGCACTGATATTCAAATATTGCCGCTGCCCCAACTGCCACAAGGTCATCTTCCTGGGGGTCATGGCGGTGAAGTCCTGTCCCCGCTGCCACAGGAATCTTGTCACCGGCAAGAAAATGAAAACCGGCAAATCCAAATAAGTGAGTAAGAAATGGCTAAGAAAAAAGTCGAGGAAAAGAAAAAGTTTGACAACCCCAACGTGGTGGGCCTGAGGGCCGAGGTCCTGGAGCAGCCCATAACGGAGACTCTGGAGACCAACTACATGCCCTATGCCATGAGCGTCATAGTCTCCAGGGCCATACCGGAGATAGACGGCTTCAAGCCCTCCCACCGCAAGCTCCTGTACACCATGTTCAAAATGGGCCTGCTCAGCGGCGGACGCACCAAGAGCGCCAACATTGTGGGCCAGACCATGAAGCTCAACCCCCACGGGGACGCCGCCATATACGAGACCATGGTGCGCCTGTCCACCGGCTACCAGGCCCTGCTCACCCCCTTTGTGGACTCCAAGGGCAACTTCGGCAAGGTCTACTCCCGGGACATGTCCTACGCCGCCTCCCGTTACACCGAGGCCAAGCTCTCCGCCATCTGCGCCGAGATATTCCGGGACATAGACAAGGACACCGTGGACTTCGTGGACAACTACGACGGCAGCATGAAGGAGCCCTCGCTGCTGCCCACCGCCTTCCCCAACGTGCTGGTCTCCGCCAACATGGGCATTGCCGTGGGCATGGCCAGCCAGATATGCGGCTTCAACCTCACCGAGGTCTGCCAGACCGCCATTGAGTACCTGAAGGACCCGGAGCACGACCTGCTGTCCACCATGCCTGCCCCGGATTTCCCCACCGGCGGGGAGATAATCTATGAGCGCAGCGCCATGGAGAACATCTACCGCACGGGACGGGGCAGCTTCAAGCTGCGCTCCCGCTGGCGCTATATCCCCAAAGAGAACATAATCGAAGTTTACGAGATACCCTACACCGCAAGCTCCGAGGCCATAATCGACAAGGTGGCGGAGCTCATCAAGTCCGGCAAGGTCAGAGAAATCAACGACATGCGGGACGAGACGGACCTGTCCGGCCTGAAGCTGGCCATAGACCTGAAGCGGGGCACGGACCCGGATAAGCTGATGCAGAAGCTCTTCAAGCTCACCCCTCTGCAGGAGGCCTTCACCTGCAACTTCAACATCCTCGTTGCAGGCAACCCCAAGGTCATGGGCGTGGGGGAGATACTGGAGGAGTGGACTGCCTGGCGTATGGAGTGCATACGCCGCCGCGTCTTCTTTGAGCTGGCAAAAAAGAAGGATAAGCTGCATCTGCTCAAGGGCCTGCAGCGGATACTGCTGGACATAGACAAGGCAATCGCCATTATCCGGGAGACGGAGCTGGAAGAGGACGTGGTGCCCAACCTGATGGTTGGCTTCGGCATCGACCAGGTCCAGGCCGAGTTCGTGGCGGAGATTAAGCTGCGCAACATCAACCGGGAATACATCCTCAAGCGCACCCGGGAGACCGGCGAGCTGGAGGAAGAGATCGCGGAGCTGGAAGAGACTCTCAACAACCGCCGCAGGATAAAGAGCATAATCATCGACGAGCTCAGGCAGATAATCAAGAAATTCCCCAGCCCCAGAAAGACCGGCATAGTCTATGCCGACGAGATTGAAGAGCTGGAGGAAGAGGAGCAGGTGGAGGATTACAGCGTGACCCTGTTCCTGTCCAAGGAGGGCTACTTTAAAAAGATCACGCCCCAGTCCCTGCGCATGAGCTCCGAGCAGAAGTTCAAGGAGGGGGACAGCCTCAACCTGAGCTTCGAGGCCGGCAACAGGGGAGAGCTGCTCTTCCTCACCGACAGGCAGCAGATATACAAGGCCAGGGTGGCGGACTTTGAAGACGTGAAAGCCTCGGTGCTGGGTATATATCTGCCCAGCCGGCTGCAGCTGGACGAGGGGGAGAACATCATCTCCATGGTCGACCCCGGGGACTATTCCAAGAACCTGCTGCTTATATTTGAAAACGGGAAGGCCGCCAGGATAGACATGGCCGCCTACGAGACCAAGTCCAACCGCAGGAAGCTGGTAAACGCCTATTCCGACAAGAGCCCGGTGAAGGCCGTCATGGTCCTCCGGGAGGAGACGGACATTGCCTGCTACTCCAGCGACGGCCGGGTGCTGGTGTTCAACTCATCCCAGCTCCAGGTCAAGACCAGCCGCAGCACCCAGGGGGTGGCGGTGATGACGCTGAAAGCCAAGAGGAGCCTGGTCAGGGCCCTGCCTCTGGCAGAAAGCAACATCGTCAATCCCTCAAGATACAGAGTCAAAAACCTCCCGGGAGCGGGAGCCATATTAAAGGCCGAGGACAAAGCGGAGCAGCAGCTCTCGCTTATGGACGACTGAGCAAATTGCAGGAGGGCTTATGGAAAGCATCAGTACTCAGATGAAGAACAACATCTTTCTCAGACGCATAGTTCAGTACACGGTCATCATTCTCGGCTGTGTCATCTATGCCGTGGGCTTCCAATTCTTCATGTATCCAAACAATATTGTTTCCGGCGGCATAGTGGGCGTGGCCATGATTTTCAACGAGCTTCTGCCGGTGCCCGTGGGCGTCACCACCATCATCCTCAACATACCCCTTTTCGTGATAGCCTGGAGATATTTCGGGCTGGACTTCCTCATCAGCTCCCTGGTGGGCATGGCCCTCAGCTCCGCTTTCGTGGACCTGTTCGCCATGTTCAAGCTGGTGCTCACCGACGACCCCATGCTGGCCAGCATCATCGGCGGCGTTATAAAGGGCATCGGCCTGGGCGTCATCTACTATGTGGGCTCCACCACCGGCGGTGTGGACATCGTGGCAAAAATGCTGCGCATGAAAAATCCCCACCTGAACCTGGGCACCATCCTTCTGCTTATCGACGCCGCCATCATCACCGCCTATGCGGTGATACTCAACAAGTACGAGAGCGCCATGTATTCCGTCATTACCATGTTCGTGGTCAGCAAGGTCATAGACCTGGCCCTCTACGGCATCGACAACTCCAGCATATGCTACATCATCAGCGAAAAGAGCAGCGCCATCTCCCATGAGATAATATCCGGCCATATGCACAGGGGCGTCACTATCCTGGACGGACGTGGAGCCTACTCCGGCAAGGAGAAACAGGTCATCATGTGTGTCATCAAGCGCCAACAGATAGCGGAGATACGGCGTATCATCAGGAACCTGGACGAGAACGCCTTCTTCATCGTCTCCGACGCAAAGAACGTCTTCGGCAACGGCTTTGACAACATACGGGAAAACAACTGAGCAGGCGGGGTAAAATCATGTACCGGAAGCTTACGGCACTTATCCTGAGCGCCGCCGCCGTCTTATCCCTCGGCGGCTGCTCGGGACTATACAACAAGGAATACCTCTCCGTGAACGACTATGAGCCCGTTGTGCAGGAGAATTACAGCAGCAAAGACAAGATAACCGTCCGCAATTTCTCCGGCCTCAAGCAGGCCATACTCCGCTTTGCCTATGCGGGGGAGACGGAGGGGCGGGTGGTCTTCGACTCCTCCTACGACGGAGACGCTCTGGAGGACATGGCCAGCGCCTGCTGGCAGGTGAGGACCCAGGACGCCCTCTGCGCCTACTGCGTGGAGAACATCGCCTATGAGCTGACAAAAATAGTGACCACCAACGAGGCCAGCGTGTACATCAGCTATTCCAGCTTCTGCGAAAGTGCGGACAATATCATCCAGCTGCCCTTCAGCTACGGTATTGAGAGCACCCTCAGGGAGGCTCTGGAGAACCGGGACAGGAATCTGGTGGTACTGGTGTCCAGCAGCTCCTACTCCGCCGAGGACATCCAGGGCCTGCTCACCAAGGTATACAGGGAAAATCCGGCGGTAGTGCCCAGAGAACCCCAGGCCAGCGTGAACATGTACAGCGGCACCGGCGCCCAGCGCCTGTATGAGATAAGCATCAATTACGGCCTCACCTCCGAGGAACTGGACCAGCGGGTGGCGGCCCTCCAGGCTATCGACGCCTTCAGCGGGATGGACACCGACAGCCTAGGGGAATACGACCGGGCTTTGGCTGCCTGCCGTTACCTTATGGACAACTGCGCCATTTCCGAAAACAGCAGCGACAACACCGCCTATGCCGCCCTGGTCAACCGCCAGGCCAACAGCGAGGGCATCGCCTTTGCCTATGTGGAGCTATGCCGCCAGCTGGGTCTGGATTGCAACATCGTTTACGGGCAGCTGTTCTGGGAGGACTACTGCTGGAACATCGTGGAGGTGGACGGAAACTATTACCACGTGGACGCCACCGAGTGTATACGCTCCGGCCTTGAAAGCGGCTTTTTGAAAAATGACGAGGACTTCTGGGGCAATTACCGCTGGGATGTGGCCTCCTATCCCAAGTGCGTCGGGGACCTCAGCTACCGGGCGGACAGCGAATAATATAAAAAAGGTATTGACAAATCAGCAATTTATGGTAAAATAACCATCGTTGCTGATGCGGGCATAGCTCATCCGGTAGAGCGCCACCTTGCCAAGGTGGAGGTAGCGAGTTCGAGCCTCGTTGCCCGCTCCATAAAAGCCTATTGCTGATGCAATAGGCTTTTAAACTATCAATAATCGCGGGTATGATGGAATTGGCAGACATGCGAGATTTAGGTTCTCGTGCCGAGAGGCGTGCAGGTTCGACCCCTGTTACCCGCACCAGCGTCGCCGCGGACGTCATATCGTTCGCGGCTCCTTTCAAACCCGGACCCACTTCGTTGGGCTCCGGGTTTGTGTTTTTTTTACTGCAAAGTCCGCTTTGTGACCGCGCTTTCTATTTCACGGGGAATAGAAAGCACCATCCGCTCCGCTCCCTTGCTCCTCCGCTCCAAATCGAAGCCGTGCTATGCACTGGGCTTCGATTTGGTTTTGGGTTTGGACCGGGAAGCCGCGGCAGCCATATTGTTTCAATGTTCCTGCGCCGGAGCAAGCTATGTATCGCTTGCTCCGGCTTTTTTTATTGCCGCATTTCCGGCAATGAGCCGCAGCGGAAGAGCCGAGTGCGCACCATGCACGGCGCCGGGCCGTTTATCAAATTTGCATGAAACGCTGCGCACATTGACCGCTATGCTTGTGCATTTTATAATAATCACAGTTAAGAATTCCGGCATACAGGCGCATTTGCCGTATGAACGGCCCAATAATCAACTTAACAAAAACATATTAAGGAGGGTAAATATGGGGTTTAAGGATGTACGTTCTTTTCTCCAAAAACTGGATGAGGAAGGCCAGCTGATCAAATATGACAAGCAGGTAAAGCTTTCCCCGGAATGGTATGATATGGTCAGGGCCCTGCCCAGAATGGGCCAGTACGGCCCGGCGCTTATCACCGACAAGCTGGAAGGCTACACCGGCCAGCGCATTGCCGTAGGTCTGCAGGCTTCCGCCGCAAACTGCGCTGTTATGCTGGGCCTGCCCAAGTCCTGCATAGTTACCAGGGATAAAAAATTCAACGATTGGGTGAACAGGCTGCATATTCCGCCGTCTGCGCCGCGTATAGGCCGCTGCAAAAAAATTACAGGACAGCCTCAGCTGCCCTGTAATTTTTTATGAGCACAAAGCTTACTTCATGCCGTTTTCGTAGGACTCGATCATCTTCTTGACCATCTGGCCGCCGATGGAGCCTGCCTGACGGCTGGTCAGATCGCCGTTATAACCGTTCTTCAGGTTAACGCCGACCTGGGAAGCGGCTTCCATCTTGAACTTATCCATAGCCTCACGGGCAGAGGGGTTCACAAGACGATTACTGGAATTGCTAGCCATAGTTTACATCTCCTTTTCATCAATTCGGGTTTTGTTTCCCACGCTTATCTTTTGCCGAGAATAAAAAGTTATTCATCCGCTTTCAGGCAATTTCTGCATATTCGTCTATTGACAAATCTGCGCCGCGGCCCTATCATGTTCATATGAGCAGATAAACATATTTGAGGTGAGAGTACATGCAGCGCAGGCTTATTGACAGCGGCAATGCTCCGGATAAGGACAGCCTGTCCGGCTTGGCGGAGTTCTTCCGCGTCTTTGGAGATACCAGCAGGATAAGAATATTATATGCGCTTTTGGACGGAGAAAAATGCGTCCTGGATATTGCAAAGCAGCTGGGCATGTCCCACTCAGCCGTGTCTCACCAGCTCCAGACATTGCGGGCCAACCGCCTTGTCAAATACAGAAGGGACGGCAAGACCGTGTTCTATTCCCTGGCGGACGACCATATCTTCGGAATCATCAACCAGGGCCTTGAACACATAGAGGAGTGAATCGATGAGCAAGGATTTTGTTAATTACGGTATGCACGAGCCGGATGACGACGTAAAAATATACAAAGCCAAGGAACGTCCTGAACGCCCGGAGCGCCCGGTGCGTCCGGCGCCCAGGCCTGCTCCCGTGGAGACCGTGGAGAGGGAATACACCGAGAAGGCCGAGCAGATAGAATCCGTGGAGCGCCCGGTGCAGAAGCGCCCCGCCCGCAGGAAAGAGGCAAAGAAATACCGGGAGCTTCAGGCCCGGGACATTGTCGTGCCCCTGCTGGCCGCCGCCGTGTTCGCCCTGCTCTGGTTTTTGCCCACCACCGGCTGGCTGAGGACCCTGAGCTTCCTGCTGCCCTACTTCATAGCGGGCTTTGACGTCATATTGAGGGCCCTGGAGCGCCTCTCCCAGAAGGAGCCCTTCAGCGAAGCCCTGGCCTGCACTCTCGCCTCCATTGCGGCCTACGCCATCGGCCAGCCCCTGGCGGCGGTGCTGATAATGCTGCTGTTCAGGCTGTGCCATATCATAGAATCCTACGCGGTCCGGCGGGGAAGAAAGCAGTTCTCCCAGCTGATGAACATCAGGCCGGACAGCGCAAGCGTGGAGACTGCGGAGGGCGTGCTCTCCGTGACCCCGGACTATGTGAACGTGGGGGACATCATCCTGGTGGAGCCGGGGGAGCGCATACCCCTTGACGGTGTGATAGTCGAGGGCATTAGCACCATCGACTGTTCGCCCATCGCCGGGAAAACCGAGCCCATGGCGGTCACGGCTGGTTATCGGGTGCTCTCCGGCTGCATCAATATCACCAGTCCCATCAAGGTCAGGACGGACAGGAGCTATGCCGACTCCACGGTGAGCAAGATACTCCGGCTTGCGGACAATGCCCCGGAGAACAAGTCCAGGCAGGAAAAGCTCATTGCCACCTTTGCAAAGTTTTTCACCCCCTCCGTGCTGATCCTGGCGGTGGTCATAGGCCTTGTGCCACCCATATTCAACGGACAGTGGCTAGAGTATATACACAGGGGGGCCGTCTTCCTGCTGATATCCTGCCCCAGCTCCATGGTGCTGTCGGTGCCTCTGGCATACTTCGGCGGCCTGGGCAGCGCCGTGGAAAACGGCGTGCTGATAAAGGGCTTCGACTATCTGGAAAGCCTTGCCAATGCGGACACCTTTGTCTTTGAAAAGACCGGCACCATAACCGAAGGCCGCTTCGCCGTGACGGACGTGGTGCCTGAGGGCCTGGGCGAGCGGGAGCTGCTGGGCATTGCGGCAACTGCGGAGATGTACTCCCAGCACCCCATAGCCAAGGCTCTGAGACAGGCCAGCAGCGCCATTGTGGACGCCAAGGACGTGAGGGCCGAGGATATACCCGGCAGGGGAGTCAGGGCCTACATAGGCAGCAAAGAGGTGCTGGTGGGCAACGCGGCTCTTCTGGAGGAAAACGGAATAGGCTACAAGGTGCCCAACCGCAGCGGCTCGGCGGTGCATGTGGCAGTCAACTGCAGGTACTGCGGCCATATCCTGGTGAGCGACAAGGTGCGCCGCGGCGCCTTTGACGCCCTGGAGAACATGCGGGTGCAGGGGGTCAGCAAGACCGTTATGCTCACGGGGGACGTGCTCTCCGTGGCAAGACCCCTGGGCTCCAAACTGAATTTCGACATGCTTAAGGCGGAGCTCCGGCCTGAGGAAAAGCTGGCCGCCGTGGAATACCTCATAAGCAACAAGGGCGGCATAGGCACCGTGGCCTTCGTGGGAGACGGAGCCAGCGACGCCCCGGTGCTCCGTAGGGCCGATGTGGGCGTTGTGCTGGGGGCTATGAACTGCGAAGAGGCCTTCGACAATGCGGATATACTCATTATGGACCAGAATATAGGCAAGCTGCCCCTGGCCGTGAAAATGGCCAGATTCACCCACCTTATCGTCAAGGAGAACACCGGCCTCGCCCTGATAGCTAAATTTGCCCTGCTGGCCGGCGCCGCCCTGGGATTTGTCCCCATTGCCGCAGCTGCGGTTGTCGACAGCTGCGTTGTGATACTGAGCCTAATTAATTCACTTAGACCAATGAAGTCATGGAAGGAGTAATGAACATGAACGAAGCTCTGAAAGCCATTTACGACAGACGCAGCATTAGAAAGTATAAACCTCAGCAGATAAGTAACGAAGAGCTGGAGGCCGTGGTTAAGGCGGGAGTCTGCGCCCCCACCGGCATGAACAAACAGTCTCCCATTATAATCGTTGTGCAAAACAGCGAGGACGTGGCCTATCTCTCCAAGCTGAACGCCAAGGTGAGAAACTCCACCGCCGACCCCTTCTACGGCGCGCCCACCGTGCTGGTGGTCCTTGCCGAGGCGGACAGCAGCTTTGCCGTGCAGGACGCCAGCCTGGTGATGGGCAACCTGATGAATGCCGCCAGCGCCATCGGACTGGGCTCCTGCTGGATAAACCGGGCAAAGGAAGTCTTCGAGACGGAAGAGGGCAAGGCCCTGCTGAAAAAGTGGGGCGTGGAGGGCAATTATCTGGGTGTGGGCAACTGCATCCTGGGCTATGCCGACGAGGCTCCGGAGATGAAGCCCAGAAAGGCCAACTACGTGTACTACGCAAAGTGACCCTATGAACACCTACGACTTTGACAAGACGATTTTTTACCCTGACAGCTCCTGCACCTTTTATATCTACTGCCTTAAAAATTTTCCCGGCAAGGTCCTGCCCACGGCGCCCAGGTCTATTGCAAAAGCCGCGGCCTACAAAAGCGGGCGCATATCTGCAAAGCAGCTGAAGGAACAGCTCTTTTCCTTCCTGCCCAAGATACCGGACATTGACGCCGTCGTGGCCCGCTTCTGGGAGGAGAACAGATGGCGCATTGCCCCCTGGTACCTGGCCCAGAAGACCGGGGACGACCTTATAATCTCGGCCTCCCCGGAATTTCTCCTTGAGCCTATTTGCCGGGAGCTGGGAGTCCGGCTCATCGGCACCCGTATGGACAAGCACAGCGGGCGCATATCCGGGGAGAACTGCCACGATGCGGAAAAGGTACGTAGATTCAGGGAGTCCTTTCCGGAGGCTGCTACCGAAAACTTCTATTCGGACTCCCTTACCGACAGCCCCATGGCAGAGATAGCCGGCAGGGCCTTCATCGTAAAGAAAAACCTTGTGCGCCCCTGGCCTTTTGCGGATAAATAAGTGACGGTCAAAAGGTAGGTAAACGCTCGTTTACCTACATCCTTAAAGCTATGGATACAAAAGAAAAGATTTTGGACAGCGCCCTGAGACTCTTTGCCCGGGACGGCTTTGAGGCCGTCTCCGTCAGCATGATAGCCGACGAGCTGGGCATGACCAAAGGCGCTCTTTACAAGCACTATTTGAATAAGCGGGCAATATTCGACAGCATAGTCCAGCGCATGGACCGGCAGAATTACGACAATGCCCGCCGCTTTGAGCTGCCCGGCGACCTGCTCCAGGGCATGCCGGAGCGCTTCAGGAACACCGGAGTGGAGAAGCTCTGCGCCTACACCATGGCCCAGTTCGTCTACTGGACCGAGGACGAGTTTGCCTCCCGCTTCAGAAAGCTCATTTCCCTGGAGCGCTACAGGAACGCCGAGATGAACGCCCTTTATCAGCGCTATTTCGGCTCCGGGGTCCTGGAATACACGGAAAAGGTCTTTGCCGCCATGAGCGACAATGGCAGGGGAGGGCTCAGCCCCAGGACCCTGGCCCTGGAGTTCTGCGCTCCGGTATATATGCTGATAAATCTCTATGACGGCGGGGGAGACCCGGGGGAGCTGGCGGCCTGCCTTAAAGAGCATATGGAGAACTTTATGGCCTCTCTGGATAGGCGCTCCGGTGCTTTGACCATTCCGGTCCCCGCCGCTCCGGCAAAGCCGGAGCTCCGTTATCCCAAGAGCAGCAGATACTCCCAGGCCGGGTACATGTCCATGATGATGGGCCCCAATCCCCTGAAGCTCACGGAGGAGCTGCTGGAGGGGAACCTGATAAGAGAGGGCAGCACCGTGTGCGACCTGGGCTGCGGCAGGGGACTGACCTCCCTGTTCCTGGCCAGGGAGTACGGCTTCAAGGTGGTGGCCGCCGACCTGTGGAGCGAGCCGGAGGACAACGCCGCCTTCTTCCTCTCCCAGGGCTTCGGCCCGGACAGGATACGGGCCGTGAAGGCGGACGCCATGGACCTGCCCTTTGCCCAGGAGAGCTTTGACGCGGTTATAAGTATAGATTCCTACCACTATTTCGGCCGGGACAAGAACTTTCTCAACGAAAAGCTCCTGCCCTATGTGCGCCACGGCGGCTATATCTATATCGCCATACCCGGCATGGTAAGGGACTGCCATGAGCGCCTGCCCCGGGAGCTGCTGTTCTCCTGGAACCCGGACCAGCTGGACTATATGCACGACGTCCACTACTGGCGTTCCGTCCTCAGCGCCGCCCGGGGAGCCGACCTGCTGGCGGTGCGGCAGATGGAGGGCATGGACCAGGTGTGGCAAGACTGGCTCAGGCAGGACAACCCCTATGCCCGGCATGACCGTAAGGCCATGGAGGCCGGGGCCGGGAAGTATCTGAACTTCATAAAAATCATCATACGCAAGAGATAGGCAAAGCGGACAGCAAAAAAGGCAAAGACCGAAAAGCAAGGGTCTTTGCCTTTTTTTATTTGGTTTGGTGCCGGCGGTTCATTTTTTGAACTCAGGGATAAAGTCGGCGCTCACGCCCATATCATGGAGACGTACCTTCATCTGGCTGGGCTTCTTGTTGTACATGGCGGTGCGCAGCTCGTCGTCGGGGACGAAGCGGTAATAGGTGGAGCAGAAGCTGTCAAACATGGGACGGTTGCTTGGGCCCAGGAGGGGCAGAAACATCACCAGGGCCACCAGGGCTCCGCCGAAGAAGCAGAGAATGAAATACCAGGGGCAAAAGATGACGACTATGGCAATGACTATGGCGCAGACCACGGCGCAGCTGACCACGGAGACGGCGGTATAGCGCCTTGCGCCGATGGCGATAAGGTCCTCCTTTGCAGCCTGCATCTTCTTTATAAGAGGATAGGCGGTAAAGAAATTGAACAGGAACTGGCGGACAAAGAGATAGAACCAGAGCCAGCCCAGCACCATCAGGGCTCCGCCGCCCAGGATTTTCATTTGCATATGTGTTCCTCCCGAAAAAAGCTTTTATGAAATAATAGCACATACTGTCTCAGGTTTCAAGAATATTTCCTCCGTGGGCGGCATAGAGTGTTTCAAGGAAGTGATAGGATGGACAGCTTCAAAACGGCCTGCGAGCTGCTGCCCGCCCGGCTGAGAGAAATTCTATACGGCAGCGGCATTACCGGGGTGGAGGAGATACGCCTGAGGACAGGCAGGCAGCTGTCCCTGGTGCTGAGCGGCCATGAACGGGAGGCCGGCGGTGACAAGCTCAAAAGTGAGGAGCTTATGCAGGTGCTGGAAAAGGCCACCGGGGCCTCCCTCCATTCCGCCGCCCCTGCCATGGTCAACGGCTACATAAGCTACAAAGGCCTGCGCATAGGCCTGTGCGGCGAGGCGGCCATGAGCGGCGGGCAGCTGCTGGGCTTCAGGGAGTACAGTTCCCTGGCCATACGCCTGCCCCGGGAGTGCAGGGGTATCTGCAGCGGCTTTATAGACAGGCTTATGGAGGGCGGGCCGGAGAACACCCTGATAATTTCGCCTCCGGGAGTGGGGAAAACCACGCTGCTGCGGGAGCTCATCCGGGTGATATCCCAGCGGGGAATCCGGGTCTCGGTACTGGACGAGCGCTGCGAGCTCTCCGCCTCGGGTTGCTTCGATTTGGGCCGCTGCAGCGACGTGATCTCGGGAGTGCCCAAGGAGCTGGGGACAAGCATGCTGCTGAGAGGCATGAACCCCCAGGTGATAGCCATGGACGAGATAAGCCGGGAGGAGGACAGGAAGGTTATAGAGCAAATAATAGGCTGCGGCGTGGGCATACTGGCCAGCGCCCACGGCCGGGACATGCAGGACATGCTGAAGCGGCCCATGTACAGGAGCTTTTTTGAAACGGGAGTTTTCAAAAATATTTTGACCATATACAGGGACGGGGACAAGCGCCGTTACCTGCTGGAGAAGCTATGACTCTGCACATACTAGGCGCCCTGCTTATAGCCGGGGCCGCCCCGGCCCTGGGGATATGCTATGTGGCGGCGGAGCGGAGAAAGCTGGAGAGCCTGCGCTCCCTTCTGCAGATGCTAAGGGAAATGCGGGGCGAGCTGGAGAGCAGGGCTGCGCCTCTGCCCCAGCTGATGGAAAAGTTCAGGCGCAGCAGCGGCGCTGCCGGGGCCTTTGCCGGGGAGCTGTGCTCCAGGCTGGGGCAGCTGGGGGAGAAGGAGTTCAGCGCTCTGTGGAGCGAGAGCCTTGAAGCCGCCCTCCCCGCTCTGGACAAGGGGGATAGGGAAGCCCTGCGCTCCCTGGGCCGCTGTCTCGGCCGCTACGAGCTGCCCCGGCAGCTGGCGGAGCTGGACGGCTGCATAGGCGCGCTGGAGAGCCGGGAGTCGGCCTGCAGCGCCGGGCTGCCGGAAAAGAAAAGGATGGGGCTGGGCCTGGCCTGCTCCCTGGGCGCCTTGCTGCTTATAGTACTTATTTAGGAGAAAAGCATGGATGTTGACCTGATCTTTAAAATAGCCGCCATAGGCATACTGGTGGCGGTGCTGAACATTTTGCTCCAGCGCTCCGGGAGGGACGAGCAGGCCCTGATGACCAGCATCACCGCCCTGGTGGTGGTGCTGATGATAGTGGTCCAGAAGATAAGCGAGCTTTTCACCATGATAAAGTCGCTGTTCGGGCTGTAGGATATGGATATGATAATAAAATGCGCGGCCACTGCTCTGCTCAGCTGCATCATCTGCCTGCTGATAAAACGAACAAACCCGGAGATGTCCGTGGTACTCAGCGCCGCGGCCATCGTTATAATCCTGGCCGCCGCCATGGGCTTTGCCTCCAGCCTGACGGAGCTTGCCGCAGCGGTGAAAAACATAAGCGGCAGCGCCGACGTGCTCATTGCGCCGGTGCTCAAATGCGTGGGCATAGGGGCGGTGACAAAGATAAGCACCGAGCTATGCCGGGACGCCTCCCAGAGCTCCGCCGCGGCTGCGCTGGACCTGGCAGGGACCCTCTGCGCCATAGGGGTGTCCATGCCCCTTATTCTGAGCATGCTGAAAATGATAGGGGGGATGACATGAGAGTACTGCTGTTGGTGCTGCTCATGCTGCCCGCCTTCACGGCGCCCGCCTACGCCGGGGATATCTATGAGCAGGCCGCCGGGGAGACGGGGATATATGCCGTGGAGGAGCAACTGCCGGAGGAAGCCCGGGAGATAAGCGGCAGTCTCAAGGTGGACGGCAGCTATGACACGGAAAACGCCCTGGAGCGGCTGTGGAAGAGCTTTGTCGGCAGTGTCAAGGGGGAGCTGGGTGAGGTGCTGAAGACCGCCTGCTCTCTCATAGCCATTTCGATGCTCTGCGCCCTGTCCGGCTCCCTGTGCAGCGGAAAGCCAATAAAAGAATACATAAACATAGCCGGCTGCTGCGCCGCCGCCGTCAGTCTGCTGGGGAACATGGACAGCATAGTGGAGCAGACGGTATCGGCTCTAAACCAGCTGTCGGACTATTCCAAGGCGGCCCTGCCCGCAATATTCACCGCTGCCGCCGCCTGCGGGGCGGTGGGCTCGGCCCCGGCAAAGTATGCGGCCACCTGCCTGGCCCTGGACGTACTCATGAGCATATCCCAAAAGCTCATAATCCCCCTGGTCTATTCCTATCTGGCTCTGGCGGTGGCGGGCAGCGTCTTTCCCAACTCCCTGCTGAGCAACACAGCCAAGCTCACCAAGTGGATGGCCGGCACCATCATGACGGCGATGACCATAGCCTTCAGCGCCTACATCGGCATGACGGGCCTGGTGACGGGGAGCATAGATGCCGCCGCATTGAAGACCGCCCGCACCGTCATCTCCACCGGGCTGCCGGTGGTGGGGGGCATCATCTCCGATGCCTCCGGGGCAGTACTGTCGGCGGCCTCGGTGATAAAAAATTCCGCCGGGGTCTTCGGGCTCATAGCCGTCTGCGCCATGTGCGCCGGGCCCTTTGCCCTGCTGTCCGTGCGGATGCTGGTGCTGAGGGCGGCGGCCGCCGCCTCGGACATGGCGCCCAACAGCCGGCTCTCCGGCCTTATAGCCAGCGTGAGCACGGCCATGGGCCTGCTGCTGGGGCTGCTGGGCTGCTGCGGGATAATGCTGTTCATATCCATAACGGCGGGGATAAAGGCGGTGGGCCTCTAGTGTATCAGGGAATACGGGAGCTCTGCGCGGTATCGCTGCTGTGCGGGGCGGCGCTGAGCATACTGCCGGAGGGCGGAGTGAAGCGGGTGGCGGAGATACTGTGCACTGCAAGCCTCATTCTGGCCGTCATCAGCCCCCTCAAGGAGCTGGACATGGACGCCTACGCCCTGGAGAATGCCCGGCTCCACGAGTTGGAGACAAGCCTGGCCCAGCAGGGGCAGGAGGCGGGGGAGAGGCTCAAGCGCCTAGTCATAGAACAGGAATACGAGGCATATATTTTGGACAAAGCCAAGGAATTGAACATAGAACTCGGCGGCGCGGAAGTGGAAGTACAGTGGAGCCTGGAGGGCTTCTGGATGCCCTGGGGAGCCGAGCTCAGCTCCGGCTGCAGCCCGGAGGAGCGGCAGAGGCTCTCCGACATTCTGGAGTCCGACCTGGGCATACCCTACGAAAGGCAGCGGTGGAACGGTGAGTGAAGGCCTGAAAGCAAAGGCTGAAAAGCTGGAGAAATTCAAATATCCCCTGGTGGTGCTGGTCATCGGCGTGGCGCTGATGCTGCTGCCCACCGGGAGCTTCCAGGCTGAGGAGGCCGAGAGCAGGGATGAGCAGATGGCGCTCATCCTATCCCAGACCGAGGGCGTGGGGGAGGCCAGGGTGCTCATATCGGAAAGCGGAGTGGTGGTGGCCTGTACGGGAGCTGAGAACGCCCGGGTGAGGCTGGATATTATCCGGGCGGTAAGTTCATATACTGGTTTTGCATCGGATAAGATCACGATTCTGAAAATGGCAGATTAAAGCTTAGGGGGAGTATGCAAATATGAAAAAACGTAAAAGAAATCTTACGATGCTGGCGGTGCTGATGTTCGTGTGCGCGGCCGTGGCTCTGAACTGGTCCTACAACAACAGATGGGGCACGCCGGACTCGGAGATGGTATCTGCCGAGGACGAGGCCATGATGGAGGCCAACGCCGAGTTTGAGGACAGTCTGGTGAGCACCGGCGGAGAGTACTTTGCCGAGGCCCGGCTCACAAGACAGGTGTCCAGAGACGAGGCCCTGGAGCTTTTGCAGACGGCGGCCACCTCCGAGACCGCCTCCCAGGAGACAATCGACAGCGCCATGAACGCCATCTCCGCCATGGCCACCTGCACCATGCAGGAGGCCCAGATAGAAAACCTGCTCATTGCCAAGGACTTTGACGAGTGCGTGGTGTACATAGGCAACGACACCGTGACCGTGGCGGTGCCCGCTCCGGCAGAGGGCCTGAGCGAGGAGGCCGTGGCCAGGATAACGGATGTGATATGCAGCGAGACCCAGTATACCGCCGCTCAGCTGAGCATAATCGAGGTAAAAGCTTAAAATATTGAAAGTTTTCAGGCTCCCTGACACCGGGGAGCCTGAATAAATTTCAGGCTCCCCTTTGAAATTTGAATATTGTACTTTATTTTTTGAGTATATCATGTTAAAATATAACGAAATCATTTAGGAGGATAACTATGGGCGAGAATTATATCACCTGCCACGAACAGCTTGGCAGCATCAATATTTCCGAGGATGTCATCTACAGCATGGTGCGCGCCGCCATCACCGAGGTGGACGGCGTTGCCGGTCTGTCCAATACCGCCGGCGCAGAGCTGGCCGAGCTCTTCGGCCTCAAGACCGTGGCTAAGGGCGTCAAGGTCCAGTTTGTGGAGTCCAAGATAGTCGTGGACGCCATCATAACCGTCATGTACGGCCGGAACATCGTCAGCGTGGCCAAGGCCGTGCAGGAGAAGGTGCTGTCCGTGGTGCAGTCTACCACCGGGATTGAGAATGCGGAAGTGAACGTTCACGTTTCCGGCGTGGCCTTTGAGAAGTAAGTTCCGGGGGTATAATCTATGACCAGAACTACAGCCCGGGAGATAGCCATCCAGCTGGGCTTTGCGGCAGCTTCGCGGAAGATCGAGCCCGCCGAGCTGATGGATGACTTCTTTGCCCCTGAGCACTATGCCAGCTTGCAGGAGGAGGACGAGCTCTACAAGGAGCGGCCCGACAAAAAGCAGTTGGCATACATAAGACGTCTCGTCCAGCTCACCGCCGACAAGCGCGGCGAGATAGACGGATACATAGAGCGCTACTCCAAGGGCTGGAAGCTGGAGCGCATCTCCCGCACGGCTCTTGCCGTCATGCGCTGCGCCATCTGTGAGATCCTCTATATGGACGAGATCCCTAACGCCGCCGCCATCAACGAGGCCGTCGAGCTGGCAAAGGGCTACGACGAGCCGGATACCGTGGCCTTTGTCAACGGCGTCCTTGGCGGCTTTATGAGGGGCGAACTGCACAGGGATGTGCCCGCCCAGGAGTGAGCCATGGAACGCCAGAGCATAAGCGTCACCGAGCTTAACAACCTTATCCGCGGGCTTCTGGACCAGGAGCCCAGGCTCTCCAATGTCTGCGTCCGGGGCGAACTGTCCAACTATAAAATATATCCCTCGGGCCACCACTATTTCACCCTGAAGGACAGCGAGAGCAGCCTGCGCTGCGTCATGTTCAAAAGCAGCGCCTCCAAGCTGCGCTTCAGGCCGGAAAACGGCATGGGCGTCACCGTGTACGGAAGGGTGGCCGTCTATCCCCGGGACGGGACCTACCAGCTCTATTGCAGCGCAATAATGCCGGAGGGCGCCGGGGACCTTCAGGTGGCCTTTGAGCAGCTGAAAGCCCAGCTGGCCTCCGAGGGGCTCTTTGAGCGCAGCCACAAGAAGCCCCTGCCTCAGTTTCCAAACCGCATAGCAATCATCACCTCCTCCGCCGGGGCGGCAGTCCATGATATGATACGCATATTGGGGCATCGCTGGCCCATGGCTCAGGTGGTGCTTTTGCCTGTGCGGGTCCAGGGCGTGGAGGCCCCGCCGGAGATAGTGGGGGCCATACGCTATGCCAACGAGTTCAATGTGGCGGACCTCATCATTACCGGCCGGGGCGGCGGCTCCATGGAGGACCTGTGGGCCTTCAACGACGAGAGAGTGGCCCGGGCCATATATGAGTCCCGGCTGCCGGTGATCTCCGCCGTGGGCCATGAGCCGGATGTGACCATTGCCGACTATGTGGCGGACATGAGGGCCTCGACCCCCTCCAATGCCGCCGAGATAGCCGTGCCCGACCAGCGGGACATCCGGGATGCCCTGGACAGCTACGGCATTCGGGCCGACCAGGCTATGAGGAAAAAGCTGCAAAGCCTCGGCGAAAGGTTGGAAACCTACAAAAGCAAGCGGGTCATCACCGACCCGACGGCCCATATCGACAACCGGCGCATAGAGCTGGACCACGCCAGAGACAGACTGGCGGCGGCGGAAGAGCGCAATCTCTCCCGCTGCAGGCAGAGCTTTGTGGCTCTCACCGCCGCGTTGCACGCTATGAGCCCCCTGCGGGTGCTGTACCGGGGTTACGCCATAGCCGAAAAGGAGGACGGATCCACCGTCAAGAGCGTGGACATGCTCTCCCCGGGGGACCCCCTGAATCTCCGGCTGTGGGACGGCAGCGCCCAATGCCGGGTGTCTTCGGTGTCAAAGCGCCCCGACAAATAACCGGCGCATAACATATCTTTGCCTATCCATATTCTGTTCGTTTTTCCCGTGCCGCTTGTACCCAGCGGCTTTTACACGGCTCTTCTCCCGCCGCCGGGGGCAGAGTCCCGGCTTCACCGGCGGCAGAAGGGAGGCCCGGATGGCCGTTAAAAAGCTGAGCTTTGAGCAGTCCCTCAGCAGGCTGGACGAGATAGTCCGCCACCTGGAAAAGGGTGACCTGCCTCTTAGCGAGTCCCTTGCCCTCTACGAAGAGGGGACCGGACTTATAAAGCAGTGCAGCAAGATGCTGGACGATGCGGAACAGAAAGTGGTCAAGCTCAAGAAGGGTCCCGACCGGGAGCCTGTGGAGCTGCCCTTTGAGGATGAAAACTGAAATGACTGTTGACGAATACAAGAGCAAGATAGACTCCGCTCTGGAAAAATATTTCCTCCTGGGCGAGGAATTCCCCCAGGCAAGGCTTGGGGAAGCCATGCGCTACAGCCTCCTGGCCGGTGGCAAGCGCATCCGGCCCATGCTGGTGCTGGAATTCTGCCGCATCTCCGGCGGAGATGTGGAGCAGGCGCTGCCTGTGGCCTGCGCAATAGAAATGCTCCATACCTACAGCCTCATCCATGACGACCTGCCCTGCATGGATGACGACCAGCTGCGCCGGGGCCGCCCCACCAACCATGTGGTATATGGGGAGTGCACCGCCGTCCTGGCGGGGGACACCCTACAGGCCGAGGCCTTCGGCGCCATTCTGCGCTCCCGGCTCCCTGCCGAGCGCCGGGCCCGCTGCGCCGAGCTTTTGGCCGGGGCCGCCGGTATAGACGGCATGTGCGGCGGGCAGTATCTGGATATGAGCTGGGAGGGCCGCGAGCTCAGCGAGCAGGAGCTGACGGAGATAAATTCCCGGAAGACCGGGGCTCTGCTGGTGGCCGCCTGCCAGATGGGAGTGGCCGCCGCCGGGGGGAACCGGCTGATGATGGACGCCGCGGGACATTTCGGCGCCGCCATCGGCATGGCCTTTCAGATAAGAGACGATATGCTGGATGTGCTCAGCACCGACGAGGAGCTGGGCAAGCCCGTGGGCTCCGACGAAAAGGAGAGCAAGAACACCTACATGGTGCTCATGGGCAAGGAGGGCTGTGAAAAGACCATAGGCAAGCTCACCGATTTTGCTAAAGAGGTTTTGAGCGAAGCTTTTGAGGATACGGGATTTCTCTGCCGCCTGGCCGATTCCCTGGCCAGCAGAAACAAATAAAAGGCGGAGTTGCGGCTCCGCGCTCTGGAGTGTAATTATTGAGCGTAATAGAAAAGATAAATTGTTCAAATGATGTAAAGGGACTGAGTCGGGATGAGCTTGAGCTCCTTTGCACTGAACTGAGAGAATTTGAAATAGAGAGTATATCCAAGACCGGGGGCCATCTGGCCTCCAACTTGGGCACCGTTGAGCTCACCGTCGCCCTGCACAGAGTATACGACAGTTCTGTGGACAGGATAGTTTTCGATGTGGGCCATCAGTGCTATACCCATAAAATAATAACCGGACGGCGGGAGGCCTTCTCCACCCTGCGCCAGTACGGCGGCATCTCCGGTTTTCCAAAGCCCCATGAGGCTGTGGATGACGCTTTTATAGCCGGCCACGCCTCCAACTCGGTCTCCGTCGCCCTGGGCATGGCTCGGGCCAGGACCCTGAACAAAGAGGATTACAGCGTGGTGGCCGTCATCGGAGACGGCGCGCTGACCGGCGGTCTGGCCTATGAAGGACTTTCCAACGCCGCCGCCAGCGGCGAGCCCATGGTGATCATCCTCAACAATAACCACATGTCCATCAGTGAAAATGTGGGCGGCACCTCCAGGCTGCTGCAGATGCTGCGCATGAGACCGGGCTACATCAGCTTCAAGAAATGGTACAGGACCCTGTTCCGGAAGGACTCTCTGATGTATAAGTTCAGCCACAGTCTCAAGGAGTGGCTGAAGTCCTGGATGCTGCCGGACAATATCTTCAGCGAGATGGGGCTGGAGTACCTTGGCCCCATAGACGGGCACAATCTGGATTCCCTGGAAAAGGCCATAGCTCTTGCCAAGGATATGCAGGAGCCGGTGCTGGTGCACGTTATCACCCGCAAGGGGAAGGGTTGCAGCTACGCCGAGACCCATCCGGACAAGTATCACGGCGTGGGCAGCTTTGACGCCCGGACCGGCGTCCTCTCGCCCTCCGAGATAAGCTTCTCCGATAAGCTGGGGGAATACCTGTGCCAGTTTGCCGAGGACGACCAGCGCATCGTCGCCATAACCGCCGCCATGGCCAGCGGCACGGGGATAGAGTGCTTCTCCGTAAAATATCCGGACAGGTTCTTTGACACCGGCATCGCCGAGGGCCATGCCGCCGCTATGGCTGCCGGCATGGCAAAGCAGGGACTTATACCGGTCTTTGCCGTCTATTCCACCTTCCTGCAGCGCAGCTATGACATGCTGATACACGACGTGTCCCTGCAAAAGCTCCACGCGGTCTTCTGCGTGGACAGGGCCGGCCTTGTGGGCAGCGACGGCGAGACCCACCACGGCGTGTTCGACGTGAGCTTTCTCTCCTCCGTGCCGGGCATGACCATTCTGGCCCCGGCCAGCTTCCAGGAGCTCCATGACATGCTGGCCTATGCCCTCCACGATATTGACGGCCCAGTGGCCGTGAGATATCCCAGAGGCGGCGAAGGGGCCTATAAGGATTCCCTGGTGGCTGCCGAGTCCGTCCTGCGGGAGGGCAGGGACATCACCATCGTCTGCTACGGCACCTTGGTAAACGAAGTTATGGAAGCTGCCGACAAGCTGGAAGCCCGGGGCATTTCCGCCCAGGTGCTGAAGCTGGGCATGCTGCGCCCCAATAAGTTCAGCCTCTGCCTTGAGTCCCTGAAAGAGACCGGCCGCCTGCTTGTGGCGGAGGAGGTCTGTCAGTCCGGCTGCGTGGGCTCCGAGATACTCCCAGCTGCCGTCACCAACGGCGTTGAGCTCAGGGCAGCCCGGCTTTTGAATCTGGGCAATGGCATAGTCAGCCACGGCAAGGTCTCCGAGCTGCTGGAGGAAAAAGGGCTTGATGCCGCCGGAATCGCGGACTCGGCCCAGGAGCTCTGCGGCAGTGGGGTCACGGCGCAATGAAGAAGCTGCGTTTGGATCAATTGGTCTATGAACTGGGCTATACCGAGAGCCGGGAGCGGGCCAAGACCACCATTATGAGCGGCCTGGTCTTCGTAAACGGCCAGCGGGCAGACAAGCCCGGGACCCCGGTGTCGCCGGACGCCAAAGTGGAAGTCCGGGGCGAGGCCCTGCCCTTTGTCAGCAGGGGCGGCTTCAAGCTGGACAAGGCCCTGAAAGTCTTTCCCGTGGACCCCAAGGGGAAAATCTGCATCGACTGCGGAGCCTCCACCGGCGGATTTACCGACGTGCTTTTGCAGCACGGGGCGGCAAGGGTCTACGCCGTGGACGTGGGCTACGGCCAGCTGGCCTGGAAGCTGCGCACCGACGAGAGAGTGGTGAACCTGGAGCGCACCAATCTCCGCTATGTCACCCGGGAGCAGATCCCCGAGGAGATACAGCTTGCAGTCATGGACGTGTCCTTTATCTCCATAAAGCTGGTGCTGCCGGCGGTGAAAGAGCTGCTGGCGCCCGGCGCCGATATAATCTGCCTTATCAAGCCCCAGTTTGAGGCGGGCAGGGAAGAGGTGGGCAAAAAGGGCGTCGTGCGGGACGGTAAGGTTCACTGCGAAGTTATCCACAATATTTTGGATTTTGCACCTCAGGCCGAGCTCACCGTCATGGGGCTGGATTATTCCCCCATAAAAGGACCGGAGGGGAATATTGAATATATATGCCATATGAAAAACGGCCTGTTTGAAGGGGCAGCTCCTGATGTGGAGGCCCTTGTGGAGGCCTCTCATGAGGCTTTGTGATAGGAGCGTCGTCATGATCGCTATTTGTCCGAATCCCTTCAGAGACGAAGATTACCGCATTACGCTGGATATAAAGAAAAGACTGGAAAACGCAGGCTTCCAAACCTGCCTTTGTCCGCTTTTTGCGGAAGATGAAGAGCTGAATCTACCTGACAACATCCCTGCCAGGACCCTGTCGGAGGTGGGGGCCGGCTGCACGGCAGTCATAGTCGTAGGCGGGGACGGCACGGTGCTGGCCGCCGCAAGGCAGCTGCACAATATCCCGGTGCCCATACTGGGGGTGAACCTGGGCACCAAGGGCTTCATGACCGCACTGGAGCCCAGCGAGCTCGACCGGCTGGCGCCCGCCATAAGCGGAGGCATGCGTATGAGCCGGCGCATGAAGCTGGACGTGTCCGTCATCCGGAGAGGTGACTGCATCCTCAAAGACAGCGCCCTCAACGACGCGGTTATGCACGGCTACGGCGACTGTATCAAGATGACCGTCTTCTGCAACGGGGACAGGATAAACTCCTTCTCCGGGGACGGCATAGTCATCTCCACCCCCACCGGCTCCACCGGCTACTCCCTGTCTGCAGGCGGCCCCATAGTTGAGCCGGATGCGGAGAACATTATAATAAGTCCCATCTGCCCCCATGTGATGGGGCTGCGCTCCTTTGTCCTTGGGCCGGACAGGACCGTGTCCGTTGAGATGCAGAAGCTACACGGGCGCAGGGCCTATCTCTCCCTGGACGGCAATTCCGTTTTAGACTTGGCAAATGAGGATATTGTTCTTGTGAAACGCTCCGAAAACTACACTCTGATGGCAGACGTGGGGCTAAGGAGCTTTTATGAGACCACATACGAAAAACTAAGATAAACGGAGGTGACACAATGAAACTGGACAGGCAGAACGTGATAATGGAGATCATATCCCAAAGGGATATTGAGACACAGAATCAGCTTCTGGAAGCTCTGGCGGAGAGAGGCGTCAAGAGCACGCAGGCGACACTTTCCAGAGACATCAGAGACATGCGGCTCATAAAGGAGCTGGGGCCAAACGGCAACTACCGCTATGTCATGGCGGCAAGTCAGGACACGGCGGATACCGACGCAAGACTGAAGAAGATCTTCAAAGAGTGCGTGCTGTCCTATGACCTGGCTCAGAACATCCTGGTGATCAAGACCCTGCCCGGTCTGGCCCAGGCGGCGGGCTCCACCCTGGACGGCATGGACATCCCGGGGCTGGTGGGCACCATCGCCGGAGACGACACGGCTTTTCTCGCCCTGAAGGACGCGGACGCCGCAATCAAGCTTTACCACGAGATAGAGCAGCTTTTGTAACATCCCCCTTGGCACGAGGTAGTATCAGACATGCTTAACGAACTTCACATTGAGAATATCGCAGTAATAGAAAAGGCGGACATCAGCTTCGGCCGGGGATTCAATGTGCTCACCGGTGAGACCGGCGCAGGCAAATCCATCGTCATCGACTCCATAGGCGCCGTGCTTGGTGAGAGAGTCAGCAGAGAGCTGGTGCGCCGAGGCGCCGAAAAGGGCACGGTAACTGCGGTGTTCGATCTGGAAGGCAGCGAGAAATGGCTGGAGGAAAACGGCATCGAGGCGGAGGACGAGCTGATACTCCAGCGCCGCATCAGCGCCGACGGGAAGAGCAGCTGCCGGGTGTGCGGCATGCCCGTCACCGCCGCCCAGCTGAAGGAGCTGGCTCTGCTGTTGGTGGATATCCACGGCCAGAACGACGGGCGGCAGCTTATGGACGAGAGCCGCCACAGGGAATATCTGGACCGCTTCGGGGAGCTGGAGAAAGAGCTGGGCGCCTTTGCTGAGGCCTACTCTGCCTATAGGGCCACAAAGAAGGAGCTGGCCGGACTGCAGATGGACGAGATAGAAAAGGCACGGCTCAGCGAAAGTCTCAAATACCAGATAGAGGAGCTGGAGCGGGCGGAACTTAAAGCGGGGGAATACGACGGCCTTTGTTCCCGCCGGGACCTGCTGAGAAATTCCGAGAAGCTCAGAGAGGCTATGGACCAGGCGGTGGAGCTGCTGGACGGAGGCGAGGAAAACGCCCTGTCCATGGCTCAGAACGCCGCTTACTATACCGATAAGGCTGCCGCCATATCCGGGGAACTGGAGGGCGCAGCGGAGAGCATACGCTCGGCAGCCTACTCCCTGGCCGACGCCCTGGAGACTCTCCGGGATTTCAGGGATTCCCTGGACTTCTCCCCGGAGGAGTACGACCAGCTGGAGAGCAGGATTGCCCTGCTGAACCGGCTGGAGAGGAAGTACGGCCGGGACGAGGAGTCGCTCATCGCATATCTGGAGGAATGCAGGAACAGGCTGGAGGACATCCAGTATGCCGACGAGCGCAGCGCAAAGCTGGAAAAGCAGCTGAAAGAGCGTGCCGCCCTGTGCCGCAAGGCTGCAAAGCAGCTCAGCGAAAAGCGGCAGGAGACTGCCCGGGAACTGGAAAAACGGATAATATCCCAGCTCCGGGAACTGAATATGCCCTCGGTGCGCTTTGCCGTGGACTTCAGCCCCGTGGAGGCGGAAGAGGGCTTTGACTCCACCGGCTGCGACAGGATAAGGTTCATCATGTCCGCCAACGCCGGGGAGGAGCTGGGGCGCATCAGCCGCATCGCCTCCGGCGGCGAGCTCAGCCGCATCATGCTGGCCATGAAAAACGTATTTGCGGAAAAGGACCCGGTGTCCACCATGATATTTGACGAGATAGATACCGGCGTCTCCGGCATCGCCGCCCAGCGGGTGGGGGAAAAGCTCTTCTCCGTGTCCCTGGGCAAGCAGGTGATGTGCGTGACCCATCTGCCCCAGATAGCCGCCATGGCGGACAACCACTATCTCATCTCCAAAGAGGAGCGGCAGGGCAGGACCTATACCGCCGTTTTAAAGCTGGACCGGGAGGGGCGCAAGCAGGAGCTGGCCCGGCTCCACGGGGGAGACAATGTGACTCCCCTTACCCTGGCCAGCGCCCAGGAGCAGCTGGAGGCCGCGGACCGGTACAAGGCCCGGTTGGCCCGGAGCACTTGACAATGCGCGCGATTTAAAGTATAATCCACGGGAAAACGCTGAGAAGAACAGAAGTAAGCGTTTCCGGCCTGCACAGAGAGACCCCGTATCGCTGGAAGGGGGAGAGGCGGAGCGCCGAATACGGTTTGGAGCGGCATACCGAAAGGCCCTGCCTGTAGGCTATGACGGGAGCGCCCGATACAGCGCCGGAGTGCTTGCACTCCCTGAGGTCCGTGCCGTGAGGTGCGGATGTGCAGAGGTGGTACCGCAATGATTGCCCTCTGTCCCAAGGGACGGAGGGCTTTTAATTTACTATAAAAAGGAGAAAGAACATGTCTATCAAGGAAACCGCTGTGGAATATCACGGAAAAGGCTATAACTGCTCCCAGAGCGTGCTGTGTTCCTGCAAGGAATATACCGGCGTGGACGAGAAAACTCTGCTGGCGGTGAGCGGCGGTTTCGGCGGCGGCGTGCGCTGCGGCGAGATATGCGGCGCGGTGACCGGGGGGATAATGGCCATTGGCCTCTGCAACCCCTATAACGACTGCACCGATACCGAGGCCAAGGACCGTATCGCCCGGCTCACCAGGGAATTCATCGCCAAAGTCAGGGCCGAGCACGGCTGCCTGCGCTGCAACGACCTGAAAGCGGTGGAATGCGACTGCAATGTCCTTATCGCCTACTGCGCCGAGGCCGCCGAGGAAATAATAAAGAAGAACAAATAAAATCAATATTATGAATCAGGAGAATCAGAAAAATGGGAATCTATGAAGAGCTGGTAGCCAGAGGCCTTATCGCCCAGGTCACCAATGAGGAAGAGATCAGAGAGATGATAAACAACGGCAAAGCCACCTTTTACATTGGCTTTGACCCCACTGCGGATTCTCTCCACGTGGGCCATTTCATGGCCCTGTGTCTCATGAAGCGGCTGCAGCAGGCGGGCAACCGGCCCATAGCCCTTATCGGCGGCGGCACCGGCCACGTGGGCGACCCCTCCGGCCGTACCGACATGCGCAGCATGATGACCAAAGAGGTCATAGACCACAACTGCGCCTGCTTTAAAAAGCAGATGGAGCGCTTCATCGAGTTCGGCGAGGGCAAGGCCCTGATGGTGAACAACGCCGACTGGCTGCTGAAGCTCAACTATGTGGAGCTGCTGAGAGAGGTGGGCGCCTGCTTCTCCGTGAACAACATGCTCCGGGCCGAGTGCTACAAGCAGCGCATGGAGAAGGGCCTCAGCTTCCTGGAATTCAACTACATGATAATGCAGAGCTACGACTTCTACTACCTGTTCCAGCACTACGGCTGCAACATGCAGTTCGGCGGCAACGATCAGTGGAGCAACATGCTGGGCGGCACCGAGCTCATCCGCAAGAAGCTGGGCAAGGATGCCCACGCCATGACCATCACCCTGCTCCTCAACTCCGAGGGCAAGAAGATGGGCAAGACCGCCTCCGGCGCCGTGTGGCTGGACCCCAACAAGACCAGTCCCTATGAGTTCTACCAGTACTGGCGGAACGTGGGGGATGCGGACGTGCTCAAGTGCATACGTATGCTCACCTTCCTGCCCCTGGAGCAGATAGACGAGATGGACAAGTGGGAGGGCAGCCAGCTGAACAAGGCCAAGGAGATACTGGCCTATGAGCTCACCAGTCTGGTCCACGGCGAGGAGGAGGCCAAAAAGGCCGAAGCCTCTGCAAAGGCTCTGTTTGGCGGCGGCAGCGGCAG